>JAJZCR010000005.1 GCA_021851715.1 Planctomycetota bacterium
GGTTTCCAGAAAAAAACTGGGCGGACTCGCAGTAATCGCCATACACGGGACCAATGGGCATTAAAAAAGCCCCGGGTGTTTCCAGAATTCGCGCCGGCCGCCAGGATGGATCGACGACGCGTTCGGCCATGGGCTTAAGGGCGTCGAAGTCGCGGCGCATGGGGTTGACGCCTTCCGGCCATTCCTCATGGAGCACAAAATCACCCAGCCGCGGATGCCCGGTAAACGTCAATCCGAAAAGGTCCTCGGCCTGCCGTTCATGCCAATCGGCGGCATGGATTTTATCGCTGATGGAATCAATGCGTGATTCATTTTTCGGCAAGCCAATGGCGAGTTGCACGGTGGCCGGCGTATCGCGGCGGTAAAAAAAGTAAATGAGTTTCCACTGCGTGCCGTCTTCGCGGACCACCAGCGAACCAAACCGGTAGTGCAGGGCATTGGCTAGCAATTCGGCCAGAGGTTTGAGTTTGCCGGATGGGCAAGTCATGACCAGACCGGCCGCGTTGCCGGCCAAGGCTTCCACCGACGCGACTTGGCGGCATTGCTGGAGCACGTGCTCAGACTCGGTCATGGGTGATGGAGTCATGGGGCACCTCCCCGCAATGCCGCCGCGGATTGACGAATCAGATGATGCAAAGCCGCCGGCATGAACCACCCGATCAGCACCACCGGTGCCAGGGCCAGCAGCAAGGCCCACCTGCAGGAACCGGGAATAGTGCGCGGCGGCTCATGGGCCGGGGCGGGTGCCTGGCCCAAGACCATCCGAAACAGATGATACGTAATGCCGCAGAATGAAATGATCATGAAAACCGCCAGCAGCATGAACACCCACGCCTGCCGGCCAACCAGGCCGGTTTTGAGAATGGCCAGTTCGCTTAGGAAAAGGGAAAAAGGCGGAGCTCCGGCCAGAGTCAGCCCAGCCAGCATGAACACGGCACCCACGCTCCAGGAGCGCCCCAGCAGGCCGCGAACTTCCGTGATGCGGTATTTGCCCATGACCATAAACACCATGCCGGCGGCGAAAAAGCAGGCCGGTTTCGTGAGGCCGTGGGCGATCATCTGCCAGATCGCGGCCTGTTGCACATGCACGGAATTCATGGCACCGGCGGTGAGAATGATGCCGGCGTTTTCGATGGTGGAATAGGCGAAGAGTCGTTTGTATTCGTGCGTCTGCAAAATCAGCAGGGCGGCCCCGCCGGCGGAGACCAGCCCAAAGGCCAGCAACCAGGCGCGATCATGATTACCCACCACCGCCTGCGTGCCGGCGAGAATACGTAAAATCACATACGGAATGGCCACGCTTTCCAGAATCGAGAGCATGGCGCAAACCGGAAACGGGGCCTGGCTGTACGCATCAGGCAGCCAGGCATGAAGGGGGATCAGCGCGGCTTTGGTGCCAAAGCCCACCAGCATCAAAAGAAATGCCAGGTCCACGACACGCACCGGCATTTTGGCCGCGGCCCCAGCCAAACCGTTCCAGGTGAAATCCGTAGCGCCAGCAAGGCTTAAGGCCCAGTACAGCAGCAAAATTCCCAGCAGAGCCAGGGCCGCCCCGAGGATGGTAAGTACGGCGTATTTCCAGCCAGCCTCCAGGGCGGCAGGAGTGCGCTCAAAGCTCACCAGAAAAACGGAAAATAGCGTCGTCAAGGTCAGGGCCAGCCAGACCATCGCGATTTCATTAAGTAGTGGAACCGCATACAGTGCCAGGAAAAACAGATTCAGCCAGATCAGATAACGTCTCTTGTGGCCATTCGAAGCCGCATGGATTCGCAGATAACCGATGGAAAACAGCAGGGCGGTCAGTGCCCCAAAGGTTTCCAGCAGCAGCGTGATGGCACCAAAAGAGTTGATGCTCAGCCAGGCGGGAGCGGTGGTCAGGGTGCCGCTTCCGGTGAGCCGCGCCGCCATCACCAGCGCGATCACCACATTGCCGATGGCGAGAATAACCGCGGTTGTTTCGGCCACGGTTCGGGGCACCGGCGATGCCGTAATGCCGATGGCCAGCAAAGGAAGCAGTAAGGTGAGCACCAGCAGCACGTGGATTTACTCCTCCCCGAGTTGTGAAAGCGAACCCACCGCAGTGTTCCCCAGCGAGCGGTGTACCTGGGTGCTTAGCACGCCCAGCACCAGCACGATCATGAGCACGTCAAAGGTTCCGGCCAGTTCGCCGATGAGTGGAAACGCGGGCGCGATGGCATCGCCCGCGAAAAAGGCCCCATTTTCAATGGCCAGCAGGCTTAGCATCTGGGGCAACGCCTCGCGCCGTACGGTGATGGTATAAACGGCGATCAGCACGGCCGCCAGGCCGATGGGTAAATTGGTGCGTGCCCCGCCGCCAGCATGAATGGTCAGCGGCAGAGCAATGTAGTAGGCGACCAGGGTAAGCCCCAGGGCGATCAGCAAAGAAGATGGCACGCCAATGACCTGCGAGAGCTCGCGCCGGGCTATCATCTCCTGCCGGGCGGTGCGTTTGAGCAGCAGGGGTATCAAGATGACCTTGGCGGCGATATAGATGCCCGCCGCGATAAACAAATCCGTGCTGTGATCGCGTATGCCCAGTAGCACCGCCGAGCAGGCCAGCAGCAACGATTGCAATACGTAAAAGCGTATGCAGCCGGTTACCTGAGCCGCGGCGATGAGACCGAAGCTGCACAGCAGGAAAAATCCCGCCGTGAGTTGATTCAGCGCCGCGATCCAGGATATATCGGGATGAGCCATGGCCACAATCCTTAAATGTGCATCATCCGGGCGAGCATGGCGGCCACAGCCACCACCAGAGCCAGCCCTAAAAAAGCGGTAATGCGAAACAGCCGCAGTTTGGCCAGCGAGCTTTCGACCGCGGTAATCAGCATAATGGCCCCGAGAACTTTCAGCAGCACCAGAGGAATCGCCAGGACGACAGCGGCGGGCGCTTTTCCGGCGGCCAGCCCCCAGGGCGCGATGAGCACGTTGAGGAACACGCACAAGAGCACAAAAAATTTCATGCAGCCGCCCCATTTCACCAGGGCCGCGCCGGCCCCGGAAAATTCCAGCGATTTGGATTCATCGATCATCGCCAGTTCAAAGTGACCGGAGGGATTGTCCACCGGTATTTTGCCGGTTTCCGCCAGGATCAGCATGAAAAATGCGATCGCGATGAGCACGTGCGACGGATCAAAAAAATTGGCGAAGGGATGAATCCAGGTTTGCTGGACGATGTAGGGAATGGTCGAATTGGCCACGAAACACACCGTGAAAAATACCACCATGAACACCGGCTCGGCCAGAAAGCCAACCATGCGGGTGCGGCTGGCACCCATGGCACCGTAGGGATTGGCGCTATCCACCGCGGCCAGGGCCGCAAAAAAACCGGCCAGGGCCAGTATAAATCCCGCACCCAGCATGTCTCCCATGAACGCAAAAAACAGCGGATAACTGGTGAGCACCGGAATCAGCAGC
Source organism: Planctomycetota bacterium (assembly GCA_021851715.1). Classification (GTDB taxonomy): domain Bacteria; phylum Planctomycetota; class Phycisphaerae; order WQYP01; family WQYP01; genus JABEVA01. The sequence continues at coordinate 3,439 of JAJZCR010000005.1, forward strand.
GTTACCACGATTGGGGCGGCGAACACCAGGTACGGCGTGAGCCGGAAAATCCACGTGCTTTGATCGGAGAGCACCTGATCTTTACAAAAGAGCTTCCAGATGTCGCGGTACACCTGAAAGATGCTTGAACCGTGCTTGGATTGCACCCGCTCCTTGAGACGGTTGAGCACGCCCACCGCCAGCGGCGATGCCAGCAGCACCACCAGCACCTGCAGAAGATTATATAAAATCATCCGTAGCATTGCCGCAGTTCTCCATGACAACAGACCCGTCCGCCAATTCAGTCCGGCGACCACGGCGTTGTGACGCGAATCAGGGATTTTTGGGGTGCAGCCAGATCAGGTGGAATCAGCCCCGACCCGCAACCGTCAATTCCCGGCCATCAATACCTCAACACAGATTGCTTTAAATCCGCATCGCACGCATCGACACTCGCCAGGAGTCATTAGCCCTGAGTTCTCAGGGCGGTTACGGGAGGACTCCATCTCCTTAACTTGTCCTTGAAATACTCTAGAAGGTGGACCAGGATTTGTCAAATTGGCGTTTCGTTTTTGTCCGAAATGACAACAAAGGCCTTGCGGGAAGTTTTCCCTCAGGTCAAAGCGATCCCATCCCCAGCCTTCCGCGACTACGGCTGTGCCCTCAAGGTTCAGGTCATCGGGTGTTCACTTCAGCGATGTTGCGGGTATTGCTCCACCCTGATTTGGCAACGGCGATCAATTTCGGTTGGCGGCGAGAACTGCGCCTGAGGCAGCAGACTGCAGCAGGCTGGACAGACCTTCGATGGCGCCGCACGGAAATGGTGGCCGGGCGGCAAGTCGCGGTTGAAGTTGCAACGTCAGCCCCCGGCACCATGCGTAAGGCAAATGCCGAATCGGTAAGCGTTATTCGCAAAGAGGCTGACATGAACCGTTACTCCGGTCTTTCCAGCAAAATTTGTACACCGATCCCTGGCCTCTAAACAGAGCCTCCATGCCGGGATAGTGCATTTGTCGGACGATTGCCGCCCCGGCAATAAAAGAATCTCTACACGTCCGATTAAATCGAGATTGTGGCGCTATTGGCCGAGGGCCACATTCGTGACCGGACGGGCTGCGGGCGGCCGCCCGCCGTTGGCTTGAGCTAACCGGCGTGGCGGAATCTCGGGTATAATTGATACATAAGCAAAGGGACAGTTTCAGGCGGATGTGCAACGATGGCCCGCAATTCCAATCCAGCAACGACCGGGCAGATACCCGATGATTTGCGTGAATCGCTGCAAGGCGTGGCGAAGCGCCATCGCACGGTGCGTAGCAGCCTGGCGGCGTTGCGGGTGCTCTTCGTGAGTTTGGCGGTCGGCTTGGTTGCGGTTCTCCTGCTGGGGGAATTTACGCAAATGCCCTTGACGCTGCGCTGGGTGCTGGCCCTGCTGGTGTGGGTGGTGCCGGCGGGGTTATGTCTGCATGTGCTTATTCCAGCGCTGCGGCGGGTGAACATGCAGGTGGCTGCAGATACCATGGATGCGATAAGGCCGCAGTCTCATGAGCTTTTTCTGAGTGCCGTAGAATTTGCTCAAAAACGACAGGACCCATTCGTGGGATCGCCGCAACTGGTCAACCACGTTATTAACCGGGCGGCCGATGATGCGCACGCTGTGGATCCTGGGCAAGCGGTTTCCGCGGATAAATTGATACGCTGGGCCTTTCTCTGTGCCCCGCTGGTGCTGATCTGGGCCATCCTTTGGCCACTGATGCCGCAAACATTAACCTTGGGCGTGCAAAGGACGGTGTTCCCCTGGATGGTGGCTACCGCACCGCCAATGACTGGGCCGCGGCATTCGATCAAGGTGGAACAAGGGCCGGCCATTACTTTCTTCGAGAAGCGGTATATTTTTCCAGCGTATACCGGGCTACCGGAGAAAACTGTTCGTGGCCACAACGGAGCGATCCACGGGCTGTCCGGTTCACGTGTCCAGGTGATTATCCATACCACCGAGCCGTTGGCAGTAGGCAGCCGGCTGGTGGTAAACCCAAGTGGAGGTCAACCGGACACGCTGCCGCTGACGCGTTATGGTCCGCTGGCGTATGCGGCGAAGCTGATGTTGACGCACAACGCCACTTATGCGGCAGTGCTGGTGAATCAACTTGGCGTCCAAATGGCCGGGAAGCAGGTGTGGCCGGTGACGGTAGATGCGGTTCCGCCGCCGACGATCCATATTCTCACCCCCGCTTTAACCGTGCGGGTAAGGCCTGATGATTTGGTGCCGGTGCAATTCATCGCCACCGACATCTATGGACTTTCGGCCATCCGGGCTTTGCTCTGGACAGGTAATTCTGCCGTACGAACCGTGAATATCGCCCTGCCGGGCACGCCAGGCAAGGTGATTCAAAGCAATTGGACAATTTCGGTGCCACAGCAACTGCAAGCTGCCGGCCGGACCGATGCCCACACGATTTATTATAAACTTGAGGCCTTGGATTGCGCCCAGCCACAGGCCCATATTGCCATGACCGCCCGGCATGAGCTAATCGTGGATACCCACTTGCAGCACAGCTATCAAACCCGGCAGGATAACAAATTATGGATGTCGTTGCGGCAAGCAATTTTGCAGGCGTTAATCGCGGTAAAAGCGGGCCGTGCCCAGGCCCGGGCTTTAGTCCGCTGGCCCGCATACATGGCGGTTGATCCGTTACGCAAGGCGGCGGTGGCCGGTGTGGCGGTGCGAGTGGTGCGGACGGGTCGAACGCTGGCAAACCAGGCCAAGACCATGTTGGAGACTGATTTTGGTGCGGTAGCAGCGCGTGCTATTGGCATTGCCCACGGTCCGATGCACGTGGCCGCCAATGATCTGGCGCGAACCGGGCTGGCGGCGGATCAAGCCGGGGGCACCCGCATGCCTCGATTGGCCCGGGCCAGCACGGTGGCACTCCAGCGGACACAAGCGTCACTGCGACGGCTGCTGCACGCCCTGGACCAAGCCAAGACTCGTGAGGCTTTGAAAAATTTACTAACCCGGTTGGCCCGGCGACAGCGTTCCATCGCCCAGAGGCTATTGGACGGCAGTTCCCCTCACCATGCTTACCACGACCAGCAGGCCCTGGCCCAACAATTGCAGCAACTGCTGCGGCAACATCCCTCACTGCAGAATCCCGTCGCGCAGCAAATGACGGGACAAATCAACCAGTTAGCCAAAAAAATAGCTTCCATTGCCGCCCGGCAGGCGGCAGAGGATATGGATTTACATCCCAATCTTCTTCGACAAGCCCAGCAGACTGCGTTGGGGCATCTGGCCAACCAGCAGCAACTTTTGAACCGACAAATAACACGTTTCAACCAACGCTATAAACCGGCGATTGCCACAGCGGCAGCGCAGCCGGTTACCGCAGCGATGATGCAAACCGTAAGTCACGCTCTGAACAGCCCCGGCGATGCCGCCGTGGCCCGGGAAGGGCGCAACAACATCGTGAAAACCCTGCGGTCTATGGCCAGGCAATTAGACCGGTATGCCAGTCAGGCGGATACGCCTGCGGCCAGGCAACAGTCCCGTCAAGTGGAGCATAATCAAGTAACCGCGGATCAACTTTCGCGACAGGTTCAGGCCGCCGCAGCCACTCTACAACAAGGAGAATCAACAAACGCTCTGCATCGCGCTGTGCGGGCAGCGGATGCCATTGGGCGGCAGGTGCGTAACATGCTCAATGAAAACCCTGTGGACCAGGAGCGGGCTGATTTGCTGCAAGCCCGGGCCGATGCCAGGCATGCTGTAGAACAAACCATGCATGGATCCGGCAATGCCGCGGAGAGTTTATTAAAACAGGCTTATCACCAATTGGCGAAGGCCATACGGGAACAGGTAGCGCAGCTCGAATCGCAGCGGAGTTTGGCTCAGCAGGCAACCGCGGCAGCCATGCAGGCCCGAACCCTGGCTAGTCGGCAGGCCGCCCTGGCCACACAGACGGCCAAGGCCCATAAAACACCGACTCCGCAGGCGATCTCAAGCGCCCAGCACCAAACCGCCAATGCCATTGCAGAGGCCATTGCCCGGGAACGGAAATTACAACAGGAGGCCATGGCCGGTGCCCCGAATGTGGCCCAGCACCTGAAAGCAGCTCTGACCCAAATGCAGAGAGCCAACACGGCACAGGCTCAGGCAGCCGCGGACCAATCCGCCCATGATCAGGCAGGCTCGCAGGCCAATCAAGGCCGGGCCTTGGCCCAGATGCGTATGGCCGGCCGGGAAATTGCGGCGTTGGAGCATTTCGGGAGGATGAATACTTCCTCGCAACGCCCGGCCGGAGCGGATGGCAGCAAAGCCGGCAATTGGGCGGCCAGACCAACCGAGTCCTCTCAAGCAGGCCCACCAGGGGCGAACAGTTCATCCGCCGATGCCGGTCAAAGCCGTGCCAGCCAGGCATCTTTGGGCACCATGGCTGCGGTAGCCAGACACGTACAGGCTGCAGTGGCAAGCCAGCAACAGGCGCTCACCGGCAGTGCCGGAGCCGCAGCTTCAGCGGCGCAATCGCTGACGATGGCCTCGGCGACGTTGGCGGGTGCACTGGCCGGCCAGCCATCGGCCATGCCGAACAGCCATGGTGGAAATCCAGGAGCCGGCAGCGCCGAGCCCTCTGCCGGCCAACCGGGCAGTGAAGGAACGGGCATCTCCGGACCAATGCCGGACACTTGGGCCGTACCCCCGCAGGTAACAGCATTGGGCATCAGTCCGGCGGAATGGGAACACCTTGGACCGCTGCAACAACTGCGACTGCTGAATATTGCCAGGCAAAAGCTGCCGTCCGGCTATCGCCGAATTATTCGCGATTATTATTTGCGCATCGCCGCCTTGCCTCCATCATCGCACCCTCATGGGAAAGAAAATTAAGCCGCCCCGCGAACATTTTGGCATCAGTCAAAACATCCGCGTCATCATGGAATGGGTTCACTTATATTTAATCGAGATGCTTTAATCATCGGCGGGGCCGGGCACCAGCTTAGCCGCTTCCCGCATGGCTTTTTCCACATCACTGAAAATGCGGTTTTCCAACTCGGTTATTTTTTCGATGCGACGGGTATGGCGGCCTTGTTCAAATTCGGCCACCAGCCAGGCCTTTACAATTCGCCGGATCAATTCTTCACCGAGAAGATCAGCGGCAAGGCAAAGCACATTGGCATCGTTGTAACGGCGGGAGACTTCTGCGGTTAATTCATCATGGCAGGTGGCGGCGCGAATGCCCGGAATTTTGTTGGCAACAATGGCCATGCCGATGCCGCTGCCATCAATGAGAATAGCCCGCTGGGCGCGGCCCTGCACCACCGCCAGCGAAGCGGGAATGGCGTAATCGGGGTAATCACAGGGTTTAGTGGCATCGGTTCCGAAGTCCAGCACTTCATGGCCCGCATGGCGAAGCTGGGCAAGCAGATGGTCGCGGTTGTGTACGCCACGATGATCAAAGGCGACAGCTATATTCATGGGACTATTCCACTCAGGCGTTGCGCAATCAAAGCTTCCAGACGTTTGGCAAGCTCACGATATCGGCCCACCTCTGAACCGATCGGGTCGGCAATATCCGCATCAGGATCCAGCGTGAACGTTTTATCCGCTACTGCGGGGTAACGTTCCAGAAGTTCGTCCCGATGCGATTGTGTCATTGTATAAATCACATCCGCCCGCTGCAACAAGTCCACAGTCACGGCCCGCGACCGGTGGGTGGTCAAGTCGGCACCTCGTTCCCGGGCGGCGGTACGGGCTTCGGTGGTGGCGGGCATACCGTCAGTCGCATGCAGCCCCGCGGATTCCACCACCACGTGGTGCTGCGGCAGCGCCGCCGGCGCTATGCCCAGTTTCCGCGCCAGCCAGGCACCGGCAATGGCCGCAGCCATCGGCGAGCGACACGTATTACCGGTGCAGATAAAAACGATGACCTCCTCGGCCAGGCGGTTGATGATGCGTTCCTCAATCACGCCTGGGCGGACGATTTGCAATTGATCCCCTGCCACGCGGACGATCGTGGAGGACTTGCGGTAGCGCGCCGGGCCGGCATCCACCACGGCATCAAGTTGGTCCAGAATGCGAGCGGGGATATCACCCACTTCGCCCGCCGGCTGAAGTTCGCCGGCCCCTATCATGGCGGTGGGACCGGGCAGATCGGCGAGAATTTCCCTTGTCACCGGCTGGTCTGGACAGCGGAAGGTGATCCAGCCATCGCTGATGATTTCACCGGCCACTGCGGGTTCAATCAACATGCCCAGGGAGGATTGTTCCCCAGCGGACGCCCGCATCTGTATGGCCACGGGCCCGGGCCAGCATTTTTTCATGATGCGCGCCGCCATGGTGGGCATCTCCCGAATATACAATCGCGCTTGCGACGCCTGAGCCACGTGAATCACCCAGCCGGGGTGACCGCGGATATTTTTTATTTTTTTAAGTCGTTCGATGGCCGGTGGCTGGGTCAGCCAGGCGGCCAGGCCATAGACCGTTTCCATCGGCAGGCCGACAATGCCGCCGCGGGTCAGCACATCCACCGCTTTCATGACTGCCTTTCGCTGATCAGATGGAGAACCAGTGGTCAAAAGGACAGGCGACATGGATGCTCCAATTCAGGCGACCACCGGTGAAGCAGAATTATTTTTTGTCCGCATAAAATGTATTGTAAAACAGCGCGTGATTGTTTTTTATCCACAGCGCCAAGTCCGTCCCCAATATCTGATTATAGTCCAACGGCACCGGTTCAATCTTGGAGCGAATATTATGATCTCCATATTGGGTATGATAGGCATCATTTTCCTTGGTGGACTGTTCAATATGGTTAAAATCGTGCTGGAAATAGGGTTCTTCCAGATAAGCGTATACGCGGCGAAGAACCTCTTCCGGATGAGTGGTTAAATCTTCAAACCGTACCACATGCATGGTTTTAATAACGCCGGTCTGAATGGATTCGACCAGTCGGGCCACGGCAATGCCCACGGGCGGTCCGTTGAGCCAGCGCATGACGCGGTTGTTGATGGTAACCATGGTAAGTGTACCGGTTACTTCATCGGCATCGGAGAAGTGGCGTTTTTTTCGGAAGAGTTTTTCCATGGAGGCAAGAATGGCCCGGAGATCGCGGATACAGACCAGATACTTGGGATTGGGATGAAATTGGTTGACCCACTCATGGAAGTGAAACCAACTGCGGCATTTGTCCACGCAGACGGGTTTATCGGTAACACCGTCAAAAAAACCGTTGAGGCCGTATTTGCAATAGCTGATGAAAGCTTTATGCATAAGCTCCGGATCCTGGGCTTTGAATTCCGCCAATTCTGTATAAAACTTGCGGGATGCCAGTAATAAATCAATAACTCCACTGGTGGGGGTACAGTAAAAGCGCGGATTCTGGGCGAGAATGTTTTGCAGCAATGTGGACCCGGATCGCGGTAAAGAAGCGTTGAAAACAATCTTTTTGTCGAACATCAAGGTTCTCCTGCCGGACCTGCGAAAAATGTCTACCTCGCGTCCTGATGCGCATCGAAAAATTCTCCGCAGACATCTTGGAACAACCGTAGTATAACCCACGGGCGATTTTTTTTCATCTGTGCCGGCCGGGTAAACGGGGAAAGCCGTCCTCGTGGCGCTGGTGTATGGCTGCACCCGGGGCCGGTATCTCGCATCCGGACCGACGTTGAGTATACTTAGGCAGAACTCGGTGGCGGCCGATTCGGTCACCAGGCGGGTTTGTTGGAACGGGTGACGCTTGTTTCACCCTCTGATTGAGGTATGCATGCGACGTGTTGTCATTACCGGACTGGGAGCGGTTTCTCCGTTTGGGTTGTCGGCGGAAAATTTGTGGCAGGGTTTAATTTCCGGTAAATCCGGTGTGGGTCCCTTGACCAGCTTTAATGCCGCGAGCTTTCCCAGCCGCATTGCCGGCATCGTGCCGCCGTTTAAAACCATCGATTATGTGCCCAAAAGTTACCGCAAGGCCACCAAAATCATGGCCCGCGATATTGAACTTGCGGTCATTGCCGCTGATGGAGCGGTGCGCAGCGCCCGCCTGGCCACACGGGGCATGATTGAAACATTTGGCGGCCCCCAGTCTTTGCCAGCAGGATGGAAAATGGTGGATCCAACCCGTGTCGGTTGCAACATCGGAGCGGGATTGATCTGTGCGGACCTCAATGAGATGACCAGCGCTTTGGTCAAGGCTCGCAATCCGGACTTGAGTCTGAACCTCGCTGCCTGGGGCCATCCGGCGGAGCCGGGAAAAACCAGCGGTATGGAAAATCTTACTCCGCTGTGGCTGCTGAAATATCTACCGAATATGCTGGCTTGTCATGTCAGCATCATTCACGATACCCAGGGCCCCTCCAACACCGTTACCTGCGGCCAGGCTTCCGCAGGCCTGGCTTTGATGGAAGCCTGCCGCACTATTCAGCGTGGCAACGCAGATGTGGCCCTGGTGGGCGGATGCGAATCTGTAACACATCCGGTGGGTCTTATGCGGTGGTCGCTGCTGAACCGGTTGACCACCACCGGCAATGACAATCCGGCACATGCGTGCAAACCTCTGGATAAGGCCGCCTCGGGAACCGTCATTGGCGAAGGCGGCGCGGTATTGGTGATTGAAGAATTAGAATTGGCCCGGGCCCGGGGAGCTGTTATTTACGCCGAGATCACAGGATTGGGAGCTTCGGCCACGGGCCAGCCGGTAGGTCAATGCGATTCCACTGGTGAATCCATGGCTTACGCCATGAAAAAAGCTTTAGGCGAGGCCGCAATCAGCCCTGATGACGTACACATGATTATACCGCCCGGTTATGGAATTCCAGCCGCCGACGCCGCCGACATCAAGGCCATTCATCATGTTTTTTCTTCCCGCTCGAAGCCGTGGGTGGTGGCGATGCGGGGTGCCACCGGAGATTGCGGTGCCGGCTCTCAGGCACTGGATATTGTCGCCGCGGCCATGGCATTGCATCAGCAGACCGTACCGCCCGGCATTAACACGCTCAATCCGCTTGACGGCATCAACGTGCCGCATACCCCCCAGACAGGAACTCCATTGCATCACGTGCTGGTGGCGGCGAGTTCCATGGCCGGACAAAATTCAGTCGTGGTGCTGAAAAAATATGTGTAAATGACCGCAGTGCGGCGTGCCGGATATGCGGCGTATCGGAGTAACATCAATGCGTAACAGAGTGGTAATCACGGGAATGGGTTGGGTAACACCTCTCGGGCAGACCCTGCAGGACGTATGGCAACGCTTAACCTCCGGCGAAAGCGGCATTGCGCCCATCACATTGTTCGATGCCCGCACCTTCCCCACAACATTTGCCGCGGAAGTCAAAAACTTTCAATTACCGGAGCGCTTTGTCCGCTCGGGCCGACACCGGGAAATCAGCCGGGCCACCGGTTTTTCGCTGGAAGCGGCCCGGCAGGCATGGATGCAGGCTGGCCTGCCGGAGGCGGATTCCCCCGCAGCCGATATTGATCCGTATCAGGTGGGGATTTATCTGGGCAGCGGCGATGCGGCGCTGGATTTTGTGCCATTTACCGACACCGCCATTTCCAGTTGGAATGATGCCACCTCTTGCCTGGATACCACAAAATGGGGCACGCGAGCCTTGGGCGTCTTTAACGCCCTGCGCGAAATTGAGCAGGAGCCTTGCATGCCCGCCAACCATCTAAGTATGGAATTTAACGCCCGCGGCCCCGCGTTTAACTGCCTGACGGCCTGTGCGGCTTCCACGCAGGCGCTGGGCGAAGCAGCGGAAATTATCCGTCGCGGTGACGCCCAGGTGATGATTTCCGGAGGCGCTCATTCCATGATCCATCCCTTCGGTGTCACCGGTTTTAACCGACTCACCGCCCTTTCCACTCTGAACGACAATCCATCGCGGGCCTGCCGGCCGTTTGACGCCACGCGCGGTGGCTTTGTAATTGGCGAAGGTGCCGGAATGTTGATTCTCGAATCGCTGGATCATGCCCGGACAAGAGGAGCCGGCATTCTGGCGGAAATTGTCGGTTACGGCAGTTCAGCCGATGCATACCGTGTTACCGATCAACACCCCGAGGGCCGCGGTGCGGTAGTGGCAATTCGCGAAGCCCTGCGTGACGCGGGTATGAAGCCTGAGGATATTGATTACATCAATGCTCATGGTACCGGCACCAAAGAAAATGATTCCACGGAAACCCAGGCCATTAAAACGGTTTTTGGCCCATACGCCAGGCAAGTCCCCATCAGCAGCATTAAAAGCATGATGGGCCATCTGATTGCCGCCGCCGGCGCTGTGGAAGCTATTACCTGCGTGCTGGCGATTCGTGATGGAGTGCTTCCCCCAACCGCCAACTACGCCGTGCCCGATCCGGAATGTGACTTGGATTACGTACCCAATAAGGCGCGGCCCGCCAAAGTGGATGTGGCCATGTCCAACAGCTTCGGCTTTGGCGGCCAAAATGACACCCTGATTGTCCGGCGCTTTGTCAATTCGTCCTGACGAAGAATTGGTGTTGAAAGGAGCATTTATGCGCATCGCGTCTGCCATTTGTGTCGGCGATCAACCGGCGGTACTCGCCGCAGAGCTGGCGCATCAATTGCAGTCCCAGTTCCAGGGTGCCCCCGTGGATCTCGTGGTGGCTTTTGCTACCATCCAGTTGGCTCAGGCATTTCCGGAAGTTCTGTCCACGTTGCAGGGACAACTCGCCGCGCGCACTCTCCTGGCATGCACCGCCGAAAGCGTACTGGGAGTGGATCGTGAAATTGAGCGGTCGGCCGCAGTCTCCGCTCTGGCGATGTCATTGCCCGGCATTACCGTCAAAACTTTTCATCTGGCGGAGGACGAATGGGCGGACATTCTCGGCGATAACCGGGTGCTGCGGACGCGGCTGGAACTGCCAACGGACCTGCGATTATTTGTGGTTCTTGGCGATCCCTTCACCACGCCGGTGGTACAACTGCTGGATGCCTGTTCGGATGAATTTCCAGCGGCACCGGTGGTCGGCGGCATGGCCAGCGGCATCACCCAGCCCGGTCAGACACGTCTGACCATCAATGGGAATATATATTCGTCCGGTCTCGTCGGTGTGGGCCTGGCGGGTCCGTTGCAGGTCGATTGCGTCGTGTCGCAGGGTTGCCGGCCGGTGGGCCACACCATGGTGATCACGCGTGCCCATCAGAATGTGATCGAGCATCTGGATGGAATCCCGGCCATTGCCGCCATCGGGCGGATGCTGGAGGACCTGCCGCGGAAAGATCGCGAGATGATTGAAAAAGTGGGTCTGCAGATCGGCCGGGCCATTGACGAACGCAAAGGCAACTTCGGCCGCGGGGATTTTCTCATTCGCAATATCCTGAATTTGGATCGCCAGCAGGGGCATTTGACCATAGGGGATATGATCCATGAAAAGCAGACGGTGCAATTTCAGGTTCAGGATTCCCGCAGTGCCGATGAGGATCTTCGCCTCCTGCTGCAGGGAGAATTGCTGTTGGCCAACGCCCCGACCGGAGCCTTGATGTTCACCTGCAGTGGTCGCGGAACCCATTTGTTCGGCGCACCGCATCATGACATCAGCACGGTGCGCAGTGTCTTGGGATCGGTGCCCGTTGCCGGCTTCTTTTGCGCCGGAGAACTCGGGCCGGTGGGCGGCCGGAATTTTATCCACGGGCAGACGGTGAGCCTGGCCCTGTTTCGCTAAGCCCGCCCAGCCGGATCTCCGTGCCCCATGAAAGCAACACACGATGCGTAACTTTGTGACGATACCCGCCGAAATCGAAATAAAATTAAGGGTGGATGATTTTACCGCCGTCCGGGCAGCATTGGTGTCCGCGGGTGCCCAGGCCCTGGGAACAGATCGCGAACTTAACATATTTTTTGATCGGCCGGATAAAAGTCTGCGCGCCGACGGTGCGGGCTTACGGCTTCGCTGGCTATGGCACAATCAGGCCGTGGAACCGCAGGCACTGTTGACTTGGAAGGGACAGGCGGTATCCAGCGCCATGCACCATCGCCCTTCTCTGGATATCAGCGTTGCCCCACCTCAGCAGATGGCCGCCCTGCTGGAGATGCTGGGATTTGCACAAACGTTGGCCTTTGAAAAACTTCGCGAATCCTGGCGGCTGGAGACGAGCCGCATTGAACTGGATCAATTACCCGAACTGGGCAACTTTGTCGAAATTGAAGGGCCGACGGAAGCCGCGGTCCTGGCAATGCAAAAGCGATTAGACTTGTTCGGCCGGCCGATAGAGACACACACGTATATCGCCCTGGTGGAACGGCATTTGCACGACCACCCTGCCGACGATAACACCCTGCGATTCAAGCGCGGCGGATGAAGCGCCGAACCTCGCCGCCGGATAATAGAAGACGAAAACACGGATTAGAGCGGTTCTCAAAAGTCTTGTTGCAGGTGTGGTATATATTCGTACATCAGGAACAACACATCACCTTAAAACATGCGACATTATTGATGAGAACTGCTCTAAACACGTCCGTACACGTATTCATGCAGATAGCGGATGGTAATCTCCTGTTCGCTGGTGTGCTGAGCGTTCAGGTCACCGATGGAGACCATCCCCAGCAATCCCCCATCCGGGTCGCATACCGGCAGGTGCCGGACGCGATGGGTTTTCATAATGGTGCTGGCTTCCTGCAGCGAGGTATCCAGATCGCAAAAGATCACGTCGCGGGTCATCACCTCTCCGACAGTGGTCTGATGAGGATTTTTATCCGCGGCGACCACACGCTGGAGGATGTCACGCTCGGTGAGAATGCCGACAATATGCTCGGACTCCATCACCAGCAACGCCCCGATTTTGTAACGGTTCATCCGCTGGGTGGCGGCGAGGACACTGTCCGTGGGCATAACGGAATGCACGATGCGCGGCTTACCCGCAAGGATGTGAGAAAGTGTGGACATGGCTGTACTCCTTCAAAGAGGCCACTAAAATTTCCGGCATCAGAATTGGATAGCGACGCCAATGTTCTTGAGTGTAGACTTTTATAACAGATATGCAACATTGTGAATAAAATAACGAATAAGGCGGCCCTTGCTTATGCTCGCTGCTCTCATCACTTGCTCTGACAGAAGCTGATCGCTGCCGTGAGGGATTCCGGATTAGCCAAAATGGTGCCAAACCCGCGCGGCAGGGGTCGGCAGCCGGTGTAGTGGTCAATGAGGTGTCGGCCACACCAGCTCAGAACCACATTTTGCCAGGATGCTACGGGATTTGGTGCCAGCGACGCATAAGCCTCCAGCAATGCCTGGGCTTCATCGCGTGCCACCATGCCATCCGGCCTTATGCACCAGTGAACAAAGGCATCCACCACATCTTGGGCGGGATGGCCAGTCTGGCAGAGGCCCCAATCCACCACATTGGCGATTTGCCGGTCGGCATCCAGCAAAATGGCCTCGGGCGATATGCCGCCATGGGCTAAACCGGCGTTATCAACAGCTCGGTTTTCCAGCATTTGCAGCAGCAAGTCCACATGCACCCGAGATGGTGCCGGAAAATCTCGCGGATGACGCAGGGGCGATGCGCATGACCAATGGCGAATTTGCTCGCTCAAGGATGGCTGGTTGGTTGCCATGGGCATCTCGGCTAAAAGCCGGTGCAGCCAGGCAAGGCGCAAGCCCAGGTGGCTTAAATCCTGAGCCGTCCAGCGCTCCAGGGAAAGATGTTGCCCGACGGCAATTTCCGTCAAAACTAGGTGCGAACCTTGCGGGCCATCGACCACGAAGCATGGGCCAGATGAAGTCATGGGGATGGATGCTTCCAGTCGCGGGGCTGGAAAACCCCGGCGGGACGCCACATCCAGTACAGACATGGCGTGTTGCAGCCATGGAAGACGATATTCAGGTGGAAACAACTGCAGCAGGTATTCCCGCTGTCCGGCGGTAAGAATTTCAAAACAGGTTGCCTGTCGCCCACGCTGCAGGTGGCGAAAACGAATGACACGGCCAATGGAATAGTGTCGTTCCAACAGAGCGTTAAAAGCGTAGGCCGTGCGGTCTTCCATTCCAAGATTGTTCCATCCATGATCCCGGGATGCAAGCGCAGCGGTCAAAGCCGGCTACGGCAAGAGCCGCCGGCCATGGACTGGTCCGATGATAGGCTCATGTTGCAGGGAAACCTTGATCTTCAAATAAATCCCCACTGGTCGTGTTAAGTATGCTCGCCAGATTTACCCTGAAAATGATCGCTGGCGAAATAATTTGCATTAAATAAAAATAAACCTATAATACATTAGCTTGACTTGGTGCAACGGCCGGTCGGGATGTGGTATACCAGTGAGGGGGGTTTGATGAAATGCCGGGCGGCATTGGCTGAATTCTTCCGCCAATAGCCGCACCGTTTGGACATGAGTGCGGTCTTTAAGCGAAGCTTCGCATTGATTGTAAAGGCTTTTTTCGCTTAACAGTTGCCTGACGCAGCTAATCCAGAACCGCAATCATGCCGATAAATGACGGGCGGATACTATAATTCCGCAGAATCACTTTCCTGGCCGGCCCTTGGTGGGGTCGGCCATGAGGAACGTAAAAATTGTGGTTCTCTTTGGTCTGGTCTAATTTATGTTGGACGGGTCGGTAAAACCCTTGGATTACTGTGGATCTTCGCCGGCGACGGCTCCGGATGATTCAGGCATTACCTCTGGAGCAGGATCTTCGCGCGCCGGGATTGCCGGTTTAGCCAGCCCGGAACACCTGCGACTGTGGGCGGCCGACGCATCACGGCAGCAGCGCACCCCGGGCTCGTACGAATGGTGGTATTTTGACGCTGTGGATGCCGTCGGCAACGGCGCTGTCATCTGCCTATTCGATGGTTTTTGCTTTCATCCGCGGTATCTGGCGGAAGTTCGACGGTACCATCGGCGTATGAGAGCCCATGATCTTTCCGCTATTCGCGAAGAGGTGCTGGCATCGCATTATCCGGCGGCGTATGTATCGGCCTATCAGGGTGGCCGCTGTGTGGCACGCTTCGTCAACATGTATCCACCGGATTCGTTCCGTGGCTCAACTGATTCTCCGGAACTTCAAGTGGGACCGAATCGCGTAACCTTGCGGCACGATAATTCACTGGGCATTGTGGCCCGCGGTTATCCTACCCATCGTACCACGGGCGGGGTGCAACACCGCCGGGACCATTGCATTCTCGTTGATTTTAATTTCAACCCCACTTTTAAGGGGGTGGAGCATATCGGCCCGTTTCGTCCGGATGGGGCCGATGGAGCACATCACATGTGGGTGATCAGTACGCCGCACGCCAAAGTCACCGGCCGTGTACAACATGTGGATCAACGCAACGGTGTAACCATCTTTGATATTCCGATTAATGCCCTCGGCTACCATGATCATAATTTCGGCGGATCGGGCATTGCCCGTGACATCAAGCGTATCACACGCGGACGGGCGTTGGGAAATGACTATTCGATCGTGTGGAACCATGCACTGACCGCGGAAAACCTGCCCGCCACCACCAATTCCCTGATATTTTTTCAGGCTGCCGCCGAGCCGATTGTCATCATGAATCCAAAAACGGAAGTGCGCCAAAGCCGGATTTCTCCATCGCTGGTGCGGTATCCCACCATGCTGACCATGCACGGCAGTGATACCCATGGTAATTCGGCGGAATTAGTGGTCACGCTGCGAAACCTGATGGAAACCACTCCATACAGTGTCCGGACCACCTGTTCGGCGGAACTTCGCATTTTAGGGCGCAAGCAGGTACGTGGTGAGGGAATCATGGAAACTTCCTCGGTGCACAGCCTGAACTGGCCAATTTTGAGCGATGCCGCCTTCCGCACCATTCGCCCCATTGATCGTGACGATCCGCTCTGGCGGCAGTAGTTCACGCCAGCAGCCGCTCCAGCAATACCAGCGGATGCTCCGCCGTGCGGCCCGTACCATCCAGAATCTGGTGTCGGCACGATGTGCCGGGGGCCACAATCACCGCGCCCGGAACAGCTGCACGCACCGGGCCAAACAGCGATAATTCTCCAATTTTCATCGATAAATCGTAATGAGCCTGGGTATAACCGAAACTGCCGGCCATACCGCAACATCCGGAATCCAGTACAGTTAGTTTCTCCCGCAGTACGCGCCGCAGCATAGCAGTGCCGCTGGCAGGCCCTCCAAGCGCCTTCTGGTGGCAGTGCCCATGGTACACCACCGGCGGCAAGGTTGACGTTTCCGGCAGCCGAATCGGGCGGGGATGCTGATCCCAGAATTTATCCAGAAAATCTTCTGCGGCCATGGCTTTGTCCGCCACTGCCCTAGTTAATTTCGGATCGCCGGAGAGCTTCAGGCTTGGCCAGTCGTCTTGCACAGCACTCAGGCAGGAAGGCTCCAAAAATAAAATAGCCCGTACTTCTGCAGGAGATGCTGCACCCTGCGGAAACATGGCCTGGGCTAAAGCGCCGCGGGTTTTTTCGATGGTACTTTTCGCCTGGGCCAGCAGCCCCATGGACATCAAGGCCCGGCCGCAGCAGCCCACATCCGGCACCAGCACCTCATAACCCAGCCTCTCCAGCAGGCGTACCAGGGCCAAGCCGGGTTGCGGTTCGTTGAACGCGGTGAAACAATCAGCAAAGACGATCACACGCGGCCGCGTGCCCGGCACCTGGGGCGTGTTGCGAGGCTGCATCTGTTCGGCACTTTGGGCTCCGCCTGCGGCCGCGTCAACCACTGGCAGGCGAGCCTGTGTGCCACCCAACATTGCCGCAAGCTGGAGAAAAATAGACGGCGAGAATTCCGGCAATCGCCGCCGTGGAGACAGTTTAAGCATTCGGGCGATGATACCCTGCGCCGGCCCCCATCGAAGCAGCGCATTGGCCTGCTGATGAAACCTGGAACCCCAGCGATTCAGCCGGTCAATGTTTCCAAAAAGACGCGCCGCCAGCGGTACGTGATGCCAGTGCCGGTAGGACTGGGCCAAATATTCTGCCTTGAGCCGGGCCACATCTACACTGCTTGGACATTCGGCCTTACAGGCCTTGCAGGAAAGACACAAATCCAGTGTTGCCAAGGTCTGCGCATCGCCAAGCCGAGGCGTTCCGCCATCCGTTAAAAAAGCCGCGCGCAAGGCATTGGCCCGACCGCGGGGCGAATGCCTTTCATCCAGGGTAGCCCGGTAAGAAGGACACATGGCGCCGCCGGAAATCTTCCGGCAAAATCCCGATCCATTGCACATCTCCACCGCCCCGCGAAAACCCTCCTGCGCGTGGTAATCAAAAAACGTTTCCAGCGTATCGACCGCCCTGGACGGCGCTGTGGCCTGCGGTCTGGCCGTGCCAATTCGCAGATTTTCCGTCAAGGTCGCCAGCGAACCGGTATTGACAATCATGCCCGGGTTGAGAATCCCGACCGGATCAAAAATCTCTTTGATCTGCCGGAACGCCGTCATTAACTCTTCGCCGTAGAACCTTTCCAGCAGCGGTCCGCGCACCCGCCCATCGCCGTGCTCGCCGGACATCACGCCACCGCAGGCCCGGGCCAAATCAGCGATTTCCACGGCTATGTCACGCATGGCCTGGCGATCCGCCGCCTCGTGCAGATCCAGCAGCGGTCGCACGTGCAGCACACCCACCGACGCATGGGCGTAGAACGCCGCGGTGGTACCATGACTTTGTACAATGCGGTTGAATTCCCGCACAAACCTGGGCAATTCGGACACGGGAACCGCATTGTCTTCCACGAATGTTACCGGCTTGCGGAAACTGGATACACCGTGCAGCAGTGCCTCGCTGGATTTCCGCAGGGTCCATGCCTCGGCCATCGCCGGCGTGCTGGTCAATATTTTCATCGGCTGCGCAGGCAGCAGGCTCTGCAGCCGGGCCAGCGAGTTGGCGACTTCATCTGCTCCCTGAGCCGACTGATATTCCACGTATAACACCGCCTGCGGCAATCGTCCGGACCACTGGGGCAGCATTTCCACATAGCCCCGGCACAGCGTGTTCTGCCCTGCCGCCTGCAGTACCACATCATCCAGCAATTCCACCGCAGATGGTGCGGTGGCTAAAATCGGCTCCACAGCATCAATGGCCGCCGTGAGCGTTTCAAATGCCACGATGGCCAGACCGCTGGCCACCGGACGTGGATGCAGCTTCAGCCGGGCCGCCACCACCATGGCCAGGCTTCCCTCGCTACCGCAGATCAGTCCGGAGAGATCCAGATCAGGTATGGGAACATTGCTATCGAGTTGGCGCAGCACCCCATCCAGAGCGTAGCCAGCGTTGCGCCGCACCAAGCGGGGAAATCGTGCGCGTATATCTGCGGCATTTTTTCCCACCACCACGGCCACCTGCTGGGCCAGGCGCAATGCCGTGGGATCCATCCGGCCTGCGCCAGCCTGCAGCCAGAATCTTTCCCCGGAACTAAGCAGCACTTCCACTCCCGCCACGTTCTCGCTGGTACGGCCGTAACGGATGGACCTGGCACCGGCGGCATTGTTACCGATGCAGCCACCAATGGCGGCCTGGGCGATAGTGGCCGGATCGGGCGCGAAAAATTGCGTCAAACCGCGACCGGCTAATTCAGCATTAAGCGCTTCAATGGTCAGGCCGGGTTCCACCGTGCACGTCTCGCCGCGGGGGTCTACCGCCAGCAGCCGCCGACAACCGGCCGAAAAGTCTATGACCACCGCGTGATTGGTGCACTGACCCGCCAGGCTGGTCCCGCCGCCACGCGGCAGTACCGGCAACCGATGCTGGGCGCAATAGGCCAAGGCTCGCCGGGCTTGATCGGGGGAATTGGGCATCACCACGCCAATGGGCTGAACCTGATAAGCCGATGCATCTGTCGCCCACAGGGTTCTATCATGGGCGCTAAATCGCACGGCCCCCACGTCCAGATGCAGCAGATCGTCCGCTATATGTTGATAAAAGTCCTCCCCCCCGCTGGAATTGGGCGGTTGGCCCAAAAGAGGTAAACTTTTTTTCCCGGCCATGAGGAAACTCCCGAAGAAACGCGTTATGGCTCCCGTAAGATGCGGATCGCATCGAGCAGTGCATTATCCCGCTGACTGGCAAAACGCAGCACCACATGCCCCTTAGCATCCGCCCGAACCGTAAAGATCCGTTCAATCGCGCGGTTCGGTCCACCAGCCGCGGCATCAATGTCAAAATCATTGAGTACCTGCCGATTGTTGATGAATACGGCAAACAGCCGCTGGCCCGGCACTTTCCAGTAATTTTCCGCAAAAAACAATTCGACCGCATACCGTCCATGCGGTTTCAGACCTGGTATGAGGTATGTGAAATTTCCGAAACGATTGCTCTGAAATACCTTTTCCGGCACATCAGCAGGAACTTGCGACATATTCACGGGGCGGGTTTTGGTTTTGCCGGTAGCATTCAGGCAATCTTGATCCGCCGAAAACGCGCCCTGCGCAGCGCCGCCGACATTGATTGCCCGCACAACCCGGGCATTTTTCAAAAATCCGGAAACCATCCGCGGGTTTTGGTTCGCAGCAAGGGTGTTTATTACTACCGGTTTGGTCCACCGGGATTTATCGCGCCCCGCGGTGGCACGTACCCGATAAAACCAGCGCTGCTTAATACCCAGACTCCGATCCACAAAATCAGTGGTATTGGCGGTAAATTTTCGGGTTTCGGCGATCCTGGAAAAAGCCGGAGAACCGCTGCGTTGCACCACAAAACCCCTCTGATCAAAGGCCGAATCATTCCATCTTACCAGCACCTTTCCCGCCCCCAGGGCCACAGGTGTGGACATGGTGGGGGTGTGAATTTTCCAGAGAAATACCTTGATCCAATCCACGAGCATGGTTTGGGGAAACCTGGCCGTGGCCTGGGTGGTTCCACCATAAGCGCCCCCTTCGGCCAAATTTAAAATAATGTAAAACGGATGGTTAAAAACCCATCCGCCGCGGTTTTGATCCAATGGCGTAAACGTGGCATAGATATGGCCATCACATTCAAAACGGATCGACCCGGGGCTCCAATAACATCCGAAGGTATGATACCTTTTCCAGAAGCGGTGCCCTTTGGCCAGCAAATAAACACCTCCCGCCCCCACGCCATCCGGACCATGAATGGTGCCGGTGATTTGCCGCGGACGATTACCGCTGTACTCCATGATGTCGATTTCTCCGCAATGCGGCCAGCCCACCTTGGGAAAATTGGTACCCAGCAGCCAGAAAGCCGGCCACGCGCCGGAACCGGCTTGGTGCGGCCCTCCGGGCACTTTGATCCGGGCCTCGAAAAATCCGTATTTCATCCTCCCCGCCGGATCGATATGCGTGTTAATGCGCCCCGAAATGTACGCCCCAGGTTTGCCCGGGTAGTGCCGCACGCAAATGGCCAGCGCCCGCCCCCCTGTGGCTCCTCGGGAAGCCACGATATGCAGCGACTGCTTGCCATCTGAATAATAGGTCGGACAATTCGGATCCCAACCACGATCATAGAACCAATGATGAGGCTCAGGCTGGCCGCCTACGGGTCCGGTGAACTTCCATTCATAGAACGGTTGGGCTGGAGCCGGGGGCGCGGCAACCACGACATTGGCGGTCCATACTGCAGCGACCAACGAGATGGCCACGCCATATCGAAAGAGTATACGGACCATACGCCATAGCCTTCATCTATAAGCGTCGCCAAGCTACCGCTGCGGATATTCTGCTGACAACTTACCAGGACCGTACATGACAGCGACAAGAGCCACCGCCATGCATCTGCGGGTGTTCACGTTTGCCAAAACGATGCGGAGGTTTACGCCCCCGGCAGACGTTTTTCCGCCGATACAGTCGACGTAGCGACCGTTTGTCCGGCCGCGTATTCAAAGAACGTACGGTAATTCTGGCGGAAATAACCGGAACCCCAGGCTTGGGCTGCATTAAGCACAATCCCCAGGAAATTAGCATTCACTTGCCGCAGTTGATCCTGAATACGGGAAACGGTTCCGCGTGTTACCACCCCGGCCCTTAAGACGGCAATCACACCATCCACACGCGATGCCAGATTAACCGAGTCGGAAACAAACGTCAGTGGTGCGCCGTCAAAAATCACTACGTCGTAGCGGGATTCAAGATCGGTAAGCACCTCATGGAAACCGCGGTGCTCACTGAGTTCGCGCGGTACCTTCACGGCAGTACCAGCCCCCATCAGGTGCAGATTAGGCAGATCCGGATGGGCCACAATCACTTGGTCCATGCTGGCCTGTTTGTTTAACAGATCAGTCAAGCCCAGGGCGGACAGGTTCGGATAAATCGTTCTTAGAATGGGACGGTAGAAGTTCACCTCCACCAGAAGCACACGCAAGTCACTTAGCGCCATGCCATTGGCCAAGTTACTGGCCACAGTACTGGCTCCGCCGCCCGGCGAAAAGCTTGCTACCAAGATGCTGCGCAAGGGTTGTCCCGGTGAAACTGCCGCCAGCCTCCCGCGAATTTGGCGGAAGGCTTCGGCCGTCATGGATGCCGGCGATGTCCGAACGCTGGTCATTGGATTTCCGCTTAAAAGCGTATCGTCGGCATGATCCGGCACAAACCCCAACATTGGCATGTGCAGCAAGGCAGTGATGTCTCTTGGGGTGCGCACACGGGTATTGGTAAACTCCACCAGATACGCCAGCCCCACGGAAAGCGCCACCCCAATCACCATACCCACAATTAAAAAGTGCGGCAGAATTGGGAAAGAACGCTTATTCGGAACCGCAGCCACTTCAAACAGCCGCACACGCGAAGCATCGGCGGAGCGGCGCAAGTTCATGATGGTGGCTTTCTGGGTCAGCGTATCGAGCAGCTTTTGCTGATTGTGCAAAGTCTGAAGCATATTCTGGTACTTGGCCACGGCCGCATCCAAGTCGCCGACCAACCGCTGTTCCACATCGCGGCGACGCCGGGTATCCACTTCCGTGGCCTGGGCGTCGAGCATCTCGGCTTTGGCATGCTCCAGCATCTGCAGCCGGGCATGCACCTCCAATTTGCTTTTGACGCGCTGAATCTGTCCTTCCATGGTCGCAATCTGAATCTGCAGCACCACGGTCGAACGGTTATTGGGACCAAGTGTCATCTTGGAAACTTGGTACTGCTGCTTGAGATTTAAGAGCGAAGACTGCAGTGCAGAAAGCTTGGGATCGGTGTCGATGGTTTGTTCCATCTTCGGACTGAGCTTAAGTGTGTTGTTTTTGACCTGTTCGCGAATGCCTTCGTAATCCTGCTTGAGCTGGCTGGCGGAGATTTCTGACCGGATCAGCAGGGCGTTGAGCGCCGCGAGAGTTTCCGCCTGCACCGAATGTTGATCCACTAAGCCCGGAATATCGTGAGCAACCCGATAGGTTTCCACATTTTGCTGCATGGACGTAACTTGGGCCTGCACTTTCTGCTGGGCCCGGGTGATCAACTGCGCCTGTTCCGAAAGGGTTTGCTTTTCCTGATTCTGCAGCACCTGCAAATAGACTGACCCAATCGCGTGAACTAATTGGGCAACTTCATTCCGATCGTGCCAGGATATGGAAATAGCAAATAGCGCCGACCTTCTGATGGGCTCAACGCTCACATCCCTTTCCAAATCCTGCACCGGATGAGCCGGATGACTTTCCAACCAGTCGCTCTTCATCGCCAAGTTGTTGGGATAGCGATAATTCTGCTGAAAAGCACTAGTCTGGATCGCCGGCCCCAGCACCGCCGGACTATGTATTAATACCGCCTGCCGGTTGATAAACTGTGTCACTTCCGCGTTAACGATGGCATTGGCGGATCCGAAAGCCTGTGCCAGCGGACTGTTGTTGGATGGCAATACCTGAAAATATTCCTTCGCTGTATACCGGGAATCATACTTGTCAAATGCCAGAAACAGCCCAAAGCTTATCACCAGGCCCAATGCCGTCCCGATGACAATAAGCCAGCGGTGACGTTTAAGCACATAGCCTATTTTGGGTGTGGAACTGCTCGGCGGAGGCGCAAAATCCATGGGTGCCGGTGGTATCGCCAAGGCCGTTGATTGACTCATAAGATTCCCCGTTCGTCAAAACCCACGTTCTCGTATGTTTCGGGCTGTTCCGAAACGTACTATAACCAGTAGAATGATATCGGTCTATCCATCCAATTTGCTTAACAACGCTTGAGCGCGTTTCAGCCCGCTTTGATGCTGTTGTTGTGCGTATTTTATCGCATC
Source organism: Planctomycetota bacterium (assembly GCA_021851715.1). Lineage (GTDB taxonomy): Bacteria > Planctomycetota > Phycisphaerae > WQYP01 > WQYP01 > JABEVA01. The sequence goes on from JAJZCR010000005.1 coordinate 26,515, forward strand.
TTGCAAATATTTCTTCGCACCGGCTATGTTATTTTCCTTCACCAGCACGTTGGCCAAATGATAATAAGCGGTGGCCAAATGTCCATGCTTAACCGCCCGGGTAAGCGCTTTATAAGCCCCGGTGGTATCGCCGTTTAAGAACCGCACCCACCCCAGCGTATCAAGAATATTGGGATCGACGGCGTAGCTGACGCGATTCTCAGCGGCAGCGGCAATCGCGTTGGCCCGTTCGATCAAAGGCATTGCCTCCAGGGCCTGGTTCAAATGAACCGCCAGCACATACGCCAGGTTATTCAGCGTATTGGCATCGGTAGGATCAAGTTTGAGAACCTGCTTATAGTACATGGCCGCAGTACGATAATCCTGCGCACCGTACGCCGCCACCGCGGCAATTCGCAAGGCCGTGATCTGCACAAAACCGACAGGATTGGTGCCAAGCACTTGCTGCGCTTCGTGTAGCGCCCCGGCATGATTTCCCACCGCAAGCTGCGCCTGCGACAGGCTCAACATAAGCCCTGGATCATTTTTATGCGATGCCAGCAGATTTTTCAGCGACTGCTCCACCGCCGAAATACCGGCCACAGCCTTGTACTTATCACTCACGGCCAGCAGAGCCTCTGGTGATTTGATGGAAAGCTCTAAAGCGTGACTAAAATCAGCGCTGGCTTTGGGCACCTGGTGCATAGCCCCCAGGGCCATGCCGCGCACGGTATAAAGTCCGGGATTATTAGGATCCAGGGCAATAGCGACGGTCGCAACTTTTTCCGCACGCTGGTACGCCTTGGCCTGCATCAACAGCGTCAAATAGGCCGGTGTGGTTTGCAGGCTTTGGCCGGCCTTTTTATAAGCCGCAGTCGCCACCGCTACCGCCGTGGCGCGATCGCCGCGCATTAACGCCAGGTCCGCCCGCATCAATTGCCAGTTAAATGAACTCGGAAATGCCCGAATGGAGTCATCCACCAGCCGCGAGAGCAGGCTCACCGGATCGATGGTTCTCAGAGTTCCGGCCAGGGTGCTTTGGTCCGTGCTGGGCGTGGCCATGTACATGTGGCTAAGGGCAAAAAGCAGGGTCGCATAATCCATCCGCACCTGGTTGTCGTGCGGATCAAGTTTCACAATCGATTGATATTCATGCACCGCCTGTGCGTAATGTTTCGTGCGCTCCAGCAGCTTCGCCAGATTCACTCGAGCCGCCATATCACCGGGTGCCTTGGCTATCACCACCTGCAGATCGCTGATCGCCTGGGCCAGATCTCCCTGGGGCATCATCGAAAGCAAAACCGCCTGGTTGTACAGGGCTTGAATATCACCCGGATTGGCCGCCAATGCCCGATCCACAGCCTTTTCTGCCAAGTCCAGCTTCTTTTCCATCAGGTATCCCAACGCCTCCAACGTCAGGCCCGCCTCATCATGCGGATTTTTCACAAGAATTTTGCTTTGCAGCAACGACAACCCATGCTTCACGTGCCCCGCGCGAATCAGCGTTTGAATGTATTCCAACAGCACCGGACGACTCAGAGGTTTGGCTTTGTAAAGGGAAGTCAAATACTTTAAAGCCTGTTTATAGTGCCCCAGGGCGTTAAGCATGGCCGCCATCTGTGTTTGCACCCGGTAGATGCCGGCGGGTTGTTTGCGGGCTGCAGACGTATACATCTGCGCCGCTTGTGCATAGTCCCCGCGTGTGCGATAGAAATCTCCCATCATCAGGCGCCCCAGATAGGCCGTTTTGGCATCCGGACTTTCCGCCAGATGACTGAAAATGCTTTCCGCCGCTGCCGGCTTCTTATCCAACTCGTACAACTGCGCCAACCCCGTCGCCAACACCAGATTTTTCTGGTGCTGAGCGTAGGCCGCTTTCAGCATGGCAATGCCGGCGGAATACCGCTTCGCTCGACCGTACAGGAACGCCAATCTTTGTATGTTGTGCAGATCACCGGGATCACTTTTATACACGGCCAGCCGCCGACGAATAGCCGGCCCCACCGACCCGTAAAGATCCTGCAGGTCGCGCCGCCACTGCCGCAGTTGCGTATCCAAGGTGTTATAGACCAGCCCCTGGTCAATTAAACGCGAGGCTCGGGCAACGCTGTCCGGAGTCTGTTGACTCATATAGTATTGCACCAGCGGCTTGAGCGCCGCCATGTCGTCGGGCTTTTGATGCAAAGCCAGTTTCAAGGCCGCGATACCGGCTTCGATGTTGCCGGATTTCAGCAAAGCAGCTCCGTAATAGGTACGCACCACGGCACTCTGCGGATTTAAAGCCAAGGCGGCCTTCAGCGTCTGGACCGCGCTGGCGACGTCACCTTCTCCCATTTCCAGGCGCCCGCGGTACAAGGCCCCTTTCACACCGTCCAGATTCAGCGAACCCGCCAGACCCGCCACATCGGAGGCCTTTTTATAATCTTTCTGCAGCATCGCCAACTCAAACTCGCGCTCCACCACCGCCGTATCATGCGGGCTGATGGCCGCAGCAGCAGCCACGGCTACCCCCGCGTGCTTGACCTTGTTTTGCTGCAAATAGAAAGTGGCCAGCATCAAGTTCCGCTGCAACGCATCCGGCAGGGTCTTAATGGCCGCCAATTGCGCCGCCACGGCCGATTCTCCCGGCAGGCTGATGGACGCCAGATCGCTGTCCACCGAACGCAGCTTCACCACCGGAGATTTCCCCGCGCGCAGCGCAGAATTAAGCAGCAGAAATTGCAAATTGTTCGGTACCGCCTTCACGGCGGCGGCCACCAGGGCCTTGACTGCGGACACACGGTGTAATTTCATCAGTGCCACATAGGCGATAATAACCACGCGGCTGTCGCCGGGAGACTTTTTCACCCATGGTTTGACGATATGCCAGGCCCTTAAATAATCGCCCTGCCGCAATGCCACCCGGGCACGCAGTACCGACAGCGACAAATTGCCGGCGGTGTTGGCGGGGGTTAAAAACACGGCCAAATCAGACACGCGATTCAAAACCGCCAGGGCCTGGGCTTTGATGGCAATGGCCACCGCATTGGTGGAATCCTTGGATAAAATACGATTGGCAATATGCAAAGCATCGTGGGGATGCACGGGAGCTTCCAGCGCAGCCTTGTTCAGCAAAATCGCAACTGCACCCGGGGCCCTTGCGAGAATGGCATTGAATTCCGCCAGGGCCGAGCCGGACTGCCCAATCATTTCATACGCCTGGGACATGAGTTCTTTGTCCATCACCCACAACCGCACTTCCTGCGGATTACTCGGCGAAAGCAAAGTACCGGCCTGCGCCAAAGTGGCCAGAGCCTTGGTCACTTGGCCGCTTTCAAGCTGCAATTGCCCCGTGGACAAAATAACCCACGGAGTTTTCGGTGCCAGCAGGCGAATACGTGCGATGTTCTGTTGGGCCTTTTGGAGGGCCAGCGTTCGGGCGGCAGAATCGGGAACCGCTTTTTGGCCAATGGCTAAATACGCCTCCGCCAGCCATTGATAAGACTGAAACTTCATTTCGCGGTTCAACATCGGCTTAAACCCGCCGCCCGGCGTTGGATGCGCTAAACCCAATTCCAGATAATGCACGGCTGAGGCAAACTGATTGTGCTGTAAATACAGGTGCCCCAATTGAAAATAACCCGCCATTTGTCCAGGCTCAAGGGCAATGACCTTTTTAAGAGCGGCCACCTGCAACGCCAGCGGTTTCTTTTCCGCCAGCAGCAGCAACGCCCTGGCCTGGTACACCTTCGGATTCCCGGGGGCGAGTTTCACCGCCTGGGCCATCGCGGCATCCGCCTGTTGGTGCCACGCCGGGTTGCCCCGGCACAGTGCCACCAGATATAGCCAGCCCAGCAGGTTCTTGGGATTTTTCTTTACAAACGACTTCATCACTTGCAGCCCCTTGGCTTGCAAAGCCTTGGCTGCCGCCTTGCTGATAGTCTGCTGGCTTAATTCTGTCGCCGCCTGCATAAGATACGTCCCGGCCATGTTGGCAAAAGGCCGCGGATCGGCCGGCATAAGCTGGCAGGCCTTGGCAAAATCCGCCATAGAAGCCTTATATCTGGCGTCCGTTAAGGCCAGCACATCTTTGACCGCGTTCAGCCGCGACTCGCCCCGCAGCCGGTACGCTTCGGCATTTTTGGGGTCCATCTTCAAAACTGCTTCAGCCGTCTGTCGCACTTGGCCCCACGCACCGGTGGTTGGCATCAATTCTGCTAATTTCGCTGATTTATGCAGTAATCGGCGCTGCGCCGGCATGTACCCGGCATCGGTGCGAACGGCTGCATTCCACGACTGAAAAGCCTGGCTGATCCAGTGGTGATGTTTGTTCGAATGGGCATAAAACAGATTGCCCACTTTGTACAGCAGCGGCGCTGCCCCCGGTAGATGCTGGCGTTCGGTGGCGATAATAGCCCGTTGATAGGCCTGAATCGCCAGCGTCACGTGGCCGGCCTTCAGATAAGCCCGGGCCTCCTTTTCCAGCCGTGTAGGATTATTCTCAAGCTTATTTTTTATCCAGAATAGACCTGCCCCCAGGCCAATGATAACCACCAGCACCGTCAGCAATATCACCAGGAATCTTGTATTTACTTTTCTAGCCATCGATATCCTCTTTGATAGTTTTTCGGAAGTCCAGATTCACCGCATTGATGATGTTCCCGGTCAGCCGGTACCCGATTTCAGATCGCCGGGCCACTTACGAAGGCGGCACCTTTTTAGTCTCCGCAGTTACACCCTGGGTTGAGGGTGCGTTGAGTTTTTTCCAGTTCGGTAAAATTCGCTCAATGGACGGCAGCGCCGCGCGGATAAACGCGCTAATGGTTTTTCGGGCCTCGGCCCGGGTGGAAGGCCCCAGCACATCCACCTCAATTTTACAATCGTAGCCGTATTTGCTCCTGGCATGCCAAAACATGGCACTTACCTGCTGGGTGTTGGGCGCATATTTGCCATCCACCTGGAATGTGTAGGCGGTATTAATGTACTCTCCACCGGAATGATGGCTATACATCAGCGGCATGCCGCTGCCGGCACCGTTGGGTTTGGCAAACGCCAAAAACCGCATCGGCAGATCCGTTACCCTGCCATCCGCGTGCGGAACATTTTTAACGGCAATCAGGTTGTCCTTCACGCGCTGCAAACCTGCCCCCACCCAGCAGACATTGGGTACGTGGGGTGTGGCAAAGTCCGTCGGATAGAAGTTTAAATTGATCTGCACCAGCGAAGCCGGACTGTCCGGCGGCATTGCCGTATCTTCATACTTGCGGATCAGGTAATCGTGCGTGCCCAATACCGCCAGCGTCTCCGTGGACAAACGTTCATCCGCTGAACCAGGCGGAACCTTAAACACACCCAGTGTGCGCGGCAAACTGGGCAACGGAGCCTGCAGCGGCGTGGGTATTTTTTGCAGCACCATTCCCATTTGGGCCTGGGCCCATTCCAGCGACAGCAGTCCTGCTCCCAGAATCGCCACGGCGGTGATGCCCGCCAAAATCAGATGTTTATTGGTACGCGACAAGGAAGTCATGTGCCGCCTCCTGCCGTTGAAACTACATTCGGCTCCTCAATAAAAATGTGATCCAAGGCCCATGCCGCCCCCAATTGTAAAAACATCGCCGGGATCAGCATTAACATCCCTAAACTCGCATGGGTGCTGCCCCTGGCCCACTCCTGCCCCGCAGACACAAATAACACCCCGGTGAGCGCTACCCGCAGGGCATTACACAAAATCGCAATTGGCAAAGCGCACAAGGCCAGGAACAACTTCTGCCACACCGGCCGGGGCACACTGTACGCCAGCACAATCGCCAACGCGAAAAATGCCGTCAAACTCCTGATCCCGCTGCACGCCTGGGCCACATCCAGGGAATCCCAGTGCGCCCGAACCTGCACGTGAATCTGCGTAGCCGTTACTATCGACGGTATCCCGAACATGGTAAGCAAATGTCCCCCCAGCGAGGCCGCCAGGAATTGCAGTGGCGTTGTAAGCTTGACATACAACGCCTGCGGAGGAGGAATCATGAACAATAAATAGCATATCGGCAGCCACAGCAGCCTCATGTAATCCCAGCCCAACATCCACAGGAACATGCCAAAGAGCACCACCAACATGCTTAACTCGGAAAACTGAATTTGCCCCGTGACTAAAAACAGCACCTGCGTCGCCGTTCCGAAAATCAGCAACGCCAGCCCCACAGCGCTGCGATGTGGCTCCAGCGACCTCAACACCGGCCACTGCTGATAAACAAAAAACGCGCTGATAAATGGTATGGCAAAACCCTGGCTGAAATTCGGATTCGAATACCATACCGAAACCAACTGCAAAAAATTGATCCGGTAAAGCACCAGGAACTCTAGAACCATCAACGCTATAATCAGCCATGCCACCGGACTTACACTTCCGCCACCGGGCGCTGGATCGTTCATTTTTATCGATGTGGAATAGTCAAACCGCCGCACCGGCGCAGCACCGCCGGCATTCATCGCTGATATGCCCGACGATTGATCCGAACGTGTGGCTGGGCTACTCATCTATTCAAAAACTCCAGTGTTATTGTTCCACGGGTTGCGACACCGACCAACAACTTCGCACCGCCAGCTACGAAACAACCGCGTTTCCTGCCCCACCTGCCGACGTGGATATGACCACCATCGTCATGAATCCGCACCGACGGCTTCCAACGCCGCCTATTATTATCGGTTCCAACCGTGCTTATGCTGCAAGCACTTTTGCTCCATTTTCTGTTCCCCATTCCTTCCATGGCATTGCAGCACAAACTTAAAATTATACCAGGTTGACCGTCAATTTTCGAGCCAGAATTACGAGGCAATTTTCCCGGCCACAACCCCAAGGACGTTTCATCACCCCCCCCCTTGATGTTACGACCCGCAAGCCCTTTGGTTCAGGTGCTGGCAGGGCCTCTGTTGCCCCACCGGCCTGCCGCATTTGTAATCATGATATTACAGGACATATGCCGCCCAAACCTGTCGCTGGTCGCGGCCCGGCTGGTGCGGGGCCACGTTCGCCCAGGGTAATCTCGTCCACGGCGGCAGACCACTGCCCTATTATCCGCCTTGCGTAATAATCGGCTGGATGTAAAAGTTCCGGTCGTACGTAAATCCGAATCCGTAGGCCGCCTGGAACCCATTGCGGAATATCGCCAAAAATGGCGCGATCATATCGGTGCCCACATTGAGCACATCATTGGGTTTCAGGAAAATGTCCGGTTCTTCGCCGTCAAAAATTGCCTGCAAATTGACCTGAATAATGGTTTCTTGACTCTTGCCGATCCGGCGAATCAGTTCGCACCGCCGCGGTATGGCCAATGCGCCCAAATTGCCCGCTGCCGCCACCGCCATCTTCAGCGTAATGCGTTGTCCCGTAAGCGTATAGACGCCCGGCCGATTCACATTGCCCATCACATAATAATACTGCGGCTTGGCGGACGGAATGCGGATGATATCGCCGGGCCGGATGATGATGTTCTCGCGTGGATTACCTTCCAGCAGCTTGCGTACCCGGATTCTGATCACCATATCCTTATACGGCAGATTTTTCTTCTGCCGCGTCATGTTTGAAAAGTGATACTTCGCCGTATGAACCGGCTTTACCGGCGCTGGCATCGTGGTGGTGCCCGGCGCTTTCTTCGATGGCAACGGCACCCAGTGATGGTTCACATACACGAAATGCCGGTGTGGCGCGTTGCCTGAGGACTCCAGCGTCTTGGTCAGCAAGTCCTGTTCCTTCTTGAGCAACTTCGTGGAGTTCTTGCCATGAGTCTCTGACGATTCAATCTCGTGCTGCAACGCCTCAAGTTCCTGGGCCGTGCTGGCGGTGCCACCCGTGGAACTGTTTGTACTCGGAGCTTGTGACGCCACATGCGTATGTTCCGCCTTGACCTTGTTTTCCGGGGAACGGATCACATAAATCCAGCGCACACCCTGGTCCGGCGTGGGGTTGCCCGCCAGTGCCAATGCATCAAGCAGCCGAAAACTCGGCGAGGTGATGTTGTACGTTCCAGCGCGCGCGCCACCAATAATCGAAAACACCCGGCGCTTCGCCTGGGTTAAATCCACATTGACCTGCGGACCGGACTGATGCGGTCCCGGCGGAGACATCTCCCCGCTTTGAATCAAAATTCGCACAATGCGCCGCCGCAACTGCCGCGTCGTCAAGCCCTTCGCCTTGATGGTACCGATAAAATCCAGTGTGATATCGCCCTGCGTATTGATCTGCCGGGTCTGCACCGATTCCTGATCCGGCACCACCAACTGAAACACGGAAACCGTTACCACATCGCCCGCTCCAAGCACGTAGGGACGGGTGGACGGAACAAGATCCGCCACCGTTGGACGCCAAGAATCCGACCATGGTCCAGGCGGCGGATCATTCACCGCCAATGAATTCAAAATCGGCCACGTGACAGGTTCCACATCGCCCCACGGATTGGCTTTATCAAACCGCCCCACCTCCGCCGGATTCATAAACGAATTGCGAAGGTTCAAATAGTTGCTTAAATCGCTGCCGGCATTGGAACAGCCCACCAGCGAGCCAACGGCGCTTGCCAGCACGCACAGCCCCAGCACACGCCCCAGCCGCCCACCCCTCGCCATTGGAGCCGGACCAGCGCCAACAGGGTTCAACTGATTTTTCTTTTGTGCCACGCGATCAGCCATGCGCAACCTTTCATCACATGTTACTTATGCCCGCGACTGATAAACTAACCGCCGCGACTTTGAATCACATCCCGACTTCTCTTAATAGAAAATGGCTTGGCCATTGCCAACCATTTTAACCAATCTTCCGCCGCTTGTCAGCCCACCTTTCCTGCTTACCTGCGGCTAAACGCCAAGTTCGCCAGTCCCCGATTCACGCCCTCTTTAGCGGCCTCTGCAATGCCAATGCGGCCCAAGCCATCGGCCATGTTGATTTATCCTGCCGCAACTGTCAAGCCCAAACCGGGCACTCAAGGCTGCGGTACCCCGGATTTATCCGGTTATCGTGGAATTATCGGCCATCCGACCCAAATTTCTGTCCTATACTTGTCCAAAACGCCTCCATCCAACGCATTTTGTCCGATACAGACACCCACTGCGGTACAACGCCAATGGTCTGTGGGTATACCCTGTAAACCAGCCAGACCGTTTATAGGGGCGATCTTTTGGGGGGAAGCAAAGCCCGTCGGCGTGGACCCCGACCCCGTAAACGAACACGACCATCTTGGAAATCTTGCCCCAGGACACAACACAGCGACCCATTGTTCCCGACTGCCGGGACCAAAATCTCGGCAATCCGGCTCATCACCGCAGCACGCGGATCGCCGTAACTGCGCTCCGAGAATATTTTCCTTAGAATCAGCGGCTATGACTGGCATAGCGCTGGATAAATGCTTCGTAGTCAGCCGGCGTATCGATACCATGCGGAGCAAAAGGCACATCATGAACCAGAACTGTGGCTCCCATGAATAATGCCCGCAATTGTTCGAGTTTCTCATATTCTTCCAACATGCAGGGTGGATGGGCTGCCAACCGCAAGAGAAAGTCCCGACGGTAAGCGTACACGCCCAGATGCTGACGATAGATCAAGGGCTGGCCACCTGCCGTTGAGATCCCGCCATCGGTGCGGCGATAGGGAATAGTGCTGCGGGAAAAGTACAAGGCCCGCCCCGCCGCATCCACCACCACCTTGACAACGTTAGGATTGGCGATGGCGGCAGGCTCGGTAATGCGGACGGCTGCGGTAACCATTTCCCGCGATGCTGCGGATACCGCTCCTTTTTCGGGTACCGCAGAAGCGGCGATCAGCCGCGCCAGATCATCAATGGTCTCCGGCGGAATTTCCGGTTCATCCCCCTGCACGTTCAAAAAGTATTGGTAATGGGCAAATTCCGGCCGCTGGGCAACTTCGGCAACACGATCGGTGCCGCTGCAATGGGTGGCGGCTGTCAGGACCGCTGTAGCTCCAAAACCTTCCACGGCGCTCGCAATGCGCTGGTCATCCGTGGCCACAATCACCTCCTGCACGTGGCGCGCCTGGCGAACCTGATCCACCACATGCTGGATCAGAAACTTGCCGGTGGCCCTGAGCAGCGGTTTGCCCGGGTAACGCAAGGATCCAAAACGGGCGGGAATCACGGCAAGAACAGACATGGCAGGCTCCTGATAACCCATGACGATGGGAAAGTTTCATGGCGCGTCGGGTGGCGGCACCGACGGGGGAACAATTTCGGCGTGGGCTTTAAACAACTGCCGGAAGGCTTCTTCCACCGCTTGGGGAATAACGCGCACCTGGCCCACGACGGTCATGAAATTGATATCGCCGCTCCAGCGGGGCACGACATGAATATGGACGTGTCCAACCACGCCGGCCCCTGCGCAGCGGCCGATGTTAATGCCGATGTTAAATCCCTGTGGATTCATCGCGATCTGAAGAATTTTCTGGGCGTGGGCGGTCAGTTCCATCACAGCGGTGCGTTCCGCCACGGAAAGCTCCGTTAAATCCGGCACATGGCGGTATGGAGCGATGAGCAAATGGCCGTTGACATAAGGGTAGCGATTCATCAACAACATGCAGTCCGGAGTGCGGGCCACCACCAGGTTGCGCTGATCCAGTTGCGGAGCAAGGGCCAGGTCGCACAGAAAACAATTTTTGCCATCACCGGAAACACTGCGGATGTAGTCCAGTCGCCACGGTGCCCAGAGAATATCAGCCATAAATTCACCACACGCGTTTATTTTGCCGGTGGTATGCTAGAATAACCGGCCTGCGGGGTCAAGAAAATGACTGAACTGAAAGGATCAGGTGTATAAGTGAATAGCAAGAACGAAGAAGGCAGGGCCGCTTCCAATGCCATCCCAGCCGCGGCCTCGTGCGCCATCGTGATTTTCGGCGCCACCGGCGATTTGACGGCGCGCAAGCTGATTCCCGCCATTTATAATCTGACACGCGATGGGGGGTTACCGCGGTCCGCAGTGGTAATCGGCTTTGCCCGTCGGCCCAAAACCGATGAACAATTCCGGCAGGAACTGCTGGACGGTCTGAACAAATTTTCGCGGTCGCGCCCGGTGGATTTGCAGCTATGGCAGGATTTATCCAGCCGTATTTTTTATCATCAAAGCACGTTTGAAGATGCTGCGGGCTATCGCAGTCTGGCCCAGCGGCTGCTCAAGCTGGATCAAACCCACGGCACCGGCGGGCGGCGGCTGTATTATCTTTCCACCAGCCCCGTGGAATTCGGCACCATTGTGGATCAACTGCTGGAAACAGGGCTCGGCAACATCGACCCATTCAGCAGTGCGGCGTGGCGGCGGATTATTGTGGAAAAGCCGTTCGGTCGCGATCTGCAAACCGCCCGCGATTTGAACACGCGCATCAATCGTGTATTTGACGAATCGCAGGTGTATCGCATTGACCATTACCTGGGCAAGCAGACGGTACAAAATCTGCTGGTGTTTCGATTTGCCAACGGCATTTTTGAACCCATCTGGAACCGCCGCTATGTGGATCATGTGCAGATTACCGTGGGTGAAACCCTCGGTGTGGAAGGACGTGGCGGCTATTTCGAAACTGCCGGTACGTTGCGCGACATGGTGCAAAACCACCTTATGCAACTTCTAGCTCTGGTGGCGATGGAACCGCCGGTGGCATTGGATGGCGATGCCATTCGCGATGAAAAACTGCGTGTACTCAGGTCCATTCCGCTCTTCGGCGGCAAGGAGGTGGCCGAGCGGACCATTCGCGGGCAATACACCTCCGGACAGGTTAACGGCCAGCCCGTGATCGGGTATCTGCAGGAGCGTGGCGTGCAGCCGGAAAGCACCATCGAAACCTATGCGGCGGTGAAACTCTTTATTAACAATTGGCGCTGGCACGGAGTGCCATTTTATCTGCGCAGCGGCAAATTAATGAAGCGGCAGGGCTCGGAAGTGAACATCCATTTTAATTCCGCACCGGGCGTGCTTTTTAATGCCCAGGCCAATCGCGTGTCGCGCAATGTGCTGACCCTGCGCATTCAACCCGGCGAGGGAATCTCGTTGCTGATCAACGCCAAGCGACCGGGTACGGCCACCAAAATCGCCCCTGTTCACATGGATTTTGAATACCATGAAGCCTTCGGCAGCTATTCGCCGGAAGCCTATGAACGGCTGCTTTTGGATGCCATTCTCGGCGATTCGACGTTATTTATCCGCCGCGATGAAGTGGAAAGTTCCTGGGCTATTATCGACGGCATTGAACAGGGCTGGGAGCAGGGTTTATCACCCCTGACCCGGTACGAACCGGGAACCTGGGGCCCGGTGGAAGCGGATGCGCTGTTGGCCCAGGATGGCCGGTTGTGGGACGCCCTGGGTTCGCACGATCGGGATGGGTTTCCCCAGTAATGGCCCGGAATCGCTGTTGCCAACCGGCAACAGCCGGGGCCTGTCCGGCTTGAAAGCCGGTGGCCCGCGGCCAGAGAACGGCCTGTTTTCAAGAAAGGATCAGCCCCATGGCGGTTTGTCAGGTGAGTTTTTTTGGTTCGGCCATTCAAAAGGCGGCCGGCATGAACGTGATCATTCCGGAGAATCTTAAAGGCCGCGCCCCGGTGCTGTACCTGCTGCATGGTCTTTCCGATGATTATACCGCCTGGTGCCGTCGCACCAGCATTGAGCGATACGTATCCGGCATGAGGCTGATCGTCGTCATGCCCGACAGCAACCGCGGCTGGTACACCAACAGTGTCAATCCACCGGGATTGAAATTTGAAGATCATATCATGCAGGATGTCGTGGGTTTTGTGGAGCGGACGTTTCCGGTGATTTGCGAGCGCCGGGGCCGTGCCATTGGCGGACTCTCCATGGGCGGATACGGAGCAATCAAACTGGCGCTGAAACATCCGGAGGTGTTCTGTTCGGTCCATTCGCATAGCGGAGCGCTGGCACGTCTGGCCGTCCTGGCCCAATCCACACAGACGGACGCGTATATTCTTGAAGCCAGGGCCATTTTTGGAGCCGCGGCCGCCGGCGGCAGCGAGGATTGTACGACCCTGGCTGCGACCTGCCCGAAAAACTTCCGCCCGCATCTGTGGATCGACTGCGGCACCCAGGATTTCTTGATCCAGGACAGCCGTAGCATGCACCGCCATCTGCTGAAGCTCAAGTTCAAACATACGTATCATGAATATCCGGGGGTCCACGATTGGGCCTACTGGGACGCCCATATTCAAGATGCACTGAAGTTTCACGCCAGGAATCTGAAACTTTAGCCAGTGGAGCCGCTCGCCGCGGTGCTTCCGGCCAGCCGATCACGTATGGTAATCCGCATTGATGGTGATATACTGGCGGGACAGATCACAGGTGTACACGCGGCAGGTGAATGCCCGCCCGGTACCCAGGTCCACGGTGATATCCAGTTCTGAATGTTTCATGGCCTGCTGGACAGTGCCAAGATCGACCCGGGTGGGCTGCCCATTTTTGAAAACCGTTATCTTGCCGACCTGGCATGTGCAGTGATCGGGGCTCATCCTGGCTCCGGAATAACCGGCCGCACTGACAAACCGGCCCCAGTTCGGATCGCCACCATGGATGGCCGTTTTCACCAGCGGACTGTTGGCAATGGCCATGGCGGCTTTGCGCGCATCCGCGGCGGAAGCCGCGCCGGTAACCCGGACGTGCACCAGTTTGGTGGCACCTTCGCCGTCGAAGGCAATCTGCCGGGACAGGGCATCGCATACCTCCAGGAGGCCGGCCCGGAACTTTTTCCAATCCGGCCCGGCGGTTCGCAGCACCCGATGGTCCGCCAGGCCGTTGGCCAGGCACGCAAAAGTATCGCTGGTGCTGGTGTGCTGGTCCACGGTAACACAGTTAAAAGTTTCATCCACGACCGATTTCACGGTCTGTCGCAACAGCGGCGCGGCTATGGCCGCATCCGTCGCCACGTAGGCCAGCATGGTGGCCATGTTCGGCGCGATCATGCCGGAGCCTTTACAAACACCGGCAATCCGGACCGCGGCCGAACCGAGGCGAAGGGTAACCGCGGCCATTTTTACCCGCGTATCGGTGGTTAATATTCCCTCGGCAAAGGCGAGGCCGGCCGATGAGCTGTCGCTGATTTCACCGGCCAGCCGGGGAATTCCGGCACGGAGCTTGGCCATCGGCAAAAAATGACCGATCACACCGGTGCTGCCGGGCAGAATCATCGCTGGGGTTACGGTCGGTATTCGCCGGATCAGTGATTCAGCCGTCAATTGGCACATTTCCCGGGCGTCGTTGATGCCGCGCCGGCCCGTGCAGACATTGGAGCATCCGCTGTTAATGATGCAACCGTGCAGCCGGCCGCTGCGCAAATTCTGCCGGCCCACGATAATCGGAGCACCCACAATTTTATTACGGGTGAATACAGCGGCGGCGACGGCGGGTACCCTGCTTACAAGCATGGCCAAGTCCGGTTTATTGGATTGTTTGATGCCGCAGCGCAGCGCCCCGGCCCAAAAGCCTGGAACACTGGTAATGGTTTCATTGGCCATGATCAAATCCGCCTGGGTGTAAGAACCGAGCCCTGGGCGCAAATCCTTCAGGAATTCCCCCGGGGCCAATGTTTTACCATGGACAAGCAGAATCGCAAGCACCCGCGTCGTGATGATGGCTGTGGCGTTGACTCTCCCGACTATTTCCACGTAAGTCACGCCGTAACCAGCCTGCAAAGTGCACAGTCCCGGGTGGAATGTCCGGAGGGTATTTGACCGCATCGCTGCGTATCAGTATTCTCAAATAAAATAACTGGACGACGGTTGTTCCAGTTGATGGTTTAACATGATAAGGAATCAAAATGATGGCAAATGCAGCGTCTTCCCTGAAAATCTATTATGAAAATGAAGCACCTCTTAAGGGCCTGCACGGTAAAACGGTAGCGGTGATAGGTTACGGTTCGCAGGGTCACGCCCACGCGCAAAATCTGCGCGACAGCGGCATTAAGGTTGTGGTGGCCAATCGGCGCGATTCGGCCAACGGCAAACTGGCGATCAGCCACGGGTTTGATCCGATCTCCGTGCCCGCGGCGGTGCAAGCCGCGGACCTGATTATTATTGGCTTGCCGGATGAAGTGCAATCGGAAATTTATGCCAAGGAAATTGCGCCGCATCTGAAGGCCGGCAAGGCCTTCGGCGCAACGCACGGTTTCAACATTCACTTCAAGCAAATCGTTCCGCCCAAGGATGTGGATGTCATCATGGTCGCCCCCAAAGGCCCGGGACATCTGGTGCGCAGCGAATTTGTGAAAGGGGGCGGCGTGCCCTGTCTGGTGGCCGTGCATCAGGATGCCACCGGTCACGCCCTGGCCACGGCGCTGGCGTGGGGCAATGGCATAGGCGGAGCACGGGCGGGCATTATCAGCACCACGTTTAAAGATGAATGTGAAACCGATTTGTTCGGTGAACAGGCAGTTTTGTGCGGCGGGCTTTCAGCCCTGATCAAGGCGGGCTTTGAAACGCTGGTAAAAAACGGCTATCCGCCGGAAATGGCCTATTTCGAATGTGTCCATGAAGTAAAACTCATTGTCGATCTGATTTATCAGGGCGGGCTGAACTATATGCGTTACAGCATCAGCAATACCGCCGAATATGGCGATCTGACCCGCGGCCCGCGCATTGTGACAGATCAGACCAAAAAGGAAATGCAGAAAATTCTGGATGAAATTACCAGCGGCAAGTTCGCCGCCGAATGGATGGCCGAACACAAGGCCGGCAAGCCGAAGTTTAATGCGCTCTACGAAGCGGATAAAAACCATCCAGTGGAGGTAACGGGCCGCAAACTACGCAACATGATGAAATGGATCAATGCCAAGAACATTGAATGACGCCCGGCAACAGCGGCACCAGGCCGGGAAGTACCGGCCCATTCCTGGAGTATAAAAATATGGTTGAGTTTTGCCAGCGACTGGATCATGTGGCCATCGCCGCGGATAATACCGATCTGATGGTGAAGTGGTACCAACGTATGCTGGGGTTGGTGGTGGTGGCCCAAACAGATCCGCAGCCACCCAGCAATCAGGCTACGTATCTGGTTGGCCCGCCGGGTCCGCGGGGAATCCATGGGGGAATGTTGATGGAAATCATGCCCCGCAACGACCATGTGCGCCGACCGCGTGAAAGTCACGATGCCGGCATCAGCCACGTGGCCTGGGTGGTCCAGGATTTTGACGCTGCCTATGCCCATCTGGTCTCTGAAGGCGCGGGGTTTATCGGTTCGGCTGTACAGGCCGTCGGCGGCGGGCGACTGATTTCATTTGTGGATTGTGAGGGCAATCTGATGCAAATTGTGGAGCGCAAGCAAACCGCCGGCCACGAAGCGAAAATATAGCCGCTCTGCGCCGGCCTATCGGAGTTGACGTGAATACTGCCACACGAATAAGCGAAAAATTTCCACCGCCGCTGCTGGTGCGCAGCGGTATTTTTCTGATAATCTTGATTCTGCTGGGTGGATGCTCCAATCGCACCGTGTAAATTAACCTGGTGCCCACCCACCAGACCATTACACCTCACACCATACACCAAACCACCGCATGGTTTAACAGCAATCGTGTGGCCATTGTCAATATCAGCGGCATGCTGATGGATTCCCGCGGCGGACTGCTGACTTCCGGCCACAATCCGGTCAGTGATTTAAGCCAGACACTCCGGACCATTGCCCATGATCCGCGGGTGAAAGCCGTAATTCTGCGACTCAATACCCCCGGCGGTACCGTGACCGCCAGCGCCATGATGTACCATGACATTCTGTCTTTCAGGCGAAAAACGCATCTGCCGGTCATCGCCTCCATGATGGATGTGTGCGCCAGTGGCGGGTATTACGTTTCCTGCGCTGCGGACTATCAGATGGCGTATCCGACCACCATTACCGGCTCCATCGGGGTGATTGTGCAGCTTTTTAACTTTCACAACTCGCTGAAGTACCTGGGCATTTCCGCACCGGCATTTGTCAGCGGCCCCAACAAGGAAACCGGATCTCCATTTTCCAAAATGACTCCTTCTCAAGCCCGCATTATCCAGGGATTCGTCCGTCAGTTTTATGCCCGCTTCAAGGGCATTGTGGAGAAAACGCATCCATTGGTGGGCAAAGCCGATTGGCCGCGGCTGACGGATGGCCGTCCGCTGACCGGGCAAAGCGCAGCCCGCTACCACTTGATTAATTCTGTGGGGACCTTGCAGGACGCCATTGCTCTGGCCAAAAAGATGGCCCACATTCAACACGCGAGCGTGGTTCTGTACAGCAGAGCGTCGCACGGCAGCGGGTCCATTTACGCCAAGGCCCAGCCGATCAAGCCCATGGGCAATCTTAACCTGGTGAATATTCAACTGGGTTCCGCGGAGATGGCCGCCATGCTCCATCCACAATTTTTGTATATGTGGGAACAATAACCAGGAAACAGGAATGCCTACCCGCCGGTAAGCTGCCTGGCCAGAATGGTTTGTGAAATCAGGGTGCGGCCACGCGCATCTTTGAGTTCCAGAATGATATGGCGATTCCCCAGCGGTCCACCCACGCGGATGATCCCAAAGTTATGCCCAAAAAATGGTACCCCCACCCGTCGCGGGTTGATCCATGCGGACGCCTTTGGCGTCCGCACCGGCGCGGCCGCCAGAGAAGAACTGGTCAGATCATAAAGCGGATATTGATCCAATCCGTGAACATTGGCCGGGCGAACACTCAACTCGCCGAAACGGCAATGCCCGCTGAGAAACACCACTCCCGTAACCGCATGGCCGAAGAGCCAGTCAAAAAACGCGGCCCGCTCATGATGAAAATTTCCCCACGATTCATGCCCCGGGTAATCGGAGAGAACAGGGTCACCATCAACAATCAATTTGAAGGTGGCCCGGCTGCGCATCAACCGACTTTTCAGCCAGGAAAGTTGCCTCCAACCCAGCATGGCTCGCGGGTGTGGCGCCTTGGCGGAGGAGCGGAAACTGCGGTCATCAAGCAGGAACACCGCCACATCGCCAAGCCGAAAATGGCAGAATGTGCCGGGTGCATGGGCTATGCCGTAATCCGGATTGGGCCAGTAGCTTTCGAAAGCCTGCAAGGATTGCCGGCGGAACACAAAATTGCGGTTGCTGTGCGGAGTGCCAAAATCGCGGTCGTCCCAGGTGGCATAAACGGCGGAGATACGCAGCAGCCGCTGGAAGCCCGAAAAATGTCGCGCCTGCTGGTAGTGCTCCATGATAAATCTGGCGGCGTGAACATAGGTGTACGGAAAATTCTTCAGGTGGCGGGGCAGATAAAAGGCGTTGCCGGCAAAAATAAACGCCAGTGGTTGCGTGGCGGCAATACTCTTCCAGATACGTGGGCTGGCATATTGGGCCGTATTGGCACAGGAACCAAATGCCAGCGTGATCGCCGCACCGGCTCCCATTGACGGGGCGGTGTGGATCACCAGCGGTGGGCGGGGCAGACGCACGGGCACACCGCCCAGATCGACCTTGATGCGGTAATCATGGTCGCTGCGCAGATTGGCAAGATTCAGGTCTGCAACAAACGGTGGCGGACCTGACACCGTGAATCCGTAAGCGCTTTGCAACTGGCCGGTGTTGGCGTCAAAACATTGCACTTTCACACGGTCACTGTTGTTGATTTCAAACCAAAGGCGAGCGGAATGTGCCGTCAGACTCCCCACCATCGGTCCGGCCACCAGATGCGCACCCTTCACCACTGTGCCCATGGAGGTCAAACACGTCAAAATTGCCGCCAGCGTTACCGCTCTAACCTGTACAAAACCCAACATCTTTTCAAGCACCCTTTAATCAGGCCATCCAGTTCGCTTAGTATCATAACGCTTGAACACGGAGGTTGGCACAGCGCGGCAGAATCGCCATCCAGATGCTTGGGCACCAGCAGACAGCGGGGCCGGCCGCAATCAGAGCCGTTGCAGTTCCAACCAGGCCTTTATTCCCACCGCCCCATCCACAACCATCTGCCCCTGGCCGGCGGCCAATAAGTCTACCAGCAACCCCAGACTGCGATCCGCCTGTCTTGGCGCGTGGATATCCGATCCTCCCAGTCTGGCTTGCGTGAATTTACCGATCGGTCGCTGATCACCACGGGAATCCGCCGGGCCAATCAAAGCCAGTACGATCTGGCAGCGTTCATCGGTGGCTCGCCGTTGGGTGGAAGCAATGGCCTCTGCAGGCACGCCCGGCTCGGCCAAGCCGGCCGGGGGACCGTCCGTCCAGATTTCCATTCCGCCCACAATCGCCATCGGCACCATACCGCGCCGCACATACTCTGCGCCACGCACGCACGCCACTGCCGCCGATGCCGCTCCCGCCGCGTAGACTACCACCGGCCCGTGCAACCCCAGATCCATGGTAAGTTCAGTGGCGAGGGTACTGGGCAAGGTTCGGCGGAAAGCATTGGGGCTGGGATATTGCCCGCCATCCGCCGCGCGCGAGTTATCAAACTCCAGGTCATCGTGCAGCGATCCGGTCGTGCTGCCGATGAATAAGCCGCTGTTGTCCCGGAGCGTCGGTGTTACACCGGCCATTAAGGCTTGCGCGGCGTCGCAGGCCAAGTTGGACGCCTTGGTCGTGGGCCGCTCTATGCTCTGCCAGGTTCCACCGCCACAACCCAGCACCGGCGGGATACGGTCGGTATCCAGTGAAACCCACGCGTACAAACAAACTGGCGTATTCATTCCGGCTCCGTCTGCGATAATATCACCGCCGCATTTAATCCGCCGAATCCGCTGGCTGTTTTAAGAAGATATTTTATTGGCCGGGCGGGCCCGGATTGAATAACCAAATTTAAATCCGGGTATTCGGTCTGTTGCAAGCCAACCATCGGCGGCACCATGCCGGTGGTCAGGCACTGCCCGGCCAGCAGGGTTTCAATCAAGCCCGCCGCCCCCAGTGTGTGGCCGATGAGTCCTTTTATGCCGCTAAGCGCCGGACGATGGGAAAATAGCGTCCGCATGGCGGTAGCCTCCATTTCGTCGTTATAGCGTGTGCCAGTGCCATGAAGAACCACCGCATCGATGGCCTCCGGGCCAAGGCCCGCCATGCTCAGTGCGCTGCGGATCGCCCGAATAAGTCCGCCCGCCGCCCGATCCGGCGCAGTCCGGTGCATGGCATCCGCAGACATTCCCCAGCCCACCAGCGAAACGGTGCGCTCGGGGCGACTGCCCGGGTCAAATCGGCGCAGCAGGCATGCCGCCGCCGCCGAACCCAGTACCAAGCCGTCGCGGTTTTTATCAAACGGGTGGCAGTTGGTCTTGGCCAGGGCCTTAAGCGACTTAAACCCGTCGCGGGTAAAACCGGTGATCGTATCCGCCGCCACGACAACGGCCTCCGCAACTACACTGGACGCCACGAGTTCGCCGGCTTCTATCAGAGCCGTTAAACCGGAAGTGCAGGCAGTAGATACGCCATAGCACGGCCCGCCAAGGCCAAACCGACGCGCCACGATGTTTAGTGACTCGGACATTAGTTCCGGCAACCGGTCGACATTTCTCCCCTGCCGCACTGCCGCCATCCAGGCCTCAATTTCCGCGATATTCCCCTTGGTCGTGGCCAAAATTACACCGCAACGTGGCGCGTCACGCACCTGGCTTAGAATCGGTCTAAGCGCCTCGGCCACCAGGTGGTGCCAATCCATGGAGGCTGGCGTATCAGTGGCTTTCCACTCCGGCCGGCAGCCTGTCTGCCATGCGGTCCACAAAGCGTGAATGGAGGAAAACTCCGGCGTAACTGCCGAGCCGGTAACGATTTCCATAGCATGGTCTGGATTTGGCATTAAAATCGCATCCTGACAGAATACCCGCCTGCGCCGTCGATAAGCCGCGATCGAATTCCCGCGTCGTTGTTGGGGCATGACCCGCACGGTATGATCTGAATTTAGCACATTTGTGCACGGACTTTAAGTGTTCCGCCCCGCAGTAGCCGCCAAAGTCTGCAAGGTTCATCGCGACGGGGAGTTGGCGGCACCGGAAAACTGCAGTTGGTGCAAAGACAGTGCGAGGTTGTAATACCGGATGATCAATACCCAGCCACAGTGCGTTTGGGGAAGGCTTTGACCATGCCATCGGCCGAGGAAATTCCACTGGATCGGCAGCACACCAGGTTGACCTGGCGCATCCTCTGGCGCACGACCCTGGTGTACACCTGGTTCGGTCTTTACTTGTTTGTCCTGGCAGTGCTGCTCGCACCGCTGCTGTGGCTGGCGGGGGCGACTTGGGATCCGCAGCGCCGTCTGGCCCGCCGCTGGACCCGGGCCTTTTACCGCCATGCCATGCGCAGCTACTGCGGCTCTCGAATGGTTATTGAGGCTCTCCCGGGTCAAGCTATTCCGGAACCCTGTATTGTGGTGGCAAATCATCAATCCGCCATCGACATTCTTTTGCTCTTTCAGCTCTCTCCTGATGCCCGCTGCTGGGCCAAGGATTGGCCGTTTCAAAAGCCGTTGCTGGGTTGGCTGATGCGGCTTTGCGGCCATCTGCATGTCGATAATCCAAACGTGCTGCAGAAGGCGGCGGAAAGTATCCGGCAAGGCGTGGGGATGTACGTGTTTCCGGAAGGTACGCGGTCGCGCAACGGGCGGCTGGGCCGATTTCATGATGGCGCTTTTATGTTGGCGGTGCAAACCGGCGTGCCCATTGTGCCAGTGGCTATTTGCGGCAGTGGGCGTTGCATGACCCCCGGTTATGTGGCCATTTTCGACGTCCCAATTTCTGTCAGGCCACTGGGAATTCTCTATGCTGATCCCACGGTTCCCAAAGCCCACATGGTTTTGAAGCGACAAACTCACAGTTTGATCGCCGCTGCTCTCGACGCAGATGGAACCTCCCATGCGATGGACGACCGCAGGAGTCAAACCATTTCTACGTAACTGGCAAAACTTAAACATCCGGTGTCACGACAGGGCGGCGCAAGTTATCCGAAATCCCTGACTTTCAACACGACGAACGTTTCCACAAAAATGCTTAAACTGTCACTGTCCACGGTCCGGCCGTAACATGGGCCTCTGGTTCGCCGATATTCGCCATAACAATGTTGGAAGCAGGTGATGCAAAGCTTATAATGGATGGAGTAGCTGGCAGATTCTGCGGGACGCGATGGAAAATTTAGCTCATTTTATTCCCCATCGACCTCCGATGCACTGGCTGGATCAGGCGTGGCTGCAGGAAGATGGATCCATCGGTGCACGCTGGACCGTTCCGGATGACAATCCAGTGGTCAACACACTGCTGCAGGGACACGTGCTTCCGCCATCGGCACTTCTTGAAATACTGGCCCAAACCGCCGCCTGCAAGGCCGGACTCGCAGCGTGCCAGGACCACGCACGTGTTCCTGCTGGCCGTCTGGTGGCCATTGAATATCTGTCGTTTCAGGCACCCATACAGGTGGGCGATACGTTGGAACTCAGGATAAGCGTGTTGCGACAGTGGCAAACATTGTTGAAATGCCGCCTGTCCGCCACGGTACGTGGAGAAGTAGCCGCTCAGGGTGTGGCAACATTTGCATGGGTTGCGTAACGTCACTTTCCTTGACTGCGGTGCATGATTCGGTTAATGTTGATGTGTCGGCGTTTCTTGTTGTCGGAAAATGAGGTTGCTTTGCCGTCCGCAAAAAAAAAGCAAAGCGGGCTACTCATTGGACTTCGTTGATGACAGGCTATCCCCGCGTACGGGAAAGCTTTTTTGCCATCAGATTCAACTTGCTTAAGGAGTAATTTTTATGGCATCGTGTGCATCTACCGACGGTAAAAGCCGTGAAGCTGAACATCTCACCAGCCTGGGGATTCTACTGGTACGAGTAGTCCTGGGGATTATTTTCATTTATTATGCCGGCCAACATGCCTTCGGATGGTTCGGCGGACGCGGAATTGGAGCCTTTGCCAATACTCTTGCTCATGATCATTTTTCCATACTGTCTCCACTGGTGTGGGCATGGATGTCCGCCATTGCTGAATTGGTCGGTGCATCGCTGATCATCATTGGTTTGGTTTCCCGGTTGGCGGCGCTGCTGATGATTTTGGACATGTTCGGGGTGCTTTGGGCGCATTGGGCTGAAGGCTTCGGCGGCACCGATTTCAATATCGCCCTGATCGCCATGGCCGGTTTGGTCCTTATTGCCGGACCGGGGCAGATTGCCGTTGATTACATGATTCGCTGTTCGCACAGGCAGCCACAACCCACCGGTTCTCCGGCTGCGGCTTGAATACCGCCCAACGGAAGTTGATTGCGGCTAAACCTGAACCACTGACACGGCCTCATCGAACCTGATACATGGTAGTGTCATTGGCTGGGGGCAGCCTGCGGGCATAGATTGGCCATGGCCCGCTGCCGCCTTGCCTGCTTGAAGCAATCACTGGTGCTGCGGGATGGTTACTTGCCACTCTTGGGACCAAACGTGTGGCGCAGGTAATTAATGACTTGCCAGCGCTGTTTGCGACTCAGCGAATCTTGAAAACTGGGCATGGGGCTTTTTCCGCGGGTAATCTTCCAAAAAATAGCCCCGTCCGTCTGTTTCCAGAATTTGGCGGTGGTCAGATTCGCCGGGTGCGGACTTAAAAACGCACCCGTCGGACCGTCGCCTTTGGCGTTGGCACCATGGCAGGCTACGCAATTCTGCGTAAAGATGGATTCGCCGGCGCTGATGGATTGGGCGTTTATCGGAATCGGGTTCTTATGTTTGGATGCGGAATGTGGAGCATTCCAATGTGAAAACATTCCCGGCTTTGGAAACATGGTGGATTTGGGCATGGCTCCCAGTGTCAGCATGGCTGCACAAGCCGCTGAGATCAGAGGTACCTTGGAAGACTTGAAAAACATAGGCGCAATCTCCATTAAAATCTTGACCTCACGGTCCAAACCGACGCCGCAGACCGATATAGTACAGCCAGATGGGTGATAGAATCAAGTAACCGGACCTGCTGGTCCGATTTTAGTGGTTAGAGCAGTTCTCATAAATAATGTCGCATGTTTTAAGGTGATGTGTTGTTCCTTATGTACGAATATATACCACACATGCGACAAGACTTTTGAGAACCGCTCCAGGCCTTTCGATAGCTCGGTCGGTGGTGGCTGTTTTGTTGACTTGGTTTACAGCCACCCATCCAAGAAACAGCCATATTTCGAGCTAGCCCTGCAGTGTATCGACTTTCAATATCTCACCCTCACCATGGCCCGGTGAAATCCGCGTCACCGGCCAGGGACACGTAGTTCGCCGTGGACAGTTTTAACCGGAGGCCGCTCCATCGGCTCGGCAATGATGGCGTCGATATCCGCAATCCGTTGATCCAGATCGGTTTGCAGAGCGACCATGGTCTGCTGGATTTGCAGCATGGTCTGGTCCAAACGAAGCTGCTGGCCGATGGAAGCCCGGCCTTGTTGGTAAGCCGCACGTGTCAGAGCTGCCATCATCCGCCGGCGAGGCAGAATATGGCAGCGAAAAAGTATTAATTGGCGGTGATCATTGCGCATAGCAATCAGATCGATGAGGAGTCGGGCGGCCAGAATGTTATATTGACCGCGCCAGGCGGCGCGGGTGGCGTGCAACTGGTCTCGTGCCTGCCGGATGGAGGCATTGATGGCTTGATAGCGCAAAGCCGGAACTATCAGCGCCCCGGTGAAATTTTGTACGGTGCCATCCAGCGACGTCGACAGGCCGATGTCGAAATTGGGGATATATTGCATTGCCGCACGGCGAATGCTGATACGGCCCGCCGCAGCCAGCTTACGCAGCCCCTGGAGCTTCGGATTCCGATTCACCGCCGTAGCCAATAGCTGATTGTTGCTCACGGCAGGCACCGAGAGTTCGGCAATGGCTTGCGGAGGCTTCAGCGGCATATCGGCCGGTCGGCCCAAAAGGGCGTTAAGGGCAGCCAATTGCCGGGGCAATTGGTGGGTCAGCGCCACAATTCGGCTGCGCAGCAAATCAAGGCGATTTTGTCCGGAGAGCCATTGTTGCGGCCTGACGGTGCCGGTTTTTATTCCGGCATGATTCAGGGCAATCGCACTTTGCAGCAGGGATTGCTGTCGCTTGGCCAGTTGCAGAATTACCGCAGTTCGCGCGTAGTCATACCAGGCATCGAGCACGTTGCGGCGAAGTGCAAAGCGACGGGCCTGATAATTCCATTCGGCGGCCACAGCCCGCAACAGTGCGATCCTGGCATCGGCGGATATCTTGGACGGCCATTGGATATCCGCACTGCCCATATTACCCGCTCCGACAGTGGTGTTGGACAAGGAAGCCGCCCCGCGGCTTAACAAGGTACCCGCATTAAGCATCAGGGTGGTGGTTTGAGTTCCGGCCTGCGGAATGTTTTCAATGGCAACGCGCCACTGCCAATAGGATTGCTGCACCTGCGGGCTATTGCGCAGCGCGTAATGCACCAACTGGCGAGGTGTAGCGTTGAATGGCAAGGGCGGCGGATGGCGCTGGGCGAAAGGCTTGGCAAAGGCCTTCCCGGCGACTTGAGCTTGCCGGCGCAGTTTGCCTTCACCCGCCGGATGCACCGTACAGCCTGCCAGGCCAGTGAGGGCCGCCACCACCATGATCGACAGCCATGGACAGTATCCGTGCCAGTGACGCATGACCTTGGGCCGGGGTGAAATCAACATCATATATGGGATCCTGTTTCGAAATTGGATTCTGGTGGAACCATGGTCGAAGCGCTGCATTGTTTTTGAAGCTGCCACCCCATCACGATGTAATACAAGGCCGGCAGCACCAGCAATTCCAGAATAAACGCGGTACCCAGGCCCCCTATCATGGGTGCCGCCAGGCGGCGCATTACCGAGCCACCCGCACCTGTGGCCCACAGCAACGGCGTCAAGCCGATGAGCGCGGCACAGGCGGTCATGGTCTGCGGGCGGATGCGCCGCACGGCCCCGGTATAAACGGCGTCAAAGAGATCCTGTTGGCTTTCAAGTCGGCCATCGTTCCGCGCCTGCTGCAAGCTCACATCCAGATACAGCACCAGCACCATTCCCATTTCCACCGTTAATCCGCACAGGGCGATAATGCCCACCCAGACCGCCACCGACAGATGATAGTGCAGGAAATACAAGGTCCATGTCGCTCCCACCAGGCCGAAAGGAATGGATAAAAGCACGCCCAGCACGCGGCCCACGCTGCCGGTGGATACCAGCAGCAGAATGAAAATAATCAATAAAACCATGGGCACCACCAGTTCAAGGCGGGCATTGGCCTCCTGAATCTGTTTGTACAAGCCGACCCACTGGTACGTGTAACCTGCAGGCAGCGTGATCCGGCGGCGGATGGCAACGTTGGCCCGATTCACGTAACCGACGGTGTTGCCGGTGGTGGTGGTGATATTGACGTAATTGACCGTCATGGCGTTTTGGCTGTCGATCTCGGGTGGCCCGGCGGCATAACGGATCTGGGCGATCATACCCAGCGTGATCACACTGCCGTTGGGCGTGACGATGGGAAGGTCCTGAAGTTCCGTCGCGCTGCCGCGAAACTTGCGAAAATAGCGGATATTGATAGGCAGCCGCTGCAAACCCAGCACCATGGTGCTCACCGGATCGCCGCCGACGGCCATGGTGATGATGCGTTGAACGGCGGCCTGGGTCAGACCGTAGCGCATGGCCTGCAAGCGGTGAATATGGATATCCAGGTAATAACCTCCCAGTGTCTGGTTGGCGATCGCGCTGCCGGTACCATCAACTCCTTGAAGCACGCGGGCGATTTCGTTGGACACCCGGCCAAGCACCTTGAGATTTTCGCCAAAGATGCGCATGCCCAGCAGGGTCTTGCTGCCGGTGTTGGCCATGTTGACGCGATTGGCGATGGGCATGGTCCAATAGGCGGCAAAGCCGGGAATTTTCAAAGCCTCGTTGAGACCCTCATGATGCTTGTTCCGGGCATCGGTCCATCTATGGAGAAGCTGCTGCAGAGAAAGCCGCGCATGCCCCGGCCAGAAAGTGCGCCGCAGCGGCCATGAAAGCCAGTGCGGCCAGTTGTCATAAAACCGCGCCACCGGAACCATGGGCCATTGGGTCCGGCGTTTAAGCCGGATGATGGTATCAATCATGTTCAGCGGCGCGGAATCGGTGGCGCTATCCGCCCGGCCGATCTGCCCCCAGACGCTTTTCACCTCTGGAAAACTTTTGATAATTTTGTCGCTTTGCTCCAGCACGTAACCCGCCTCGCCGACACTTATACCAGGATACGTGGTTGGCATATATTCCAGATCGCCTTCATATAGCGGCGGCGTAAATTGCGTACCCAGGCGGCTCCATGGCCAGTAAATGGAAACGCACAGCGCCGCAGCTACCAAAAGCAGCAGCCACCGCCAGACCATGGCCGCGTTAAAGACCGGACGAAATCCCCGCTGCAGCCACTGGCTTACCAGATTGTGCTGTTCGTGGATAATCTTCTGCGGCATCACCAGCATCACCGCCAGAACCACCCAGCCCAGCACCAGCCACCATTGGTAGCGTGCTAATTCGTCACTGTGACTGGCGGCGTTATACAAGCCGATCGCCGGCACGATGATGATCGCCAGCGCCGCGGCCCCCTGCATCCACCAGGGCCACTGCCCTGGGAACAACCGTGGTGTAACAAAATAAATCATCAAAATGGGGACGACCGTGATGGAAAGCACCGCCGCGGCACCGATGGCAAACGTCTTGGTCAGAGCCAGCGGGCCAAACATTTTGCCGCTTTCGCCCGGTAAAATAAAGATCGGTAGAAAACTGATGGTGATAATCAGCAGGCTGAAAAACAATGCGGGACCCACTTCTCCGGCCGCCTCCAGCATGATCATGGTCCGGGGACGCGGCGGGCGGCCTTTTGCCACCTGCTGCTCGTCACGGTTGATATGCTGGTGGGCGTTTTCAATCATCACGATGGAGCTGTCCACCACCACGCCGATGGCGATGGCAATACCGCTGAGGCTCATGATATTGGCGCTCACGCCCAGCCAATAGAGGATCGCCAAGCTGATGATCATGCTGGCGGGAATTACGACAATGGCCACCAGGCCGCTGCGTCCGTGCCATAAAAACAGCAGGCACACGGCCGCCACCACAATCATTTCCTCCAGCAGCGTATCGGAAAGCGTATGAATGGAACGGTTAATGAGGTTGTCGCGGTCGTAACCGGTCTTGAAAAATACGCCAGGAGGCAGACTCGTGGACATGGCGGCGATTTTCTTTTTGACCCGTTGCACCACCCGATACGTGTCTGCGCCGGAACGCACCACCACAATGCCGCCGACGACCTGCCCGCGACCGTTCCAATCCAATATTCCCTGGCGCTGCCCGCCGGCAATCTGCACCGTGGCCACGTCATGCAACGGAATCGGCGTGCCATCAGGGGCTTGCCCCACGGGTACGTTTTCCAGTTGCTTGATATTCCGCAAATATCCCCGGCTGCGGACCAGATACTGCAATTCGCTTATGTCCACGGTTGCGCCGCCCACATCGTTATTGGACTTCTGAATTGCGCCGGCCACCTGCCCCACACCCAGGTGGTACGCCCGGAGCCGGTTCGGATTCACCACCACCTGATATTCCTCGGAAAAGCCACCGATCCCCGCCACTTCCGCCACTCCCCGTACCGCGTCCAACTGATAACGCACAAACCAATCCTGCAGGGACCGCAACTGCCCCAGGTTGATGTTGCTGGCAACCAGCGGCTTACCCGACAGAGGCGATTTTCCGGGGCGGTCAAACGCCCGCACCAGCACCAGGCGGGAGCGGTGCGAAAGCGGCGCAGAATCCCGGTGGGGGTACCATCGATTGGTCTGCGGATCATGCCAGATTCCTCCGGGGTAACTGCCGCAATACCAGCCGGGATATAACACGTATTGATACGCCCACCCCGCCCCGGTGGCGTCCGGGCCAAGTTCCGGGGTTACCCCTTTGGGTAGCAACGCTTTGGCTGAGTCCAGATACTCCAGCACCACATTGCGGGCCCGATACAAATTGGTGCCGTTCTTAAAAACCACCGTCACCAGGGAATAATCGAACATGCTTTGGCCGCGCACGGCCGTGACATTGGGCACGTGAATAAGCTGGGTTTCCAACGGATACGTCACCTGTTTGTCCACCACTCCCGGCGTCTGGCCGGGGTAATTCGTAAGCACCAGCACCTGTATGTCGGACAGATCGGGCACAGCGTCAAGCTTGCTGTGAAAAGCGGCCCAACCGGTCGCCGCCATCACCATCAGAGCCACCAGCAGCACCGGAAGGCGGTTGTGGATCGAGAATTCTATGATCTTGCGTATCATGGCATGGCCTTTCGCTTCGGTGACATCCGGGGAATAAAGCGGGCCTTGATCTCATTGAGTTGCGATTCCACATCCATCAGGAACTGGCCGCTGGTAACCACTTTTTGGCCCCGTTTCAGACCGGAGAGAACCTGTACCAGGCTGTGCTCACCGCTCAAACCTGTCTTAACCGCGACCGGATTAAAATGACCGGGCTGCACTTCCACAAACGCCAACTCGCCGGTGCCGGTGTTCATTACCGCCACACGCGGAACCAGGAGGCATCGAAGAACCGGCTTGGTATGGATATCCGCCAGAGCATACATACCGGGACGCAATTGGCCGGCGCGATTATTCAAAATCATGCGGACCGTGGTGTTATGGAACTGCGGGTTCTCATACGGATCAATGAAGCTGATCTTTCCCGTAAAGGTTTGTCCGGGCAGCGCCGCCAAGGTGGCCGTCACACGCTGGCCCCGGCGAATCCACGGCAATTGATTGTCAAACACCCGCACATTGAGCCACAAAGTGCCAAGGCTTTCGATCCGCATGGCGGTCGTGCCGGTTTTGATGAAGGATTTCTGCCGGACCCGCACCGCCGTGAGTGTGCCGGCAGCCGGGCTGTAAAAGGTGATGTAGGTTTGGGCATGAAGCGTTTTCTCAATGTTTTTGATTTGCACGCCATTGACGCCCAGAAATTTCATCCGCTGTTCCATGGATCGCACCAGTTCTGCCGTGTCGCGGGTGGCTCCGGCATCGCGGGATTTTCGCAAGGCGAGCACCGCCTTCCGCGCCGCAATAAGTTCTTCCTCCGCAGTCACGATAGCCGGGCTGTACAGCGTGAATAGCGGTTGACCACTGGTGACGGCGGTACCGTTGGTGGTGGCGTAAAGCCTGCCAATCCAGCCATCGGTGCGCAAATTGATACTGAAGCGTTCCGGGGCGGCGGCCTGCAGATAGCCGACCGCCCGGATGGTTTTCCGCAGCGCACCCTCCGTCACCTGCGCGGTTTGAATGCCCATATCCTGAACTATGGCTGGATCCACATGGACCTGCCCCGCCGGGGCGAGCTTCCGTGTGGAAGCGTATACGGGAATTAATTTCATACCCATGGAACTTATGCCGGGCTTGTTGGAGATAGACGATGGTCCCACCATCGGATCCCACCAATACAGGATCCGGCGTTTGGAACCATGGGCCGCCTGCGTCGATGGCTCTCCACCGGCAACCCTTGCGGTACCGTTTTTTAAGCCCATCCATCGGCCGATCGGGCGATGATTCCACGCCCCAATGGCAATCCCGATGAGTCCGCCCATGGCTATTGCTAAAATGACCAGCAGTGTTTTGAGAACCTTCATGGCATCCTCTGTTGAAGGGTGACAAATGCTCGGCACCAGAAGCGGTGCCGCTGTACGCCGATACATAACATATTTATACAGATATGATTATATAATAAGTACGCACTTGCTGTGCAGAGGAGAAAGTGTAAAATCCGCGCCACCAGGCTGGGGCCTGTGGTATTGGGAAACTGAATGCAGGAGGAAAACGCTTGTCACCGATGGCCGGACGAATTTCAGAGGAACCGGAAATGGCACCATGCTGGTGGGCGCGGCGGCAGTGGCCATTGGAAGTGCATGCACCACGATGCAGACCGGAGGTTGCCGATTTTCACCGCCGGTGCCCGAGCACGCACGGTGCATCCCGCCGGACCTGGCCGTCATCATCATGGAATTCATCATTCCGCAGCGGCAACAGGCGCTCACTTCGCGGCCACGCGCAGCCCGGCACACCCCCGTGGTCACCACGGTCGGAAACGCCACGCCCACGATCAACGCCGGTACCATCAGCCGGCGGATCGACCAAAATAATTTCCTGAGGATGGTCATATTGGCTCGCAAAACTTGTGCATCAACGGTCCGTGCCTGTTTTTTTAGCGGTCCGGCCTGCGGGGGCTCTCAACGATGCAATTGATCCTGCAGTTTCACGGCCATCCACATGCCGCCCATTTTCCACCATATCTTCATCGGAAAAATCGTATCATCCGCCGGATCCATCTTGCCCTTCACTTGGATGGTTTTCCCCACATACGCGGCCAACGGACCCGGATTGGTCAAAAGCGTCCACGCCTTGCCTTTAATCAGAATGCCGGCCGGCATGCCACTGGCCAAACACTTTTTGCCGCAGGTTTTGCCATGCGCTCGGCCTTTCATTTGCATGGTGCTGTAACAGGCCATATCCAACAATTCACCCTTGACGGTTACTTTTTTTAGCATGGTCGCATGGGCCGCCATACCCGCCCCTGCTACCAGCATAACGACCGTCACGATCGAAAAAGTCATTTTGTGCATGCGTCCAGCTCCTAACGAAAAACATCCTTATTCTGCTCGTCGCCGGCACCATGTCCGCGACTCCATAGCTTACAACGAGACCCAAGGCCTAAAAAGTTCAAAACCCTTGATTTTTAATTTTCCATGTTTGTCCTGAGGCGTCGCACTCAGTCGCCAATCTCCCTGTTACCCTGCACAGCAACCTGAAACATCCAATGAATAAACGAGTTAGGGTCGCATCCAGCCAAATCACCGGTAACCAGGATTTCGGCACGGCGATCGGCCGGATGCCGGTATGGACATGACCGCGGCAGGGCTGTTACGAACATCGCCAAAACTCATGTATTGCGACAAGTGATGCATGGCGGGAAAACCCGGAGGCGGGTGGCTCCCGCGACGCAGTAGCCGTGGATGAATTTCATGCTGTCGGCTCTTGAAGATGCCGGCCGCTTTCTGCCAATCGATCGGCCAGCAACAATCTTCGCAAAATCGCCCGGCCACGGCTCAGTCGCGAGCGAATGGTTCCCACCGGAACATCCAAAATCTCCGCCGCCACCGCATAGTCATAACCACCGATATCGACGAGTAAAATAGCCCAGCGCATGTCTTCGGGCAGTCCCCGGATGGCCTGTATCAGTTGCGCGTCGGACACACATTCCATTAATTCATCGGGATGGTCAATCTCATCGGGTGCCGGCACCGCAGGCGAGGCCGCCCGCGCGGCGGGTTCCGCAGCCAAAGCCTCCAAACTGATAACCGGTCCTTCGCCCGCGTGCTTCCGCCACCGGTCCGTCCAGGTATGACGCAAAATGGTCAATAGCCACGCCTGAATGCCATTCTGGTCCTGAAGCGTGCGCAGCGCGCGGCTGGCCTTAAACAGCGTCTCCTGGGCAAGATCCTCGGCTTCGGCGAGATTTTGGGATAACAGCGTGGCGCTGCGCAGCACCATGGCTCGGTGGGGCCACACAAGGCGATAGAAATCAACACAGGTATCTTGCGATTCCGGAACGGCCATTCCCCTTCACTTTGGGTTCACCTTCCATGTTGATTTTATACCCGACTGCCGCGGCAAACCAATCTGCCCAGATCGCCGGATTGGGCCCAAATAGCTGAGGGTGCCGATGTTTGTTAAATTAAAGTGTGTCTTTAGCGTGATGGGAGGAAAGAACCTATACGCCCTTTTCCCATTCGAATCATCCGGCGTTGGCGGCGTTGTCCATGGCAGGTCCAACCAGGCAATTCAGTCCCGCAAGTGTGACGCCATCGCCAGCAATGCCGCGGGCGAACTTCGCCCCATCAGACACATCCAATGCCCGTGGCGTTTGGCCTCAACCAGGTTGAGGTCATGGGTCCGCACCACCTGATATTGAACCCCCTGGAAATGCACCCTCTGTCCTCTGGGACCGGCAATATGGTTGCCCGTGAGCACCACCACCGGGTGGGATCCCGACGAAAGCATCGCACATGAAACCTGCTGATGTCGAATTTCAGTCATGTAACACGAATTCATCCTGGCCATGTGGCAGGTTTTAAGCCCCGGCAGGCATATACAGGCCTGGGCTATCGCCGCAGCCGCCTTCGACTCCGTAAACCGGCCAGCACTGACAGGCGAACGGGCCATGGCAGACCGGTACGCGTGCGTTAAATCGGCCAGCGAGGCCCGGGTCGGGACGGCCGAGAGGATGGAAAACAACACCAACCCCATGGCCAAAAACGCTGCGGCTCCGGCCACCAGGCCCACACCAAATTGGCGTAAATTCCTCCGCGGCAACACAATGGCCTGCCTCAGCCGTTGATCCAACGCCCCCGTATCCACCGGAATCGTGGCCAGCCGTCGCAGGCGACGCGTCAGTACCGCGTCAAAGGCATTATCCTTGGGATCAGGCGTAGGCATGGGCCACTCCGTGTGTTGCGAGCCGTCAAATCAGGCGTACAAACTGGCTATCTGCACACCCGCCCACGTGAAGATAAACGCAAATGGCGGCCAAAAAAGTTCAACCCTACGGGTAAAACATGCGTCAAGAGACCGCGCGAAAATAAATTCATATTTTACACAGGAATTTTGGTCGCCGGAGCAAGGCGCAACGGGCGAGCAAAGGGCGAAGAATGAAGAAGTGTGAATTGCCAGCCATCCTTAGGGTTTCCGCCGCTTGCGCGGCAGCAGTGTCAGGCCGGCCATTGCCACACCGAAAAGTGCCAGCGTGCTGGCTTCGGGCGTTTCTACTGCCGTACCGGCAGTAGTTAAATTCCAGCCCACCACGTCCAACGCGATAAGCTCATTACGTCCAAGAACGGGATTAACCCCGGGGGAACCAAATGCATCCTGAACTTGCGGCGGACTATTCCCTTGGGCCTGCGCCGGCGTAACGCCATTCCCCCAGTCCGCGTAATCCGAGCTTCCACCGTATTGATTGAAGTGCACCAAATCGGTGCTGCCACCATCGATCGAAAAGTACGGAGCAATATTGGTACTGGTGCTGTAGCTTCGGACGCCGCTGGCCGTGTACCGGAACAAGTCCAATGGGCCCACCGCCCCGGTTGTGAGGTTCCCACTGCCCAACTCCGATCCAGTCCCACCGATGGCAAGCACCTCATCGATTTCGTGTGCGGCAACAGACTGCGCCGAATAACCACTGGGATTTGAGCTATTGGCCATCAGCCCCAAGTTCAAAGAGATAGTGCTGTCGGGTGCTCCGGGTGGCGGATTCGCGATGTATCCAAGCGCCCTTAAAAGCGGCAAGGTGGTGGTTATATTTCCGCTGGTGTTGCCCGGCACCGGATCATTCGGACCGGGTGGCAACGAAGCGATCGCGGTATTATCGTAGGAGGACCGCGTTTGGTTGTTTTCTAGATTAGATAGGTATTGAGAGTATGTTATCGTACTGACGTACGTGCTGCTCTGACCAAGCCCGGAATTCATACCCGCAAAAGTGATATTCACCGTCACCGGATTGGCTATATAACTCTCCACCGTGGAGATCGCCTGGTTAACCTGAGATTCGTAATATGCGGTATTGGATCCGCCGTAGGTGCCAAAGCTGGAAGCAAACGTCGCATTGATGGTCAGCGCCGGTGCAAC
The DNA here is from genome assembly GCA_021851715.1 of Planctomycetota bacterium. Taxonomy (GTDB): domain Bacteria; phylum Planctomycetota; class Phycisphaerae; order WQYP01; family WQYP01; genus JABEVA01. The sequence goes on from JAJZCR010000005.1 coordinate 61,087, forward strand.
CGCAGCTGACCCCAGCAGCATCAGCGCCCCAGGCAACACCGCAGCCGACCAACTGCGAGCACTCAGCATCCGCCCAGTAGAATTTACCACGCCTGGGCAACCTGCCACACTTTCCGTGCGAACATTTTCACCAGCCATAACCATCTCCTCATTTTCTGGTGCATCTTGCTCCTTCGAAGCCATAACCACGCTTCGAAAGAAAGGGCCAAGAGCCTTTACGGGAATCAGTTTAGCCAGCACCCAGACCAAAGGCAAGAAAAAAAATGTCATTTTTCGTCAATAAAAATTTAGATATTATTTCAATTGAAGAGTGGCAATTCGCCGGAGTCAATTATTCGGTATATTGCCTGCTACCTCACCGGCATCAAACCGCCCTACCAGCAAATGCCCATAGCCCGCTTCTATGGCCCGCCTTCGCCGGCAATGGCCGCCAATTCCGATTCCTGCTGGGCAAGCTGACTTTTCAGGCCTTCCACCACTTTGGCCGGAGCTTTGCTCATAAAAGCTTCGTTGGCCAGCTTGGACCGGTTGCCGGCGATAAAGCGTTCCAGTTCCGCGCGGCGCTTGGCCAGCCGCTGCATTTCCACTTGCGGATCTATCACGCCGGCCACGAATATCTGCACATTGGGCACGATGGCTACGGCGGCATTAGCGGGCTTTTGCACATCCACGGCAATGGTGAGCAGACTGCCGGAAAGTGGTTCAATAATTCCCCGGCCGGCCTCCAGCAGCAGTTGAAATTCCGCGGTCGCCGGTTGCAGCGTTACTTCCAGAACTTTTCTGGAATCCACATTGTATTGGTTGCGGATGTCCCGAATTTTGCGGGTTATTTCCTGCACCAGCGCCAGTTGCGTCTCGGCCTGCGGCGATGCCAATTGTGGTATCACCTTTGGAAATGGTGCTGTGATCACCGACCCGGTGCGCTGGGGTAATTTTTCCCAAATTGCTTCGGAAATAAACGGCATCAGCGGATGCAGCAGTCGCAGGCTGGTGTCCAGGCAATACAACAAAATGGCCTGCACGGTGCGATCCTGTTGGCGCAGACGATTTTTGGCAATTTCCAGATACCAATCGCACAGGTCATTCCATAAAAATTCATACAATGCCGCCGCCAGCGGAGCAAAGCGAAAATAATGAATCGATTCTTCCACCAGGCCCACCGTGCAATTGAGCCGGGCCAGTATCCATCGGTCAGCCATATCCACATTCTGGATCAGGGCAAGGATTTCCCTGGTGGTGGGCACGGCAACATCGGCTGCATTGGATAAAATAAACCGCGATGCGTTCCAGATCTTATTGGCGAAATTCCGGCCCGCATCAAAACGCGGGCTGGTGTTGCGGCCGGTGGTTTTATCTTTCACCACGGGCAGGCGAATATCCTGCGTGTCGGTAATCATGGAGGCCAGCGTATAACGCAGGGCATCGGCCCCGTGGCTGTCCACAATATCCACCGGGTCCACGCCGTTGCCAAGAGATTTTTTCATCGGGCGGCCTTGGCCATCCTGAATGACGGCATGAATGTAAACCTGTTTGAACGGCACTTCGCCATGCAAATACAGGCCGAATATGACCATCCGTGCCACCCACAAGGAAAGAATTTCCCGGGCGGTGGATAGCACGCTGGTGGGATAAAAATAAGGCAGAATCTGATCCTCAGCCCTGTCGCTGGTGCCCCTGGCCGGCCAACCCATGGTGGACAGCGGCCACAGTGCGGACGAAAACCAGGTGTCGAGCACGTCGGGGTCTGGCGTGAGCAATTCGATATCCTCCAACATTTTTCCGGAGAAGGCTGGCAGTTCTTCCCTCAATTCATCTAAATTGCGGTTGGTTTGGCGCATCGTGTTTGCGAGCCTGGCCATTATCTCATTGGCCCGGGCACTGCCTGCTAGGATGCGCAGCTGCAGCGGAGTTTCCACCTCGTCGACGCGGAAATCGGAGGAGGCCAGGCCTGATTCCTCCAAGAACTCCTCGACGGTGTTGTGAGCGCGTCTGAGAGCATCGCCGCTCCTGTCAGGCTCCCCCATCGACCAGTTACAATGGACGGAGGCGACCCACACCGGTATCTGATGCCCCCACCACAACTGCCGGCTGATGCACCAGTCGCGCTTTTGGCTTAGCCAGTCGATATAACCTTTGGCATAGCGCTGGGGCGTTATCTTTACCCGGCCGGATTCCACCGCGTCAATGGCAGCCTGAGCCAGCCCACTGGCTTTGCGGCCATCGGCCAGCGTAATGCCGCCTTCCACATCGCCCATTTTCACAAACCATTGCTCGCTTAAATACGGCTCAATAGGCGTTTTACTGCGGTCGCTGTGGCCAACTTCATGTTCGTGCGGCTTTTTCTCCGCAATAAGTCCAAGATTTTCAAGGTCTTCCAGCACTTTCTTCCGGGCGGCAGTGGCAAATTTCAAGCCCGTGTAATCGTATGTTTTTCCGTTGAAAGTGCCCCGGCCATGGTCATTAACCCTGCCATCAGGCGTAAGCAAATTAATTTGCGCCAAGTGGTGCCGCTGTCCCGTGGCGTAATCATTGGGATCATGAGCCGGTGTCACCTTCACCACACCGGTGCCGAATTTTGGATCCACCAGCAGCCCATCGGCAATAATGGGAATTTCCCGCCCCACCAGCGGCAGCAGGACGCTGCGCCCGATAAGATTTTTATACCGCAAATCTTCCGGATGGACCGCCACGGCGGTATCGCCCAGCATGGTTTCCGGGCGGGTGGTGGCGACAATCAAAAATTCCGGCTCGCCATCGCGCCGCCCCACCACCGGATAACGGATACTGGCTAATTGCCCCTGCACCGGTTCATAATAAATTTCATCATCGGCGACTGCGGTCTGCAGTTGGGTATCCCAATTCACCAGGCGCAAACCCCGGAAAATCAGGCCATCCTTAAAAAGTTCGAAAAATGCCTCGCGCACCGCCCGGGCGCATTGGTCATCCAGGGTAAAGCGGGTGCGATCCCAATCGCAGGAGCAGCCAACCAGTTTAAGCTGCGAAATAATGCGGGTTTGATATTCATCCTTCCATTGCCATATGCGCTTGACCAGACCTTCCTTGCCCAAATCATGGCGGGAAAGTTTTTCCTCTTCAAAAATGCGCTTCTCCACCACCGCCTGCGTGGCAATGCCGGCGTGATCTGTGCCGGGCATCCAAAGGGTGTTGTCCCCTTTCATCCGGTGGTAGCGAATCAGCACATCCTGAAGGGTGCCGTTAATGGCATGGCCCAGGTGCAAGGCTCCGGTCACATTGGGCGGAGGAATGACAATGCTGAAGCGCTGTTCGGGCGGCCGGTTATCCGGTGCCGCATGAAAAGCACGTGCTTCCAGCCACTGGGCATAAATCCGCGTTTCTACGGCTTTGGGGTCATACTGTGGGGCTGATTCAGTCGTCATTGTTACAGGTTGTCCTTCTCCAGCGACTCCACTTCATGGATCAGTCGGTATTCAATGCCATCCACAAGGGCCTGCCAACTGGCCTCAATCACATTTTCGGAAACACCCACCGTGCCGAACACTCCTTCCGGCGAACGAAATTCAATCACCACCCGAACTTTCGCGGCGGTTTCGGCGGATGAATTCACCACCCGCACCTTGTAATCCAGCAGGTGCAGCTTGGCGATGCCGGGGTAGTGTGGCAGCAGCGAGGCGCGCAAAGCCGCATCCAGCGCGTTCACCGGGCCGTCACCCGTCGCGGATTCGCTGACCGCGTTGTTGCCGATACGCATTTTCAGCGTGGCCACGGTGGATACCGGGCCGTCACCGCTGCGGGATATGGCGCAGTGGTAGCTTTCTAAATCGAAGAATTTGCGGTATCGGCCGATCTGCTTGCGCAGCACCAGTTCAAAAGAACCTTCCGCCGCCTCAAACTGATAGCCCGCGGCTTCCCGCGTGGTAATCTGATCCAGCACTTTTTTAAGGGCCACACGGTCATTTTCAATCTGAAATTTCCGCCCGGCCTTGGCGGCTATATTGGAAATGCCCGATAGCTCCGATACCAGAATGCGCCGCGAATTACCCACGGCTTCCGGCGGAATATGCTCGTACGAACGCGAAAGCTTGTTCACCGCATGAACGTGCATCCCACCCTTGTGCGCAAAGGCGCTGGTACCTACAAACGGCTGATTGTTGATAAAATTAAGATTGGCAATTTCGTACACAAATCGCGAAACCTCCGTCAAATGGTGCAGCGATTCGGGCAGCAGGCAATCGAAGTCCATTTTCAGACGCAGGTTCGCAATCACCGTGGTAATATCCACATTACCGCAGCGTTCACCCAGGCCGTTGATGGTACCTTGCACGTGTATCACTCCGGCCCGCACGGCCACCAGCGAATTGGCCACCGCCAGGCCGCTGTCGTTATGGGTGTGAATACCCACGGGAATGGCCACACTTTCCGCGGCCTTTTTCACGAATTCCGCCACCCGCAGCGGCAGCGAACCACCGTTGGTATCGCACAGGCAAACCAGCACCGCTCCGGCCTGCGCCGCCGCCGCCAGTGTTTTCAAGCCGTACTCTGAATTGGCCGCAGTGCCATCAAAAAAATGCTCCGCATCATAAATCACCTTGCGCCCCAGCCGCGTGAGATAAGCCACACTTTCGGCGATCATGTCCAGATTTTCCTGCAAGCTTACCCCCAGCACCTCGGTGGCGTGCAGATCCCAGGTTTTACCCACCACGGTGACATACTCGGTTTCGGCATCGCGCAAGGCACTTAAACCGGTGTCATCCTCCGGCTTTATTCCTTTGCGGCGGGTCATCCCAAAGGCCACCAGCCGGGAGTTTGTCAGATGCAAAGACCGCGCCTCCCGGAAGAAGGCCACATCCTTAGGATTAGACAGCGGATAGCCGCCTTCGATAAAGTCCACCCCAAGTTCATCGAGTCTGTGGGCAATCAGCAGTTTATCCTGCACGGAAAAGGATATCCCTTCCCCCTGGCTGCCATCGCGCAGTGTCGTGTCGTATATTTCAATGCGTTTCATAAATAACCTCCGGTCCTCCGCTAAGGGGCCGACCCTTATTGTGGCGGCATCCGGACGGAATATCAATGATGGCAGTGCAACCCCATCCGCCCTGGCACCGGTACTGTGCCATTGCCGTGGCACAGGGGGCCTTCGCCATGCCGACAAGCTGCCAAATCCCCTTTTTTGCCGACGCTTGGCGGTTTTCATCCGTCATGCCGGTGCAGCGGATGCCCGCCGCAGATTGGGATTGCCCAACTGTCCGCAAGCCCCCATTAACTCGCGGGCATGGCTGACACGGCGCTTGGCGAAAATGCCCAAATTTCGCAGTTGGCCGACAAAGGCGATCATTTCATCCTCGCCGGGTGTTGCAAATGGCGCAGGTTGCTGCGGGTTGTAAGCAATGACATTCACCGTCACCGGCAACGACCGGCACCATTGGGCAATCTTCACCGCGTCTTGCGGGCTGTCATTCACATCTTTAATCAACACGTATTCAATTAAAAACCGCCCGCGCCGCGGCAGCGGATATTCCAGCAGCGCCTGGCGAAGCTCGGCCAGCGGCATGGCCTTGTTCACCGGCATCAACCGGCTGCGCAGATCATCATCGGCGGCGTTAAGAGAAATAGCCAGGCGCAGGTGCGGCCAATTCAGCGCTGCCAGCTTTTTCAGGCCGTCAATTCGCCCCACCGTGGAAACAGTGATTCGACTCATAGGCATATTAAAACCATTCGGATCGGTAAATACCCGTATGGCCTGCACCACGGCGTCAAAATTATCCAGCGGCTCGCCCATCCCCATAAACACCAGATTGCGAATATCCGCACCGGATGCTTCGGACTGCCCGGACATCGGCACCCGACCGCGCAAGATCGCCCGAGCTGCCATCAGTTGCACCACAATTTCCGCCGCGGTCAGGTTGCGCCGCAGCCCCATGCGTGCGGTCTGACAAAAGGTGCAACCCATCCGGCAACCAACCTGGCTTGATAAACACAACGTATACCAGCGATGCCCATGAAAACTTTGCATCGCCACAATCACCGATTCTGTCTCCAGGGCCACCGCACCGGAATGCCCTGCTTCCATGCAAAATTTAATCCCTCCCGCACCTTGGTCCATACGGGTTATCGCCGGCATATCCGCCAGCGGCGAGTTCAATAAAAATTCCCGGTAGAGACCGCGGGCACATGGACGCGAAATTCCCGCAGCCGCCGCAAACTCCGCCAAAGTCCAGGCGCATCGCGCCGGCGCAGCACCACCGGAACTCTGAGGTGCGATATAAGCGGTGGACATTTCCAACATCAGACTCCAAGATCATTTTTAACCGCGACGCTTTCGCCCGCCATCACGGTAGTATAGCACGGCACTGCGGTGACCACAGACGTCTGCACGCCGTCCCTACGACCCCGAGATCTGCGGAATCGTACCGCCATGGCGGCGGTGGGAAGCTATGGACCTCAAGCTATTGCTGCAAGCTGCGCATCTGTCCTGGATTTGCGGCCACAGCGGCCACTGATAATATTTTGCTCTGGATTGCGTACCTCTTGATAGCCAGGTGTTATCCACCTCGGCCCCCATCGCCTGGAGCCATAAGCCCACGTACTTCCACCAGCAGCCGCTGCAAATCCGCTTCATCCGTCACCCCCGCCGGAACCAGGGGTACGGTTTCCACCGGTTGATCCGGACCAGTTTTCCAGGTCACATCCACCACCAGTGTCGCTTCCATAAGTCCATGCCGATGGACATTTTCCACCCGTGGCCGCCGCACCTGCGACCACGGCAATCTTCGACCGTCAAGCCTAAGCCCGCCCGGCCCCGCCACGGCCCAAGCCCCGCGCACCCAACTCAAAACCAAAAACAAATGAATCACCGCCGCCAGCACCAACGCCGGCCCCGCCAAGTAAATAATGCGATTGTCGGCCAGGCCCAAACGCTGCGGCATCAGCAATCCGACCACCATCAGGGCCAGCGCCGCACACACGGCCACCCACGCCGCCAGTTCGCGCAGCCGCCCTGCCGACGAAATCTTGCGCGGGCCAATAAACACCAGCCCATGGCGTTTCCACCAGAAACCACCCGTGTCAGAGGTCTCGTTTTTTGCGGCAGTGTTGATCATGTCAGTTTTCAGTCTTGTTTGTGATCCGTGACCCGGCTTCAAACCCGACCAGTCCGCTGAATCGCGTTATATCTAATGAATGATTTATTCTCGTCATGGGCGATACAGGATTCGAACCTGTGACCTCATGCGTGTCATGCATGCGCTCTAACCAACTGAGCTAATCGCCCGGGTGCAACAACGCAGTGGATGTTATCAAAATCCGGCCCAACTGCCAAATTACCGGCATGTTGATTACTTACTGCCGAGTCGCACGATAAAACATTCCATGTTGCGGCGTGGTTCGCCCACGCTGGTTTTGCTGGCCTTATCCGCCGCCAACAGGGCCGCGCTGGCGCGACCGGCTCCCGCCAGCCCCCAACGCCGGGCCATGCGAATGACAGCGGCGGCACGGCCAGGCGGACGAAGATTTAACTGCTGAATAACTTGCCTTTCCGGCAACCGCCGGTCCAGCAATTCCCGCGTTTTTAACACCTGATTGAGCCAGTAAAACACCGCCCCAACCAGCGTATAGCCAATGCGATTATCCATCTGCCACAGTTCGTCGTGGCGTTGCAAAGCAGTCCGAATATCACCTTCCGCCAGGGCGTTGATGAAGTCCCACACTTTGTGTTCATGCTGAAAACCCACCAGGGCGTCCACCGCAGCCACTGAAATTTCCGCAGCCGCGCCGATGTACAGGGCCAACTTTTGCAGTTCGCCATCCAGTGCGGCCAGGTCCGGGCCGATCAACTCTGCCAGGCGCATCGCCGCATCCGGACGAATTGCTTTGGCATACGTACTCTTGGCCCGTTGCGTAATCCAGGCTGGCGCGGCGTGCTCAGAAAGCGGCTCACAACTGTGAATGGCTCCCTGGCTATCAAGAAATTTATGCAGCCGCGTGGTTTTCATCCAGGTGGAACACACCAGCACCAGGGCACAGTTGTCGCTGGGCGTTTCGGCATAGCGCAGGATAAGCTCGCGCGCTGATGCGGCCCCAGCGCCTGCCTGGGCATCGGATTCATCGGAAAGGTCCATCTCCGATTCATCCGCAGCTTCGACAGCGGTGCCGCTAACACCAGTGGTACCGGCCGCGGCTCCGCCGCGCGGGCGAAACAACGCATCCGCCGGGTCCACCACCACCAGTTTTTTGGGGGCAAACATGCCCACGGTGCGGCATTCATCGAGAATCGTCTGCACGGAAGCGGTTTCATCCAGGCGGATATAACCAAAGTCCGAATCGTTTTCGCGGCGGAAGCTGCTGCGAATTTGATCCAAAAATTCGCGACGCAAAAACAGCTCGGCACCCGCCACTACCGTTACCGGATTGAGGCGAAAGGAAGAATGGCTTGCACCGGTTTTTGCCAAAACACACCCTTATTTCGGCCGGTTTGCAGCGGCACAGGAAAAGCACCAGGCTGGTTGGGCCGGCCCGGGTTAAGCAATTTTAGTCAAGGCTTCGCCGCCGACCGGGCCGCACGTACCGCATCTACAAACTGCCGGGCGGTGGCGGTAATGGCGGAAAAATCCTGCGCGGCCAGGGCGGCTTTGCTGATCAGCGACGAACCCGCGCCCACGGCCACAGCACCCGCCTGAATAAAGGCCCCTGCGGTCTTCACATCCACGCCACCGGTAGGCGTTAATTTCAGATACGGCATGACCGCCAACAAATCGCGAAAATATCCGGGTCCCAAGTTGCCCGCCGGAAACACTTTTACCAGGTCTGCACCGCTGGTCCACGCCCGAAAAATTTCTGTCGGCGTATAAGCGCCGGGAATACTTACCGCCCCCAGTCGGCGGGTTATATCCACCACCGCCGGATCAAAAATGGGTGAAACCACAAATCTTGCCCCGGCATGAATGACATCCGCACACGTTGCCGCATCCAGAACGGTTCCCGCACCCAGAAGAATTTTATCGCCCATGGCATCGGCAAGTTTGGAAATCACTTCCACGGCATGGGGCGTGGTCATGGTGATTTCTATGCTGGTAACACCACCCTCGGCCAAGGCTTGGGCCAATGGCATAACGACTTGGCTATCCGGAACTCGAACCACGGCCACCACACCGCAGGCCGCAAGCTGCTGAATCGTGTTATCTTTAGACATCCGCCATCCGCCTGTTTACAATTTTACCTGAAACCACCTGTAAAAGCGGGCGATGGGATTCGAACCCACGACGTCCAGCTTGGGAAGGCGTTAACATATCGCGAAAACACCCGGAAAACAAGCGATTGCCCGAACGCGCAACCACCGGCGCAACCATGTGCCGTGCCCGATCCAGAATTAGCAATCGTGGCCGAATTTTGGACGAGGCTCCCAGCGGCAATCAGGGCGGGAATTGTTGCAATGGTGTGCACAGCGGTGCGAACTGAGAGCCGATCATAAAATGATTCGAAGCCATCGGTGTGGTTGAATGTGCGGGTAAAAGCGGTTGAGGGAACAGGTCAACCCTGCCAGATTGATGTTGGCACCACTGGCGGTTATCGGCGACCGTTTTCTTGCAGAACGCGGTGGAGTTGTTCTACCACGTAATCTATCTCATCCTGTGTGGTGCTGCGACCCAGACTGAAACGGATGGCTCCTATCGCCACTTCAGGCCGGATTTGCATCGCTTTCAGGACGGGTGAATTTTCCGTGCTGCCGGTATGGCATGCGGAACCGGTTGAAGCGGCCACGCCTTCCAAGGATTCCAGCACGTCCGGACCAATTCTTCCGGGAAATGAGATATTGAGCGTATTAGGCAGCCGTTCGGTGGGATGGCCGTTGAGCACAACCGCCGCGCCGAATTCAGTGCTTAATCGTTGCCAAAAATAATCCCGCAGCCTCTGGACCGCGGCCATGCCGAGCCAGGGTTGGGCCGCTTCACAAGCCGCCCCCAGGCCGACGGCAAGCAACACGTTTTCCGTCCCGGGCCGCCGGCCAGATTCATGACCCGCGCCATGCAACAGCGGCTCGAGTTGAACGCCATGCCGAATGTAAAGCGAGCCCACCCCCTTCGGGCCATACAGCTTGTGGCCGGCGACGGACAACAAATCCACGCCCAATTCCGCCACTCGTGTGGGGAGCTTGCCGACGGATTGGGCCGCATCGGTGTGCAATAGAATGCCGCGATGGCGCGTGATCCGGCTGATTTCTGCAATCGGCTGAATGGTCCCGACTTCATTATTCGCGTGCATGACCGTTACCAGAATCGTCTGTGCGGTGATGGCCTTACGCACGTCATCGGGATCCACCAGACCATGGGAGTCCACCGGCAGGTACGTGACCTTGGTGCCCAGCCGCTCCAGAAAGCGGCAGGGCTGCAAGACGGCCGGATGTTCGATTTGGGTGGTGATGATGTGGCCGCCTGGTTTACCCCGTGTCTGAAATACGCCTTTGATGGTATGGTTGTTGGCCTCGGTGCCGCCGCTGGTAAAGACGATTTCATCGGAGCGGCAAGCCAGCAGCGCCGCCACTTGGCCGCGTGCATGTTCCAGCGCCTCTTTGGCGGGAATTCCGGCCCAGTGGTGGCTCGACGGATTTCCGTAAAAGTCCACCAGGAGCGGCCTCATCGCTTCGACAACTTGAGGCACCAGCGGCGTGCTGGCATTAAAGTCGAGATAGATGCGTTTCATGGACTAAAAACTCACTACGCGATCAGCGTTTCGGATCAGTTCATAAAGGTCTTCCATGGTGGAAAGCGGGCAGACCTCCGAACCGGCGGACTGTCGCAACTTCAGGCATGTGCCGCAGGCCAAGATGCGCCCGCCGCTATCGAGGAACGCCCGGACCTGCTGCTTGATGTCAAATTTTGGATTGATGATTTGCTCGATTTCCACGGCTTTTCCGACCAGGAAGACGCCCGTTTCATCGCCCTGTTTGCGGGCAAAGACGCCCAGGCGCAAGGCATTAAACATGACTTCCGCTTCATTGGTAGAAATCACAATCGCTAGTTTCATGAGTCAATGTTCATTTCTACGTAATCGCTATAAACCGCTCGATATTCCTGGTAAGTCAAATATTGGCGCCGTTATGGCGCGACTTCGCAGCTTATCCCGTTACCAGCCCCAGCCCGCGGCAAATGTCTTTCCGCGTCGGGCCTTCCACAGGTAGTACCGCTCGAAGGCCTTCTTGGCCCAGAGCCAGCGTTTTCCCCCGGCCATGCACGCAACATTGCGCGGAGGGCGCACCGGCTCGGCCTTGAAGTAAGCGGCTGTATCGCCCATGTCCATAATGCATTCCGCGAACAGATCCTTGGAGATTCTGGTGCCACCCTGAATGTCGGCGGCAATATTGTGGGCGACTGCTCTGGCCATCTGCTCGGTCATTCCGCCCGTCTTGGGAAAATTGACGGGGACCGGCGTTGGCGCAACGGGCACCATGGCTACAGCCACGCCCGCGGCATAAATATTTGGAAAAGCCGGATGGCGGTAATATTCATCGACGGGGATGAACCCTTTGGCGTTCGCCACAGCTTTCACACCTGCCAGCGGCGGCAGAATAAGCGAGAAACAGGACTCGATCTTGGGGCCATCGGCCAGTTCCACGGCTGTACTCGTAATTCGGGAAACGACGGCCGACGTGTGATAACTGATTTCGCGTTTTTCCAGAGCGTCTTCCACAAACCGCCGTGTGTTGCCAACGCCACCCAACCCAAAATGTCCGGGAAACGGTTCCGGCGTGACGAGCGTGATGGGCACCCGATGGCGGATTTTGCGCTGGCGCAGCAAATGATCCATTGCAAAGGCGAATTCGTACGACGGGCCAATGCAACTGGCACCGGGGGCGCATCCCACCACGAGCGGTCCAGGGTTGAGAAGAAAATCCTTGAGCGACTGCCGCGCCTCCAGCACCTCGGGCGGTGACATGAGGGAATGGCCCGGACCATCAAAGGGACCTAAACCCGGCACGGCTTCGTTGGCGCTGCGGTGGCCGGTGGCGATGATCAGATAATCGTAATGGTGATCTTCCTGATCGGTGTGGACCAGACGTTTTTCCGGGTCAATTTGCCGGGCCGCCTGCTGGGAAAACCGGATGGTTTTTCGCTTCAACGTCTTGGCCAGAGGAAACGAAATTTGTTCCAACGTCCTGGTGCCAATGGCCACCCAAGGCAGCGACGGAATAAAAACAAAACGGTCGTCCTTTGCCAGCAGGAGGATGTCACATTGGTCGGGTCCTAACCGCTTGCGCAGTTCCAAGGCCGCGGTTAATCCGCCGAAGGATCCGCCGAGGATGATAATGCGTATCATCGACGTACGCCTCCCCCGACCAGCGTGCCGCGCTCGGCCCGCCAATCATGCACGGACTCCGCTAAACGGGCGGCACGAATACCGCTGGCCTGAAGTATCTCGACTGCCTCTACCGCCAGCACGCAATAGGGGCCGCGGCAATAAGCGATGACCTGCCTATCCTGCGGAAATTCCACCAGACGAGCCCTGAGTTGAGGCAGAGGAATGGAAATGGCACCCGGAATGTGACCCGCCAAGAACTCTTCCGATGGCCGAACGTCAATGAGCGTCACGCCGTCGTTGCGGAGACGTTGCCGCAGTTCACGGAAATTCACTGTTTCCATCGGCCCGTGGCGGGAAAGGAAATCGCGGGCGATGCGTTCGAGCTCGGCCAATCGATTTTCCGCCAAGCGCTGCAAATGACGAAGTAATTCCGCCACGGACACATCGGCAAGGCGATAGGTGATGAACAGACCATGCCGTTCGGTTTCAACCAGGCCGGCCCGGCGGAGAATTTGCAGGTGCTGGGAAGCATTGGCCACCGTGGCCCCGGCTTCTTTGGCGAGCGCCTCGACGGTACGCGGTCCCTGGGCCAGCAGGTCCAGCAACTCGAAACGTTTGGGGCTGGCCACGGCCTTGCCGATGCGTGCCAACTGCACGTAAGCAGCATCCTTGAATGCGCGATTCGGATTGGGGCGGTCGGTTTTCATAGCCGTATCACCTAATCAAGAGAATAATAGAATGTCTGAATACCGGTGTCAATGTCGGCCATTTTTCTGGATGCTATCGGCAATCATGCCATGGATGCACACGCCAATCGTGGTAACGGTATACCCGCTTCGTAGAAGCGTTTTCGTATGCAATCCGGTAGATCGAATCAGGATGAATGGACAGGACTTGCATTTGCATTCAGCTTCGCGGCATTTCTGCATTAAGTTTACGTACCGGGACACCATGAGTCTCTTTGCGCAGTTCGATTGTACCCACCCTTGATTTCAACCGCCATTCCGCTGAAAGTTGCATTCTGTCAGAAAAACGTATACACTTTTCTGACGAGGTTGCCGCCATGGACACCATGAAGCAAATTGTTCTTCAGCGTATCCGGTCGGGGGGGCGGGGCGCGGTGTTCACGCCCAAAGACTTTCTTGACGTGGGGTCACGCTACGCCACCGATCAAGCTCTTTCCCGCTTGGTTCGATCCGGTGATATCCAACGTCTCGGCCGCGGCCTCTATTATTACCCTCGGCTCAATCCCAGATTGGGAATCGCGCTGACGCC
>JAJZCR010000133.1 GCA_021851715.1 Planctomycetota bacterium
GTGTTCAAGGTACGTTAGCTATCCATTACTCACCCTTGCGCCACTGGGTATTGCTACCCCGTGCGACTTGCATGCCTTAGCCACGCCGCCAGCGTTCACTGTGAGCCAGGATCAAACTCTTCAATTATATGCTGTTGAATCCGGTTACTTGCACTTTCGCGCTTTGGCCGGTTCTATCTGCATGTTGAAGGTTTGCCTATTGGCAAAGCCTATTGCAACATCCCGTAACCGGAATGCTGCAACCCACACCAAGTTGCTTACGCCGGCTAGAGCGGGCATCTTGATGCAGTATTTCAGGTTTCTCAAAGTGACTTGGCTCGAAACTCGAAATCTGGGAGGATTTCGAGTTCGATAAAATCGACTTGCACACGAGAGTGCCTGATTCGCACAGCCGTTAAGCTGCGCTATTCATGACGCAGGCCGCCTTGCGATTGGCACCATTGCTGGTACCAACCGTGTGCTGCAAATTCAGCCTGCCACATTCTCGTGGCGTCCAATCCATGTTCACTTGTCAAAGAACAACCAAAAGCTTATCCCGACGCTTCGCCGTATTTTACCGAACCCCTCATCGGGTCTCCGGCACCATCCGGCAATTTCGGATCGCCGACTTATATCGGCTATCCAGCGCGCCGCTCATCACCACTGCTATTTCGCCTGGTGTTTAGCTCCACGGGGTCAGGTCTATTTTGCAAACCCGACTTGGGAGGGTCATATTACCACGCCGCTAAATTCTGTCAAGCGTACTGAAAACCCTTCGATCTTCAGGCGTTTTCACCGCACGTCTTGATCTCTGTTTGCCCGGCTTTGCCAGTGTGCAACCAACCGGAACTTGTATTATTGACGAAAAACAGTTTTTAATCAACTGCACGTTTCGCCAACACCAAGCTGAAGATGATAACCACCTTGCAAAGTCTTTGCAAGTAACACCGATACAGTCAGTGTGGCAACAGCTTCAGCACCCACTCAACCCTCACTTATATCTTAGCCAAAGTTTTACAGAAAGCAAATCAATCCACGTCTTGCCGCCCGCGCCGAGTTACAAAGTTTCAGCGCGGGCACGCCTCAATCGTTGCGTTAGCAATATTGAAGATGAAACCATCACCGCCAATTTGATTGTTGCCACCAATATTGACCTGCGATTTCGCAACGCCATTCGCAGCAGCGCCGGCCTGATGGCCCGGGGAAAGTTGCAACGACAGGATCAGGGCGTGCATCTACTGGTAACCCACGTACAAGGTTTGGCGGCCGGCCGGCCGCTGCCGGGGCTGATGTTCCCGGCAATGCCCGCGATTTTCACTAAGCCAGCCTGTTGGCCATTCCATATTTGCGGTATCATTGCCCCATTCCACTGGCTGCGGAGGCAAATTGTTATGCCCGATCAACCCCCAAAACCTCCCGATCTCAACACCCAAATGTCCGCGGAGCGCACCATGCTGGCCTGGATTCGCACCGGCCTGGCCCTGATGGGGTTTGGGTTTGTGGTGGCCAAATTCGGGTTGTTTCTACGCCGCCTGGCGGAAATTCAAAACCTCCACATGCCCGCACCACGCGGCACGTCTTATTCCCTTTGGATCGGCGTTTGCCTGGTGCTGGTGGGCGTGGGCGTGAATGTATTTTCCGCTATCCGCAACCGCAACCTCATGGCCGTACTGCAACGCGGTGAAACCCCCACCAAACCCCAAGCCCCATTAGCTTTTTACATCGCCCTGATTATGGCCGCCATCGGCATCGCCATCGCCATCTATCTGGCCAAACTGCAGCCCTAAGCGATAGGCCACACCACCGTTGCTATACCCCTGTGGCAAAAGAAAGGAGCCTTATGCCACAACCCCTCGCGTTTTTCGCACGGCGCAAAGATTTGCGGTTTACCGCCGCCGTTCCCCAACGCCACGACCAGCAGGTTTTCGGCCAAGGTCATAGGTCACTGCCTTCCGGCCTGCTGACCGGACCGGCACGACCGGGCGATATTTCACCCACTGCTACCGGCAGTGCCGCCACCCCGGCACTAAGCAAGAGCCGCGGTGCGGCGACGACGGACGCATAGCAGCAACGAGGCGCATGGCCCCAAGAGCAAAAGCGGCGGCGACTCCGGTACGACAAAGTAGCTGAACCCCTCCGCAGATCCCGAATACGCAGCCGGAAGCGCTCCCGGATCCAAGCCAAAGTCTGTACCCTCATTGCCAAACATGGTGGCGGTTGCAGTGCCTGCCAGGTCGGCACCGGAGTTCAAGGTGAATGCACTGGAGGTGGATGCCGCCCACATCGTAAGGTCGTAGCCCAACCCACGGTGGGTGGTGTCGGGAACCACGGTGTAGCCCTCATCCGCCAAATCGCCATTGGCAAAAGTCTGGCTGGAAGAATTAGTGCCCACGCCGGTAATCAGCAGCGAAAGCTGGTTTGCCCCGGAACCGGTGGTGAGCACGCCACTCAATTTGCCGTTGAAGCTATCGATCGCGAAGAGAATCGGGCCGGCCCCAATTTGACCCGGCGTCGGCCCTGCCGTGAGCGTGCCGTTGAGGGAAAACTCGACAAAACTACCGGCTGGCGGTATGTAACCTCCGCCGCTCCAAAGCAGCATGGTCTTGCCCACCACGCCGGTGGCCGCATTGTTTCTCGCGCTCATAGCGCCTGTGGATGCCGAAATGATCGCCGGCTGCAATCCGAAATTGACCGTGATACCGGTCGCCGCGCTCGGCAACGAACTCCAAGTCACGCCCGCACCGCTGGAGGACACGGTGGCACTGACACCTGCGGACGCTGTATCGCCAATACCAATAATGGGCGCGATCACATATCCCGGATGCGTGCCGGCACCGAGGTTGTACGTATCAGGGGAAGTCCCCTTCGTGTTGGCCGTCAGGCTCGCGTAATTGGAACTGGATTGGGCGAAATCATACACCACTTCCGGCGGTGGGCCGGGCACATACGTACCGAGGTCAACGACGGCGCTGGGGGGCATAACTGCCGACAACAGCAACGCCCCGGCCCCGCCCGAGGTGAAACTGTTGGAAGACCCTATCGGGTAGGGCGGAGGTGGCACGGACGCCACCGTCGTGAGCACCGGATAGCCGCCCCCCGCGCTGACAAGCACGTTCGTTGCCGTGGGAAAATACCCTCCGGCAGCGCCCACGAATCCGCCCGCATTGCCCCACGTCGGCACACCACCTGTTCCAGGCCCATAGGAGCCTGAGCCAAGCGTTACACCGACCACGGGCGCTGTCCCGCTTGTTACGCCGAGGTTGGCGGCCGCAGTTTGCTGTTTAGCTGTCAATAGGGCACCGGCGGCGACCGCGGCAGCCGCACATAAGATGTTACGAGAGCAATGCACCATGTTGGCCTCCCTTCGAGTATTCCATTGAACCAAGTCGCAATGCACACGGCACCGCGGAGCAACGCTCACCTTTCATTTTCGTCGCACATGGCACCGCCGCCGGGGCCAACCCAGCGCGGCAACCGCCCCGAGCAATCCCATGCACAGCGGTGACGGCTCGGGCACAGCGAGGCCAAACCCCGGCTGATCTGCGGAGTAACTGGCCGGCAATTGTGACGGATCGAGCGATAAATTAGCGTTATAATGGGCAAGCATCGTAGCCGTGGCCGTGCCGGCAAAATCACTGCCGGAGTCAAGCGCGAGCGTCGGTGAAAGCGAAACCGCCCAGAAAGAATAACCGTACCCGCCACTGGGCAGCAGTGACACGCTGTACCCCTCGCCCACGTACGAGCCGTCGGCGAAGCTTTGGTGGGAACTACCGCTGCCGGTTCCTGCAATGTTAAGGCTGATTTGGTCGGTCCCGGTCCCCGTGGCCAGCAATCCCGTGGGCGGACCACCTATTGGTAACACCAGCGAAAAAACGATCGGCCCAGCACCGCCGGATGCAGGGGTGACCAACAGACCGGCTGTAACCGTGCTCTGGAGGCCGAACTCGACGAAGCTGCCCCGAGACAAGGTACCGCTGGCACCCCAGAGCAGCCTGCTGCGTCCGACGATGGCGGCGCTGCCGCTGTTGGTCGCATCGATCGCCCCGGTGGAAATGTTCACGTCGGTGTAGGTATTGTCTGCGGCCCCAGCTGCCACGTCCGTTGGCGTGTTCCAAAACACTCCTGCGGCCCCGGAAGACACCTTGGCATCCACAGATGTATCACCCTCAGGCGTGGAAAGTGGGTAGCCCGGCAGCCAACCGGTCCCAGCGCTGGTGATGTTGTATTGATCGGGCACTGCCGGAGAGTTAGGGGTGTACTGGAGGCCGGCGTAACTGGCAGTGGCCTGGGCGAAATCATAGACGACCTTCGGATTAAGATAAAACTTAATTGCCGCGGCTGACGCTAAAGGGGGCGTCAGGCCCAACTCGCCGGCACCTGTGGACGTGAAACTGCCCGATGAGCCTAGGGGATAAGGCGGTGGATTCGTGGCTGCGCCCACCCCGGAAAACACCGGCCAATAGCCGCCGGGGCTTAAAAGGACGTTGTTCGCAGTGACAAAGTAGCCACCGACCCCATTGTTCGCGCTGGGGCTGTAACCACTCGACCCACCCCATACTGGCGTAGGAAACGCGTTCACCGGCTGGAGCACAAGGGCGGAGCCTTGTGTTATTCCCACCACGGGATAGCTGTTCGCCGTGACTGTCAGATCAGCGGCCGGTGCATACCGCACGACTCCGATTGCAGTCGCCGCAGCCGCCGTCAGCAGCGCTAAAGTAACGTGCTTCGCCAAATAGCACATAGGTAAGCTCCATTCGCGTGTCCTTCTCGCGCACCATACCTCGTCCAAATATCAATTTGCACCTTATTATAGCACTCGGCAATCAATGTGGTCAAGAAAAAAATGAAAAATCCAAGTGTCGGGGGCATGGTTCCGAAGCCTCACCTCCATGCCAACGCAGCATCGTGGCTGAATTTCCAATTGTCTTCCCGTGTAGGCTGCCGCACCGGTACGGCTTGTGCTGTCGCGCCCGGCCATAATTTACCCTCATAGCCCACGTGGCTCTTCCGAACACGCCATTTTCCACTTTACCGGCCGCAAACACCCCATCTTATCCGGCCCGCAACCAGTGCCGACGGCCCAAGAGTGCTAATCCACCCAACACCAACAGGCCCAAGGCCGAAGGCTCTGGCGTGGCAATGGTCTCGCTTTGGCCGGGACCAAGCTGGGCCGGGTCCGGCAGTGGTGTGAAGGGCGAACCGGGCTGGCCCGGCGGTGGGTAGTCGTTATAATTGAGGCTATCCAGCGGAATTTGGGTGTCGCTGATGAAATAGCCGCAATCGGGAAAAGTGTCCGTGCCCGCGCCGTCGTTGGTCACGGTAACCGGCAACGACGGCGTGCCCGTCAAATAAGGCATCTCGTACCACTGCCCGATCGACGTTCCGGGGTCGGTGCTTCCCAGAAACAGCACCAAATTCTGCGTGCTGGTACCGGACCCGGGCGTGCTCCATGTAGGCATGATCTGCGGCGGCGCGGGCAACGCGGATGTGGTAGAGTTTGTGCTATTGGTCCACGTGAGCGAGGTCGGCGCAAGCCAGGTGTTATTTGACAGGGCATTGATCAGGCCGAAATGGCTTGTGGCCACACCGTTAATAACGGCGTAATTGGCCCACGTGCCTGAGTTGCCATAGGTTCCCATGCTGCCGGCATACGTGACTGTGGTGACGTTGGTGCCGGCATCGTACGTGGAGCTGAGAGTGCCGCTTACAAACGGGTTGGTTCCCGAGTAAGATTGGGAACTGATTGTACCTGTCTGATTGCCCGCAAAGGTCACCTCCAGATCGTTCCAGCTTCCGGTGGGCACCGGGATAAAGGAATTCCAACATTCACTGCCACCTCCGGCTGCAGTGGCCAAGACCGCCCGCGGTCCGGCGACCAGACCGACCGCCGCGATTCCCACCACTGCCACCCCCGATAACAGAGATTTTCCGAAAAAACTGCCGTAACCTACCATGATATGTTCCTCCTAAAAGTACAAACTACTCCCGAAATCCGCCTTGCCAACGCAGCATCGCGGAGAGATGATAAACTCCCTTATTTATCTATTGCACGAACCTTGACTTTTACAACCATGAGGCTAAAATTATTCTAAACATTGCAGAATAACCGCCAATCGCTTGAAAATTCGCCGCTTACG
Source organism: Planctomycetota bacterium (assembly GCA_021851715.1). Taxonomy (GTDB): domain Bacteria; phylum Planctomycetota; class Phycisphaerae; order WQYP01; family WQYP01; genus JABEVA01. The sequence continues at coordinate 6,117 of JAJZCR010000133.1, forward strand.
CTTGCTCACGGCCTGCTGGGTCAACCCCAAAACCGCCGCCACCTGGCTTTCGGTTTGCTGTTGCCAGTAAAGCGACGCCAGCAGTGCCTGATCCAAGGCAGGCAACTGTCCCATAAGCGTTAACTTAACGTTGACGTTATTCTGCAAAGTTGCTATGCTGCCAAGATGAAAACACAATCATTACATCGTCGAGAATTCGATCAATGGGCGGTAGTCGAGCGGTTTCTG
>JAJZCR010000006.1 GCA_021851715.1 Planctomycetota bacterium
ATCGGCCTGCCGCCCTTATTTAAACGCAATAAAACGACCCGTTGTCTCATATCTGCGGGTAACGCCTTTGGTCGCCCATGCACAAGTCAGCTTCAGTCAAGCGGTTTAGGACAACGCAACCCGCTCCGATGAGCCATGCTGTTGCGATAGTCGTTGAGCGTACGGTATGATAAGGCTTTAAGCCGGAGAGATGGCTGAGTGGCTGAAGGCGCCGGTTTCGAAAACCGGTTAGGGCGCAAGTCCTACTAGGGTTCGAATCCCTATCTCTCCGTTTTTTTTGCCGGTGCTCCGACAGAAAAACCCATCATCTGGACAAAGGCAACGGACCTTTTATGCACCTGCACCAGAGCAGTGCTGATACACTCGGAAAAACCGCAACCACTTACCAGTTGACGCTGGGGGGCTTGCCAATGAGAGCAGCTACGCGTCTGGCAATAATTTTAGATTGGTTCTGTTGTCGCCGGGCATACTGGGCTTTAAGTTCATTGATCTTCTGCATCAAGTGGTCCAGTTCCAGCTTGCGAATCTGTTGCCGAACTCCAAATTGTTCCGAGACAATATTCAGCAGCCGCATACGCAGATGTTTCGTCTGTTGCCACGTCAGGCCCGGCTGGCGCAATCGATCCGCCAGGTTAAAGGACTGATGGGTAAGCGAAAGATCTTTAATGGTCAACGAAAACAGTTGCGGATCGGACTTCTGCAGATTTTCAAGCCTGCGGAAGTTGGGTGCCGCGGCGCTGACCAGTCTCACGAATTTTGCCGGGTTTGATCGCCGCAAGGTCAAAGCTTCGTGATACACCGACGGATCCGTGGTTTGCAAAAACTGCAGGATTTTCTGAATTTGCGGCGGCGTCAATTGGGATGGCTGGTGCGGCGGTGCGCCACAGGCCGCACGGGCCAAAGTCAAAGTCAGCGCGGCTACACAGGCGATCATGCCGCCGCGTACGTATTTGGCAAAATGACTGGAAACATGACTGAAACAAAGTCTGGACATCAAATCAACTCCTTTGCAATACCGGGCGCTCAAGCGGCCGGTAATTATTTAAACCACCGGGTCTGCCAATGCAAGATCACAAGTCATTGTGCCAGCCGCCGCAGAATACGGCGTATTTCATTCCGACGGCTGGCCGGTCGCTGAAGAGGCCGCGGCGGTGGCAACCTTATCCAGAGCCTGCAACAGCCGCATCATGTTGATGTTGCCGATGCTGGAAGTGGCGGCCAGGCCGTGGGTTGCCCGCAAAGCGGCGATTTCGTGTGAAACCACAGCGTAGGTGGAATCCGGCTGATTGGGCAGCGAGGCATGGGCCACATCCCGGAAGGCGGATTCCGCATCCCGCATGCGTTGATGGCGGGCCAAGGTGCGCATTTGCACGGCGTAAATACCGCCGGCAATAACCAGGCATGCCGCCATGCCGGACGCCACGGAAAGTGCTTGAAAACACAGCCGACTCCATTGGCGGTGGCGTTGTTGCCGGCGCTGTTCCCGAAGTGCGGCATGAATTCCAGCTTTGATCGACTCGGCCACGCGGGCCTTGGCCGCCGGATCGGCGTCGTCCTGAAAACGCGGCAAAGACCGCAGCATGTTAAAGCGGCTGCGGATCAATTCATATTCAAGATGAGCTGCAGGATAGACCTCCACATGTGTTTGCAGCCGGCGGGCCGCCTGAGGCCCGAGTTCTCCCGATACATCCAACAAGCAGGTTTGGGAAAGGCTAAGATTTTTCATCGGTCACCTCCATAAGTAGACGAAGCTTGCCCATGGCCCGATGGGCCCTGGCCAGCACGGTTCCAATGGGGCAGTTGAGAACGCGGGCGATGTCCTTGAAGGGCATGTCGCCATAGTGTCGCAGCAAAAGAACCTGACGATCCATTTCCGAGAGGCGACCCAAAGCGGTTTCCATCCGTATGACATCTTCATCGCGCTGGATGAGATCCGCAGGTATGGGTGATTTACCTGGTAAATCGTCGGTAATGTCATTGGTTCCGTCACCATCTTTACTCACAATCGATCGCACAGGCCTGCGGGCAGTGACGCGCCCGTGGTCTCTTACCAGATTTACTAAAATGCGAAAAAGCCACGCCTCAAACTTGCCCTGATGGTCGTACCTTTCCAATTTCTGTACGATTCTCAGGAACGTTTCTTGAACCAGATCTCTGGCCAATTCGCTGTTATTGGTCGCCCGCAAGGCGTACCCATAAAGCCTTTGCCAGTAGGCGTCCACCAGCGCATCCCAAGCGGCCGTATCACCGCGCCGGCATCCCGCCAGCATGACCGTAATGGCGTCCGAATCCATGCGCTGTCATACCTCTTGTTACAACGACCCGTCTGCTCTGTTATTGCAGGCGTGCCTCGCTTTTATATCGACCCAAACACACCTTCTGGTCCAAAGCCGCGCACCCGGCCCGCACCCGCAAATTGGCCGCCACGCGTACTTGCAACTCCCACAGCCACTCATTATACTAATTTTCTTGGATTCAACGATGGTTTAACTAAAGGTTGGTCTGGTATGCTCAAGGTAAAGGCTCGTGGGAACGAAACAGTTGAACAAATGCTGCGCCGCTTCAAAAAGCTCTGCGAAAAAGAGGGGCTTATCAAAGATATGAAACGCATTGCCTATTATGAAAAGCCGAGCGAAAGAAATCGGCGGCAGTTGCGCAAGGCTCAGAAACGCGAACAACGCACTTTGTTTGAAGCTAACAATCCGCCTTCCGTTAACCCCGGCACCTGAATTCAGTCGGCTTCAGTTATCCATGCAAGCTCACGACGAAGAATCCCGGCGCATCTGGTTTGAAAAGATCTGGATCGATCGCGAAGAGCGGATTTATCCGGCTATTTTCGGCACCTTTTCCAAAACCATCTTTCCTCTGCCAGCGCAGCTCTTCCACCAATTGGGTTGCGAAAACGCAGACCCCAGTTGGCTAACGCATGCCGTACTCGAATCGCCGCCCCAGCCGGACCGGCCCAACTGGGCGTATGTTACCACCGCGTTGTCCAATCCATGGGGAATTCATCCGCAGGATATCCAACCGGGACAATACAGCGGCCTGGGCTGTGAACTGGTGATGCAATCACCACACCAGGCCGACTGGTGCGTGCGTGTGCTGCAATGGCTGGCCGCGGTGAATATTCTGACCGCCAGCGGAAAGCTGCGCGGTGAACTCATTGAGCCGCTGGATCGCATTGCGTTGGGAGGTCCGTTGGACGGCCTGCCGACATGCCTCATCCGAAATGTCTTGATCTGCCGGCCGGATCACATTCCGGCGAGTTTTGATCTGGCTTCGGGCCGCGTGGACCTGCTTTTATGCGTTGGAATAACCGATGCGGAAATATCCTTTGCCCAGGCTCAAAGCAGTGAGGGGCTGTTGAAACTGCTTCGCCATTGCCAATACCTTCCCGTTACCGATCCGATCCGACCAAGTTCCGTTTAACCGATCCGCCGGGCGGCGATCGCTGCGCTTTCAGGCGGCAAATGCCTTTTGGATACGCTCGGACAACTGTTGAATTTTAGCCGGTTGCATCACGGGTACGCTGCCGCGGATATCCATCTCAGCATGCAGTGGAACCCAACTTTTACAACCGGCATAAGCGGGATGATGGACAATGGTCGTTGGCGTGGCCAGCAAAAATGTCTCCAGCAACAGCAGATACAGCGGGGAATTGGGGCGATAGCCAAAACGCATGTCCAGCAGAGGTTTGTCCCAGAGATAAAGTTCGTCCAGAGCCTCCAGGGCCGCCCGGTGCGGCACACGAAATATATGCCGTACCCTGGCCCAGGATTTCACTAAAATCTGCTCCGGCTCTGAGGACAGTATGGACATGCGACTCCGCCACGACGGCTTTACACTTTCCGCTTTCTGATGCAGGTAGGTCGGCAGCAGCAAAAATTCACGATGTTCCAGTTCAAATTCACCCGCAGCATCGTAAATGCCACCTTTCCGAAGCAAGACCGCCTGTTGGCCCTGCTCCAGAGCGGTGCAGATGATTGCCCATTCCTTCAGACCAACGCCAAGCGAAGTGGGCTGTGGCGCGACGACCATTTCCACGGATTCTTTTTTCATGGCGCTTATTCTAGCCCAATCCTGCCCTGCCATGCCAGTGTCCATGGGCGAGACGATTTTCCAGGCGGTACCGACCAGTTGCAGACCTGGCCTGATGGATGCTATAAATGAGCACGGTTTGACTGGATCATGGACGATCAGGAGTCTTCATCGTGCGCACAAGCCTCACCGCCGAAGCACCTGGAAAACGACAAATAGCTATTCATTGGTTGACGGATGGCAGCCAGGTTCAGGCTCTGCTGGAACAGCGTCATCGCAAAAGCATTTTTCTCATCAGCGCTGGCGATGTCCTCAACCAGGTCGTGAAGATTCTAGCCAGCTCCACTCGGCGCAGCGGTTCGATGGTGGTGTTATTTTGTCCGCGCGTGCAGATTTTGCCCTGCCTCCATCGCGGCATGGACCGCCTTATCTATATGGACCCAGCCGGTGCGTGTTCCGCAAAACAAACCCTGGAAATTCTGGAAGCACCGGACCGGCGTGAACGGCTTATCGGTGTGCTGCCGGATGCGGGTACAGCCACTGTCACCTTCTGGTCCGGCGAATTACGCCCCCTGGTGGTGCCGGCCGATTGGATTGGCCAGCGAGCACGCACAGTGAAATTCTCAGCGGGCGCATGGCGCATCGCTGATGGCGGGCGCACGGTTGAGATTGGATCAGGCAAACTCGCGGCACACGAGATTCTCTGTCAATATCATGCCCAATTTCGCCGGGAATTTCGCCGTCGACAGTGGGCGGCAGACGAATCCCTAGGTGGACAGGTGCGCGTGCTGCGCAGAAAGCTGGGACTCAGGCGGGAGGATTTTCCCGGCATTGACGCTAAAACCGTTGCCCGAATCGAACGTCATGAAATTCGCCGCCCTCAGCGCGAAACCCTACGGCTTATTGCCCAGACATTGGGGCTTTCTGATGAACATCACCAAGATGAAAACTGATGTGTCGCTTTCCGCCAGCCTGGCCATCGATGCCCTTGGTCCGGACTTGCGAGGGGCGATGAGCGTAGCCCGTGACGCGGGGTTTGTCGGCATTGCCGCGGCCAATCATCATCCGGAGTTGGCCAGTTTGGATTTCGGCCCGACCGCACGGCGGCACTTCCGCCATCTGTTGCAGCGGCAGCATTTACGCCTGACTTGCGTTCGGGCCGTTTCAACGCGGGGTGGATTGTTTGATTCCAAAACACTCGACCAGGTTATGACCTCGGCGGTGGGGGCTATTCGCCTGGCCTACGATCTGAGGGCTGCCGCTGTTAGCCTTTACGCAGGCGCTCCGGCAAGGTCGTCGGAATCAACTGTTCCGCTGTCGGAAGCGGTGGTAGCCGCTGCGCAATCGTTGGCGGGTGAAGCCGACCGGGCCGGCCTGAAATTGTGCCTTTCCAGCAGTTCCATTGATTTTCTCCTGGAACTATTTGGCCGTCTGGGAGCTGGCCACGTACGGGCGAATCTGGATACCGCCCGCTTGGCGCTGGATGGGCCGGACCTCCTGCAAGCCGCTGATCGATTAGGCCCGTGGGTAGGAATGTGGACCCTTGCCGATGGCATCAGAACCAAGACATCGTTTCGTCCGACGGAATTAGGCCATGGAGATCTGCCGGTGGCGGAAATCCTGGTCCGCACCGATGGTCTCAACTGGTCCGGCGATTTACTGGTGGATGTCCGCGATCTGCCCAATCCACAGCAGGGGGCCAGGACTGCGGCCCTCGTGTTACGCTCCGCCCGGCTGCAGCGAGCCTCCGACCACCATGGCCCAGCGTAAAGCAGAACATCCGTAACTGATGACAGAATGGATAGTATGGGCTTTCCAGCAGAGTAATTATTTAGCTCTGATTAATGAGCACGGCCAAGTCACCCGCCGGTATCACCACGGTTTGTGGCATTAGGTTTTCGCCACGGACGTTGCTATAATTAGATGTGGATTTTGGCGGAGTTGGCCATGGGTGTTTTTTCGCAATTGAGGCGGTTTTTTCGGACCAGTGGACCGGAAGTGATCGATTACGAGGCCTATCCGCAGTATGCGGAAAATGATTCACCGGCAACCGCTTCGGAATATGCGGCGACGGGTACCGACGGACCAAATCCGGCCGTGCTAAGGCGGGTTGGGCCGGGGGCGGTATTTTCCGAACCGAATCATTACAAACTACAGCAAAGTTACGATTCTCTTTTGCAGACGGTACAGGAGTTACGCTCCGCATTGGATGGCCAGAGGCAGCGGCAGGAAGAGATGCTTTCGCGGCTGGGTACGTTGCCCCATGCGGTGGAAACGCTGCCCCAGACCAGCAAAATGCAGGCGGAAATGCTGCAGGTGATCAATGATCAGTTGGCCATGCATTCGGAGCGGCAGCGACGGATCAGAGAAATATCAGCCGGACTTGCAGGAGCCACCAAAGACCATAGTGAAATGTTGCGGACCATTCGGGAACAAATTGAAACCGGCAACGAAATTGACCGGCAACTGGTGGAATCCTTCAACCGCTTTTCGATTATGATAGACCGGCTGCAAGCGGCCAATCATCACGCGGTGGAATGCCTGAGCCAGGTGCGTGACACTTGTGCCGTTTCGGCCATGCAGATGCATGAATGGGTGGAAAAATCACGGGTGCGTGGCACTTGGATGCTCAACGGTGCCTTTGCCATGGCCCTGATCGCATTTCTTATCGCCGTGTTCGTGCTTATTCAACATTTGTAAGAGGCGGCCTTGCCGCACCTTCGCAGTTGCCGTAATGAACGAGCTTCACCCCCAAGGCGGTACATCGTGCTTTTACAGCGGCATCCACCAAGGCGTCCTGTTCCAGCGAACGCTCGGCAAGTAAGCGGGTGTGCTGGCGAGTCAGTCCGACCGGATTTCCTGGGTGAACCATCACCTCGCCGGTGCCTGGCGGTAAATGTTGCAACAAGGCTTGCCAAGTTTGGGTGGACATATTGCCGGTAGCGCTTAATCCAAAAAACCAATCGGTGGTGCGGCTGCCTGCGGCTGTGATTCGTGGCTGTAGACCGGCGGCCAGGTGGGCCAGTACCGTGTAAGCAGGCCTGGTTTTGTAGCCGGGTATAGATACTTCCCGGGCGCAGCGGATAAAGCCAATGTTGTAGGAGCGGGAGAGCTCAATGGTTATCTTAGCCAACGGTGGCCAATGGTGAATATGTTTGTGCGAATCAAGATGGGTGGGAATAATCTTATGGGCCATGGTGAATTCAATCTGGGCCGCCCATTCCCTTTGCACTTCGCGGCGAGCGCGGCCGGATATGCTGACCTTAGCCAGCAGGGTAGGTAACCCGCGACAAAAATTGCCCTGTCCATCCACCAGGCTGCACAGGTTGCTGGTTATCGGCCGCCCCTGCGTCAGTCCCAGATGAATTCCCACGCCCAAGTCCGGATTTTCTCCGGCCAGGGCCATAGCCCGCAGGGTGTCGGGCATATTGGCCATCAGTGTCGTGCTGGTTAATATGCCGTGACGATGGGCGTCAATGATGCCGTCGGTAATGCCGGGTGAAAAGCCGAAATCATCGGCATTGATGATTAAAGAGGTAGTCACACATGATACTATGGTCGCAGAATCAGTTTTCAGCAACTGGTCGGAACACGCGCACGTAAAGCAGGCGGCTGCCCCAATTGCTGGCACGCTGAAAAGTGGGTTGAAGCACATCCAGACGATATCCGCGAATGGCTCCGCCGCGATCAAGCACTGGAACGGGCCGGCTGTTGTCGTAGCCGGGTACACTGACCAGGCAATGGAACGGAATGATGTGCGTATCCGCTGCTACCAATCGGCCGGCGTTGGTATGCACACTGGCCCCGGATGCGGTGGTGGTGCCCGTGAAAGGCCAGCAGCAACGACGGTCTGGGGCGTAGCTGGTAACGCGCATAAGCAGCGTCTTCCAGTACACATACTTACGTCCATGGAACCAGAACGCGGTTGGGGGTTGAGTTGCAGTCGCGTGGCCGACAATTACGCGAGATAATGCCGAGGCGTTACCGGCGGCGGTAGCGGGGCGGGCATGAATAGGCATGACGACGCTGAAAATGCCGGTGGCCACTTGCTGTGCCGGAACCATCGCCTGTAAGGTGTTATCGGACGGTTGGATCGCCGATCCCGAAACCGCCTCCGCTAACAAGTGTGGAACCGCGCGGGGGCGCAAAAACATCGATATGGCACCGAGGACCAGCATGAAAAGTCCAAGCAGGCCGGCCAATTCTCCCTTGGATAAGGGCTTGCGGTATCGGTGACGACGATGCTTCATCAGGTTCACTCCAGCAGTGGTTAGTCGAAGCGGCGACTTCCGTGTTGCCAGTGAGAACTTAATTAGAACGAATCATCCATGATTGAGTTGTATTATCCCGAAATGGGGTGACAAAGCAAGCGAAAACGCCGCCGATTTCCATTATTCGTATAAAGAAATTATAGCTCGAAATGGGACGCCGTTTATCAACCAGGCTGGCGTTCGGGTTACATTATCGGCCCGGCCGACCACGTGTGACCGCAGGCCGCCGAACCGTCACCTGGTCGCGGTGAATGGTCAGCACCACGCCACGTGAAAATTGCAGCGACGTTCCGGCACTACGGCGGCGAACAGCCCGCACGGCTGTCATGAGTTGGCTGTGGTGAATTTGATCGGCCCGGCCACCGGCGGCGACGATCAGATGGCGCAGGACCATGGCCACCGCGGCGGAGGAAGCTCTGGTCAGCGGCTGGATGGCCAGGCGGTATTCGCACGGGTGCCGGCTGGAGGTAATCAGGACGATCAACAGCTTAGCTTCTTTGGTAATGGCCCAATCAGCGATGCGGGCATTTTCCGCCAGGCGCACAAGTGTGCGGCGGATATTGGGTTGATAGATGGTCAACAGCGGAAGAAGTTCATGGCGGATACGATTTCGCAAAAATTGTCGATTCGCATTGCTAAGGTCGGTTTGCCATGGCTGCCCGATGGCTTGGAGATACTCGCGCAGGCTTTGGTGGGTAAAACCAAGCAGTGGCCGCACCAGGCGAGCGGCTCCCAGCGGGCGCGAAGTGGCCATGCCAGCTATTCCCCGTACGCCGGTACCGCGAATGAGCCGCATTAAAACAGTTTCAGCCTGATCGTCGGCGTGATGCGCCACGGCGATCCAGGAGCAGCGGTTGGCTGCGGCCATGTGCCCCAGCGCCGCCAAACGGGCCTTGCGGGCGGCATTTTCACTGACTTGGGAACTGGAGGTGGATTTCAAACGCAGACTTTTAACCCGAAAAGGCAGGTGCAATTGTTTCGCCAATTGTCGGGTAAACGCATGGTCCGCTTTACTTTCAGGCCCGCGCAGGTTGTGGTTCACATGAGCTACAATCAATTGCCATTGCCAGAAGGTCCCTTGGTTGACTCCCTGCAGCAGTCGCAGCAGCGCCACGCTGTCGGCACCGCCGGAACAGCCCACCAGCACGCGAGCCTTGCGAGGCAGCATGCGTCGGTGATGAAGCATTTGATCAAACTGTTGCAAAAGACCACGTGGTTCGGACATAATAACTTCCATGATGTTCAAGCGTTATCTTAACCGCGGCCGCACCGATGGAACAGGTGGACCGGCGCGTCTTTTCCGGCAGGTATCAAGAGTGGAGGGGCCAGGCCCCGCACCCACCTGCGTCACTGCAGGCCGCGTCCAGTGTAAAATGGCTGGAAACCAGACTGCAGCAACCCGGTACAAGTCTTCTGTGCCGGCAGTCTTGGCCATGTTGGTGGCGCTTTGTGCGCACAAGCCGCTGCTTGGACAAAGCTTAAGTCAGTTGCTCAACAATGCCCCAACCACACAAGCACCGCAATCAAAATTGGTTCCGGATACACAACCAGGATTTAATCCGCTGAAGGTCATTCATTCGCGCGAACGGTTTAACCATCGCCGGGGAAAAGTGATCTTAAGCAATGGTCGTGTACTGACAGGGAAAATTTCAACGACCGTGGATACGCCCTTTCGGATATGGATTGCATCCATCAAGCGTTATCGCGATATTCCGCTGATGCGCATTCGCCGGATGGATGTGCAAATATTGGCGCAGCGCGAGATTCGACAATGGCGTTATCTGCAAAATGGTAGCGACATCAAGCTGTATTCGGGTAAAACCCAGCCATGGTTTCGTTTCGCGTACACCTTCACCCTTTTGCATGGGAAAAAAATTACCGGTACTGTGGTGGCCCCGCTGTTCGTGCGAACGCGCCGGCACCGCTACAATTTGTTGCTTTCCAAACATCTGGAAGGCAAGATCGGTGAGCCGGTGGCCGAGGTTGTTTATGTCCAGCACATCATCTTAAAAGTAACACCCGCCATTCTCGCCTCCAGAAAAAAAATGACCCACAAACTTCCATTGGTGGCCTGGCGAACTCTGCGCTGATGTCACATTCAATAGCGCTGCAACGGCAGCGGTTGAAACACTGGCAGTATTCTTGGGAATTATCGGAGGGGAAAAATCTATACCGCACGGTGTTGGCCTTTGGGTTGGGCGTAGTGCCATGACGGCTGCAGAATTGTGCAAAGTCTAGGCTCTAGCCTAAAAAATAGGCACGTGATTGGATAATCTTGTAACCAGCCTGTGACGCGGACGTCCTCTTGAGGACAAAACTACAACCGAAAACCTAAGCCAGTCACAGCCAAAATATCGATCCTGAAGTATTTATGTATCATCAATAAATAAAATTACTTATGATATTTTTATAAGGATTCCATAGGCGTCCAAAAAAAGCTATCGTGAAGGCGACAAAAGGCCCCTTTTTCGATATGTTGATCTGGTCGAATGGTGCTGGCGTCATCTAGCATGGAATTTGCTAACTAAACGTGCATAGGATGATTCTAGGGTAGAATGATCCTGACTTGAAGAGGCCGACGGCTGTTTTTAAGGATGGTGGCTTGGGCTGACAGCACAGTCACTATGGATAGTATGGAACGAGCTGAACTGGAATTAACGCTGCTGCGGGAAATGGGGCGGGTGCTTTCCTCTGGTCTGGACTTGCACGCGGCCTTTGCTCAGACGATGCGTGTGCTCGCCGATCGGTTGGGTATGGAGCGTGGCTCGATGGTGCTGCTGAATGACGCCACGGGGCGGTTGCAGATTGAAGCGGCGCTGGGTCTGACGCCGGAAGAAATTCAACGGGGCCGTTACGCGGTCGGAGAGGGCATTACGGGGCAGGTGGTGGCCAGTGGATCGCCGCTGGTGGTGGCGGACATCAGCAAAGAAACGCGATTTTTGAACCGCACCGGAGCACGGGCCGGCAATAACGGAAAAGTCATCAGTTTTATTTGCGTACCGATTTCAGTCGATGGCCGCACGGTGGGAGCCTTGTCAGTAGACAAGCAGTTTCTTAATGAACACATGCTTTCAGATGATCAGCGTCTGTTGGAAATTGTGGCAGCCTTTATCGCGCAAGCCATCAAAATCAACAGCATCGTCGCGGAGGAACGCGAACAATGGCAGGAAGAACGCCGCCAGTTGCGTGATACCCTGCAGAGCAAATACAAGTTTGATAACATCATCGGCAGTTCACCGGCAATGCTGGAGGTGTTTGACACCATTGCCCAGGTAGCCACGAGTCGGGCCACCGTGCTGCTGCTGGGCGAAACAGGCACTGGCAAGGAACTGATCGCTAAGGCCATTCATTTCAATTCCACCAGGGCGGAAAAATCGTTTATACGTGTGAATTGCGGTGCGCTCAGCGGCACGCTGCTGGAATCGGAACTTTTCGGCCATGTGAAGGGCAGTTTTACCGGGGCAATTCGCGATAAAGTCGGAAGATTTGAGGCGGCCCATGGCGGTACGCTGTTTCTGGATGAAATAGGCACCATGGACATCGGGTTGCAGGTGAAGCTGTTGCGGGTGCTGCAGGAACGCGAACTCGAACGGGTGGGAGACAATAAAACCATTCGCGTGGATGTACGTATTATCGCCGCCACCAATCTGAATTTACAGGATGAAGTGGCCAAGGGGCGTTTCCGCGAAGATTTATTTTATCGGCTCAACGTGGTCACCATTGCCCTGCCGCCGCTACGCAGCCGACGTGAGGACATTCCCCGGCTGATTGACTTTTTCCGGGATAAATTTAATGCCGAAAATGGTAAGGAATTGAGCAAAATCAGCCGCGAATTACTCAACGTGCTGGTGCGCTATGGCTGGCCGGGCAACGTGCGCGAACTGGAAAACGCCATTGAACGGGCCGTGGTGTTGAGCCGGGGCGATACCCTCACGGAAGAATTGCTGCCTACGGCGATCCGGGCTTTTGCCCAGCAGGGCAAAAGTGCCCTTGCCGGCGAAGATGTCCATGATCTGGTGGAGCATCTGGTGGAGGAATCTCTGGCCACATACGCCCTGAAAGAAGGGCATATCTATGACCTGGTCATCCACCAGGTGGAAAAAGGGTTGATCGGCCAGGCCCTGAAGCATTGCGACGGGGTGAAGATCAAGGCCGCCGATTTTCTGGGTATCAACCGTAACACGCTCAATAAAAAGGTGCGGGAGTTGGGACTGGAATCGGAAGAACCGACGTTTCAGGAGCCGCAGCAGCCGACTCTTCCGACGCAGTAAACAAAACTGGTCTTCCCCGGGAACCGCTGGGGCAACTTACGAAGTGGCGCTGGATTGCGGCCTGCCAGCCTGGGCAAGCAGCCATTGGGTCCAAGGATCGATTTGACGGCGGGCCACCGATACTTCCATCAGGGGGGCCACCTGATTCAGGTGCCGCACATCTTCACGAAACCGCGGTACATCAAAGGGTACGTAGGGCAGCAGATCAATTTTATTTAAGAGAAGCACATTGGCGGTTAAAACCAGGTGCGGATGTTTGGCGGCTTTATCATCCCCTTCGCTGACGGAAAATAACCCGACTTTGGCATGTTGACCCAGGTCAAAACCGACCGGGCATATCAGATTACCGACATTTTCAATCACTAAAATATCAAGTTCAGCCAGCGGCAGTTTGGTGATGGCCTGGCGCACTTGATTAGCATCCAGGTGGCAGCCATGACCGGTATTGACCTGCACAACATGGCGGGTGAAGCGGGCCAGCCTCTGACCGTCACGGGAGGTTGCCGGATCACCCACCACCACGCCGACCCGGACGATTCCGGCAAGTTGATCCAGCATCAGCTCCAGCAGCGCGGTTTTACCCGCCCCGGGAGCACCGATCAGATCAATCACAAATACGTGGGCATCGTTGAAATTCCGGCGGTTAAGCAGGGCGATTTCGTCATTGACTTTCAAGACGTTTTCGACCACGGGTACTGTAATACTCATAACACACCTGTACTTGACATGGCTGGTTGTTGTGCCGCGTTGTCCGGCGGCAGTACCACGTCAATGGAAAGCAGCAGAAATTCATCTCCGCCGACGAGTTTGGCCTCTAGGTGTCCGCAGGTGCAGAGTTCATCGATCGTCTGCGGCTGCCATTGCCGCCGGCAGGCCGGACATTGCAATTGCCAGGGCGGAGTGTCGATGAGCAGGCGGGCCTGCGGCCAGCCCTTTTCGCTTACCACCGTCCGCCAGGCCCATTGCATGGCCTCAGCCACTACACCGTGCATGGGACCGATACGTACCTGCGCCGCCTCCAGCGTCGCGTGGGGGGGCATGCGACTTTCGATAAGCGTAAGCAGTTCCATAGCAATGGACATTTCATGCATGGCTAGCTCCAGAATCCATCCTGGGTAACCTCAGAGACGGTCCAGCTTTGCAAGATGCGCATGTAATTGCCCCGTTCGAAAAGTTCAGGTTCGGGTGAATGGGGCAGACTCATCGAGCCTTTCATCTGGCTTAGCGAACTGTACTCATGCTGCTCCATCCAGTCCCGAAGGCCCTGGCGTAAAACCGCCAGATGTTCCGGGCCGGATTCCAGCAGAGCCGAAACCAGTTGCACCACATCGGCTCCAACCATGATGCATTTGATGATATCCCGGCATGTCTGCACACCGCCGGTAATGGCCAGCCCACCGTCGATCCGGCCATACATCGCCGCAGCCCAACGCAGACGCAGCAGCAGTTCATCAGACGTGGAAAGTTTCAGTGAGCGCCGCACGGTAAGGTTTTCGATATCAATATCGCCCTGATAAAACCGATTGAAGATCACGATACTGCCGGCACCGGCCTCGGTGGCTTGTGCGGCAAAGTGAATGGGCGAGGTATAAAAGGGGGATAATTTCACCGCCAGGGGAAGCTTAACCGCGCTGCGCACGGCGGCAATGACTGCCAGGGCTTCCCGTTCGATATCGGCGGAACTGCGTGATTTGGAAAGTGACATCTCGTAAATATTGAGTTCGATGCCATCGGCCCCGGCCTGCTGCAACTCCTGGGCATAGGAAATCCATCCACCCTTGGTACGGCCATTCAGCGAGGCGATGACGGGCACCGCCACGGCAGCCTTGATTTTGGCCACTTGTTTGAGATAGGATTCCGAACCGAGGATAAATTCGCTGGGCTTGGGCAGGTAGCTGGCGGCTTCACCATAGCTCTCTTCGGCCTGCTCGATGGCCCAGTTGACGTAAAGCTGCTCTTGGACCAGTTGTTCCTCAAAAATAGAGTGCATGATGATCATGGGAGCACCGGCATCTTCAAGCCGTCGGACCGTATCCAGGTCGTCCGACATGGGAGAAGCTCCGGGAATCAGAGGGTGCGGCAGTTGAAATCCCATGTATGTGGTGGAAAGATTCATGATGGCACCGTTCCTTTCACGGATGTTTCCGCAGTTGTTGCGGCAACTACCGGCCGCGCGTAGGGATAGGCGATTTGGCCCAGTTCACGGTACAAGGCGAGCCGGTCGGCGGTATTGCGTACGCGGGCTTGCGAAAGTTGCCGGAATCGCTCTGGATCAATTTTTTCAACCATAGCGAAGCGGGTTTCGTTGCGTAAATAAGTGTGGACATCAGCCCGCACGGTGGTTGCGTCAATCTGCAACGGTGGTTTGCCCTGCTGGATCAGCCGTGGATCGTAGCGGTACATCGGCCAGATTCCACTGTCTACAGCCAGTTTCTGCTGCTCACAGCCAAAGCTCAGGTCGTAACCGTGGGCAATGCAATGGGAATAGGCGATGACCATCGACGGTCCGGGATAGGCCGCCGCTTCACTGAAGGCCTTCACCGTTTGATTGTCGTTGGAACCGAAGGCCACGCTGGCCACGTAGGCATGGCGATAGCTCATGGCCATGAGGCCCAGGTCTTTTTTCTGAGTATCTTTGCCGGCGGAGGCAAACTTGGCGGCCGCGCCGATGGGAGTGCTCTTGGAGGCCTGGCCACCGGTGTTGGAATAAACCTCGGTATCAAGAACCAGTACGTTGATGTCGTACGGCATGCTAAGCACATGGTCAAGCCCGCCATAGCCGATGTCATACGCCCAGCCGTCTCCACCGACAATCCAGATGCTTTTGCGAACGAGATAATCGGCGAGTTGGCGAAGCGTGGTTGCCTCCGGGGTGGTAAGGCGTTGCAGGGTTTGGCGCAGGGCTGCGACATGCCGGCGCTGTTGGGCAATGCCGGATTCGGTGCTCTGATCGGTCATCAGCAATCCATCGGCCAGGACTTCGCCGATGGTCGGTGCAAGCTGCTTAACCAGTCGGCTGGCCTCCTGTTCGTGTTTGGCCACCCCCAGGGCGATTCCCAGGCCGAATTCGGCATTGTTTTCAAAGAGAGAATTATTCCACGCCGGCCCACGGCCGTTGGCATCTTTGGTGTAGGGCGTAGTGGGCAGATTACCGCCGTAAATGGAGGAACATCCGGTGGCATTGGCGATGATCAGACGGTCACCAAAAAGTTGCGAAAGCAGTTTGAGATAAGGCGTTTCACCGCAGCCGGCGCAGGCTCCGGAATATTCAAAAAGAGGGAGCATAAACTGGCTGGATTTGGCATCCAGTCGGCTGATACGGCTGCGATCCAGTTCGGGAATATGGAGGAAGAAATCATAGTTGGCCTTCTGGGCGTCGCGCACAGTCAGACGCGGAGTCATATTGATGGCCTTGTGTTTGAGATTGGCTTTATCCCTGGAAGGACATACCTGCACACACAGACCGCAGCCGGTGCAGTCTTCCGGAGCCACCTGCAGGATGTATTGCATCCCCTTGAAGTCCGGAGCTTTGTAGGCCACGCTATGGAACGTGGATGGAGCCCCGGCCAAATCGGTCTCGGAGGCCACCTTGGCGCGAATCGCGGCATGCGGGCACACAAAGGCGCACTTGTTGCACTGTATGCAAATTCCCGGCTCCCATATTGGAATATCGGCGGCAATATTGCGTTTTTCCCATTGGGTGGTGCCGGTGGGCCAGGTTCCATCCACCGGAAATGCACTCACGGGCAGGCTGTCACCTTTTCCGGCAAGCATCACGGCCTGCACACGACTTGTGAATTCAGGCATCTGCTCATTGAAAAACCCGGTCTGATGAATCCTGGAATCCGCCGCGGCCGGAATGACGAGCGGATGGAGATGTTCAAGCGTTTTATCCACGGCTTCAAAGTTGCGGCGCACCACTTCTTCGCCGCGTTTGGCGTAGGTTTTACGAATGGCGCGTTTGATGGCTGCGATGGCTTCGTTCTGTTCCACGACACCGGATATGGCGAAAAAGCAGGTCTGCATGATGGTGTTGATGCGCCGGCCCATGCCGACATCGTGGGCCACCGCATCGGCATTGATCGTATACACTCGCAGTTTTTTGGCGATGATAACTTCCTGGATCTCCCGCGGCAGGTTGGACCACAGTTGGTCGTGCGCAAACGGGGCGTTAAAAAGCACCACGGCACCAGGCGCGGCCGCCTCCAGCACATCCAGCTTTTCCACAAATTCAAACTGATGGCAGGCCACAAAACCGGCCTGGTGGATCAGGTACGCAGCGTGAATGGGGCTTTGGCCAAAGCGAAGATGGGACACGGTCATTGATCCGGACTTTCTGGAATCATAGACAAAATAACCCTGCGCATTAAGACCGGTTTCGCCGGCGATAATTTTGATCGAATTTTTATTGGCCCCCACGGTTCCGTCCGAGCCCAGGCCGAAGAAGATGGCCTGGATGGTATCGGTAGGTTGAATATCCAGATCATCGCCGATGGGCAGGGAAAGTTTTGTCACATCATCAACAATGCCCACCGTGAAATGCCGCTGGGGCTTGGCCAGGGCCAGGTGGTCGAAGATGGCCTTCACCATGGCCGGAGTGAATTCCTTGCTGGATAAGCCGTAGCGGCCGCCGATGACCAGCGGCAGGGGTGTGGTCCAATCTTCCATGAGGGCGGTGAGAACATCCTGGTACAGCGGCTCGCCCATGGCACCGGGTTCTTTGGTCCTGTCCAATACTGCGATGCGCCGGACCTGGGGCGGCAGCACGGCCGTAAAAAGCTCGGCGGCAAAAGGACGGTAAAGCCGTACGATCACGCAGCCCAGCTTGGCTCCACGGGCGTTAAGGTATTGAACGGTCTGAGCCACCGTCTGTGCGCCAGACCCCATGGCCACCACCACATGCTGCGCCTGCGGATCGCCAACGTATTCATAGGGGTGATAGTTGCGGCCGGTAACTGTGGCGAAGTGCTGCATTTGCTCCTGAATAATGCCGGGCAGTGCCTGGTAAAACGGATTGCATGCCTCGCGCGCCTGGAAAAACACATCCGGATTCTGGGCCGTGCCGCGCAGCACGGGGGCATCGGGCGTAAGGGCGCGTTGGCGATGGGCGGCGATCCATTCGGGGCGAATCAACTCTCGCAGTTGCTCGTCGCTGATAGCGTCAATGCAGTTGATTTCATGGGATGTGCGAAAGCCGTCAAAAAAATGCACAAACGGAACGCGTGCTGCCAAGGTGGAAGCCGTGGCGATTGCGGCCAGATCGTGGGCTTCCTGGACGCTCGCGGATGCGAGCATGGCAAAGCCCGTGCCGCGACAGGCCATGACATCCGAGTGATCACCGAAGATGGAAAGGGCGTGGGTGGCCAATGATCTGGCGGCCACATGAATGACAAAGCTGGTTAATTCGCCGGCAATTTTGTACATGGTCGGGATCATCAGCAGCAATCCCTGAGAGGCGGTGAATGTCGTACAGAGGGATCCGGCCTGCAAGGCTCCGTGGACGGCGCCAATGGCCCCGGCTTCGCTTTGCATTTCGATGATCTGTGGAACGTTACCCCATATATTCAGTTGGCGGGCGGCGGCCCATTCGTCGGCGAGTTCACCCATGGTGCTGGCGGGGGTAATCGGATAAAGAATGGCGGTTTCGCTGGTGCGATAAGCTACGCTGGCCGCAGCTTCGTTGCCATCCACAGTGATACGTTTAACGGCTGACATACAACATCCTTTCAAATTCTGCTTAGCACACTCGCCACTGGACATCGTCCTTAATGGCTCAATCGCGTATTCCGGGAGGTCCAGTGGAACGATGGCTTGCCGATTGGTGGCAGGTGGTATCGCAGATGTCCGGCCAGCCGTCTTGCGGTATCCGCCACCGTAGCAGTTAAGCCTTGGCCAACAGCCAATGATTGTACACCCACGGCCACGACCCAGGCCTGGGGGACACCTCCAAAGGCCAGGCGAGCCAGTTCCAGTATCTGCGGAGGCGAAAACTGATGGCCCAGACAGGCTGCCGTTGGCTGGGCTGTGATGCGGCGAATTGTAACACGACCAGCCGGCACGGCAACACTGGCATCGATAAATATAACGCGGTCGGCGCGGGCAATAATCGCCGCCAGTTCCGGCGTAAGTTGCAGTTCAGTTCGGCAGGCCACACTAGCGGAAAAAGCCTCGCCAAGACTCTGACGGATAAGCTCTACCACTGCTGGTCCCACACCATCGTCAGAGCGCAGCGCGTTGCCATAGCCTATGAGCAGTGTGTCAATAGCTGCCTGTTCAGGATCAGTCGCGTTGTAGCACATCGCATAACTCTCCATCGGATTTACGCAATTCGATACGAAGCGGCATTTGTCCCAGGGCATGGGTAGAACAACTCAAGCAGGGATCAAAACACCGGATCACCGCCTCCACGCGGTTTAACATTCCTTCTTCCAGATGCGTGCCGTCGACAAACCGTTGGGCCACCTGCAGCACTCCGCGATTCATCGCCAGGTTGTTATTGCCGGTGGCAATGATGAGATTAGCCCAGACCATGCGGGCACTTTCATCAATACGGTAATGGTGAATGAGTGTGCCGCGCGGGGCTTCGGAAATGCCGACACCCTCCAGCCGGTTGGGCCTGGCCCGTGACCGCACATGGGTATTCAGAATATCCGGGTATTCCAGCAGGCGTTGAATCATTTCAATGCCGTAGAGAATTTCGATCAGCCGGGCCCAGTGATAATGAAAGCTGCTTTGAGGCGATCGGCCCAGTCGCGTGCGGAAAATGCCTAGTTCCGCGTCCGCCCGTGGTGTACCGCACCGCTCGGCAAGAATAATCCGGGCCAGAGCGCCGACGCGATAAATGCCGTCCGGGTAGCCACGCGGCCGGAAATATGGCGATTTAAGATAGGAATGTTTCTCGACGGCTTCGCCGATCATGGATTGATACTGGTGCGGGTCCGTTAGATCAGCCACGGGTGCGGCGTTTTCATCCACAAACCGCAAGGCACCATCGTAGTGTTCAATCAGGCCGGCCGGTGAAATCAGCCCGGCAAAAAGCGTGGGAAAATTGGCGAAAGCATCGACTTCAGCCGGATAGCGGTCACGGACTGTATGAAAATACTCCAGCGCCCGGGCGGCACGGGAAAGGGCGGCGGGAATTTGGGCGAGAATCAAATCGCGATTTTCCGCCGTCAACGAGGCGTTGACCCCACCCGGCACGACCCAGGCGGGGTGAATTTTCTTCTCGCCCAGCATGGCGATTATGTCCTGCCCGAACTTGCGCAGGAGAATGCCGTCACGGGCAAATTCCGGATGATCGCGAATAAGGCCGAAAATATTGCGGCTGGCAGGATCGCCATCCATGCCAAAAAGCAGATCAGGACTGGAAAGGTGAAAAAATGACAGCGCATGACTCTGCACAATCTGGGCCAGGTTCATGATGCGCCGCAATTTATTGGCGGTGGGGGGTATATCCACCGCCAGTAAATCGTCGCAGGCTTTGGCGGAGGCCATCAGATGGCTGACCGGACATATGCCGCAGATTCTGGCCATAATTCCCGGCATTTCAGTCAGTGGGCGGCCTTCAACAAATTTTTCAAAGCCGCGGAATTGCGTAACATGAAATTGGGCGTCGGAAACTTTCCCGTTGTCATCAAGGGCAATGGTGATGCGTGCATGGCCTTCGATTCGTGTTACGCCTTCAATGGTAATAGTTTTGTTCATGTTGAAATCCTCTTCTACGCGCCAGCGCGGCGCTGACTACCTGCCGAAACCCGACACGGTGGTGGTCGCCGGCGTACGTCCGGCCAGAATCTCGGTCAGGACGTACCATATGGCATCGGCGGGGGGCGGGCAGCCCGGTAAAAACATATCCACCTTGATGACCTCGTGGAGAGCAGTGGCGTGCGGGCGCAGGGGCGGAACTCCTACCACGGGCAGGGCCACCTGGCGCTCTGCAGGTGTCGGTGGTTCCTGGGCGTTTTCCACGTAAGCACGGGCAAAGAGGTCACTTCGGTCAAAATAGTTGCGCATCGCCGGTACATTCCCGGTAACAGCGCAATCACCCAGTGCCACCACCAGTTTGCTGCGGGCCCGAATAATCAAGGCTTTGTGCAGATCTTCTTCGCTGCTGACGGCTCCTTCCACCAGGGTAACATCCACCTGCTGCGGAAACTGCTTCTGGTCCACCACCGGGGAATGAAGCACCTCCACCAGGCCCGCCAGGGTGATAAGCCGCTCATCAAGGTCCATCAAACTCATGTGGCAACCGGAACAGCCGTCCAGCCAGACAGTTGCAACGGTGGGTTTCGGTGTTGACGTGGTCATGGTTGGGCCTCCCGCATGAGGGTTAAATAAGGTAGAAACATGGTCTTTTTGGTCATTTCACCCACCGCGGTCCCACGATGTGTCAGCGCTCCGGTGGGGCAGATATTGACGCATTTTCCGCAACTGGTACAGGTTTCACTTTCGCCCCAGTTCTGGTCCAGGTCGTGGATGATGGCTGCCAGCACGCCGCGGCCTTTGATATCCTTGGTGTGTGCACCCTCGATTTCGGCACATACTCGCACGCATCGGCTGCACAAAATGCAGCGGTTATGGTCCATCCTCATGCGATCATGCGAATTGTCCACATCCAGATGTGGAAAACGATAGGCAAAACGCACATGATCTATGCCCAATTTTATCGCCATGGCCTGCAATTCGCAGTGTCCGTTGCTCACGCAGACGGAGCATACGTGGTTGCGCTCGGCCAGGAGCAATTCCACAATGATGCGGCGGTAGTTTTCCAGCCGCGGGGAATTGGTGCTGATATTCATGCCTTCAGTGCAAACCGTGGCACAGGCAGCCTGCAGCTTGGGAAAACCGGCGATTTCCACCATGCACAGTCGACAGCCTCCCCACACAGTGAGGCCTTCCATATAACAGAGCGTGGGAATATCAATGCCATTTTCACGGGCCACCTGCAAAACGGTTTCGCCCTTGCGGCAACTGACATCTTTATCATCAATCCGCAGTGTGATGGATTCGATTTCCACATCGGTGAACGTGTTCATGAGAGCACCTCCAAGGCAACGTGTTTGGCCCCATCCTCGGCAAGGCCGGTGGGGGAGCTTTGAATAAGTTTCAGGTATTCACTTTCAAAATAGCGCAGGGTGCTGAGCACAGGGTTGGGTGCCGATTGCCCCAGCCCGCACAGGCTGGTCTGCTTGACCATGTCGCAAAGATCTTTAAGCAGGCTCAGATCGGCCATGGTTGCCTGACGTTTGCAGATGCGATCCAGCAGTTCGTGCATTTCGTAGGTGCCTACACGACAAGGTATGCATTTGCCGCAGCTTTCGCTCATGCAGAATTCCATGAAAAATCTTGCCACATCCACCATGTTGCTGGTTTCATCCATGACAATCATGCCGCCGGATCCCATGATGGAACCCAGTTTGGTCAGGGATTCGTAATCGACGGTGATATCCAGATGCTCGGCGGGAATGCAGCCGCCGGACGGCCCGCCGGTTTGAACTGCTTTAAAAGCTTTGCCGTCGGGAATTCCGCCGGCGATGTCATAAATAATTTCCCGTAGCGGCATACCCATAGGCACTTCAATAAGGCCGGTGTTTTTGATTTTTCCGGTCAGCGCAAAAATTTTTGTCCCTTTGCTCTTTTCCGTACCGATGGTGGCAAACCACTTGCCGCCGCGTTCGATGATGGCCGGAATATTGGCAAAGGTCTCCACATTGTTGATCAGTGTCGGACAGCCGTGCAGACCGGAGTTAGCCGGATAGGGTGGCCGCGGACGGGGCATGCCGCGTTTGCCCTCCACGCTGGCAATAAGAGCGGTTTCCTCGCCGCAGACAAATGCTCCCGCTCCGAGACGAATTTCCACGTTAAAATCAAAATTCGACCCGAACAGCCCATGGCCCAACAGGCCTTCGCGCCGGGCCTGGTTGATGGCCCGAGTAAGGCGTTTAACCGCCAATGGATATTCCGCTCGAACATAAAGAATCCCCTGGCGAGCGCCAACGGCATAGGCCGCGATGGCCATGCCCTCCAGCACGCGGTGCGGATCGCCTTCCATGACACTTCGATCCATAAAGGCTCCGGGATCGCCTTCATCGCCATTGCAGATGACATATTTCGTTTTGCCGCCGGCCTTGGAAACCGTCGCCCATTTCAGACCGGTCGGGAACCCGGCTCCGCCCCGGCCTCTCAGGCCCGACTCGGATATTTCCGCAATAACCTGTTGCGGCGTCATGCCCGTGAGCACTTTGAGTAAGGCTCGATAGGCCCCGTGCGCCACGCAATCAGCAAGATTTTCAGGATCAATGCGCCCGGCATTTTCGCGCACGATTAATTTTTGCCGGGTGAAAAAAGGCTGCTTGGTGTCGCACACCAGTTCCGCCACCGGCTGGCCGGCCAGACTTTCGACAACAGTTCCGGCATGTTCCGGCTTGACGGACTGGTACATGGTATCGTCGGCCTTGAGCAGAGGGCCGTTGCAGCACAGGCCCATGCACCCCACACCTTTAACACAGACCGTGCTCTTGAGGCCGCGCCGCTGCACTTCGTCGGTGATATTTTTCAAAAGAACATCGCTCTGCGAACTTACACATCCCGATTCCGTACAGACGTGAATGTGATGGCTAAAATGAGCATCCTGATTCCGGGCCTTTTCCGCCATGGCTGTTAATTCTTCCGGTTTCATACGTTGGCCTTTCTTTTCAATGTGGCATCCAGCGAGTCCAACAACTCCGGAGGTGTGCGTTTGCCGAACACCTGCCCGTCAATCACGGCGGTGGGGGCCAGCCCGCAGGCTCCGATGCAGCGTGCCACCATCAGCGACAGTTGACCGTCTTTGGTGGTCTGGTTTTCTTTAATGTTGTAGCGCTGTTGCACTTCATCGAGCAGCTTTTGACCGCCTTTGATGTAACAGGCGGTTCCCATGCAAACCACACATACGTGTTTTCCCTGCGGCTTAAGCGTAAAAAAGTGATAAAAAGTGGCTACACCGTAGACTTTGGACAGCGGCACGTGCAACGCCGCCGCCACCCAGAGCATAGAGGCCTTGTCCAAAAAGCCGAATGCCTGTTGCACACTGTGCAGACTCTCAATCAGGGCGTCAGCATGAAAATTATTGCGGCGCATCGTGGTTTCAACGATTTTCCACCGTTTATCATCAGTGGGAGGTTGTGGCATGGATGCGGCTTGTGTCATGTGTGTGGCTCCTGTGCTGATTCAACCGCGTCAGCAAATGCGCGGCAATTGTTCTCCATAGGGCTTTTGTACGATGCGCTGCCCGCCGATTTCCGTCCGCAGCACGCATAATCCATCAATTTCAGTGGATACATGGCCGATGATGGCGGCTTGGCGACCCAGCGGATGCGACTGAATTAAATTTAACGCGGCCTGGGCCTCGGCGGGGCGCACCGCCATCAACACCTTGCCTTCATTGGCGATGTCCAGAGGATCCAGTCCCAGCATGTCGGCTGCGTGGCGGGCTTCGGGGCGAATTGGAATTTGCATTTCGTCAAGAATAATCCGATAGCCGGTTCTCGCCGCCAGATCCGCGGCCACGCCGGCCAGGCCGCCGCGGGTCGGATCGCGCATGAACACCACGCCTGGTACACACGTCCGGAGTTGACCAATCAGGCCGTTGAGTGGGGCGGCATCACTGCGCAAAACACTCTGCACTTCCGGCATTTCGCGGGCCAGCATGACCGCCAGGCCGTGCTCCCCGATCGGGCCGTTGATGATCAAGACATCTCCGGGTTGAACGCGATCCGGATGTGGATGCGGACTAGGTTCCATTTTGCCAACGCCCGCAGTGGTAATGTAAATGCCATCCGCCTGACCCCGGCCAACTACTTTGGTATCGCCGGTGATGACCCGCACCCCGGCTTCAGCGGCGGTGGCGGCTACGGAATCCAGCACACGCTCAAGAATTTGCCGGGGCAGCCCTTCAGCCAGAATCATCGACAGGGCCAGCCCCAGGGGTGTGGCACCGCTGACCGCCAGATCGTTGACGGTTCCGCTGACCGCCAGCCGGCCAATATCGCCACCCGGGAAAAATAGCGGCTGCACCACGTAGCTATCAATGGTCAGGGCCAGGCTGCCATCGTTCATGATGCCGGAATCCAGCAGATCGGTCAGTGCGGGATTGCCCAATCGCGGCAGCACCAACTGGTTGATCAACACATCCGTGAGTTGGCCGCCTCCGCCATGCCCCAGTACAACACGTTGGAAGGTTGCCGGTGGCTGAACCGATGTTGACATCGAAGATAAGGCCGATTTATGAATGGTCATGGCAGCACCTCTTGCAGTTGTTGAACCGGAGCGAGGCCATTGCTCTCAGCCCGGTGCGGTCCATATTTAAACCAGGCTGCACAGGTGCCTTCGGAACTGACCATGCACGGTCCGATCGGTTGCACCGGGGTGCAGGCATGACCAAAGAGCCTGCATTCCGGCGGCAGGGCTAATCCGCTGATGACCCGTCCGCAAATGCAACCAGCCGGTTCACGATCCTCCACCGGTTTCAGGCCGAATCTTTGTGCGGCATTAAAACGTGCATAGCCCTGGCGCAGGAATAATCCGCTCATGGGTATCACCCCCAGGCCGCGCCAACGGGCATCACCCGTTTCAAAGACCTTCTGCAGCAAGGCTAGGGCGTGTGGGTTGCCGGTCGGGCGAACTGCCTGAGGATATTGATTGACCAATGCCACGTGCCCAGCGGCTACCATCTCCGTCAGACACTGCAGTGAGGATAACAAAAGGCCGGGCTCAAACCCGCCGATCACACACGGGGTGTTAAATTCCTCCACAATACACCGGTAGGCATCTGATCCGATGATGACTGATACGTGACCAGGGCACAAAAAACCATCGATCTTCGGCCGGTCCGCCGCCGAAAGCAAAGCCCGCATGGCCGGAAGAATCAATTTATGGCTGGCCAGCACGGTGAAGTTATCCAGTCCAAGCTTCTGGGCGGCGCAAATTGCCGCTGCCGTGGCCGGAGCCGTGGTTTCAAAGCCAACCGCCGCAAATACCACCTGCCACTCCGGGTGGGTTTGAGCCATCCGCACCGCATCTAAACTGCTGTAAACAACTTCAATGCTGGCCCCATCCCCACGGGCTTTTTCCAGGCTGCCGTGTTTTCCCGGCACCCGCAACATATCGCCGTAGGTGCATAACGTTATCTCACGGCGGCTGCCCAGATCAATAAGCTCATCAATATCCGCCTGAGCAGTGACGCACACCGGGCAACCCGGACCGCTGATTAACCGCACATTTTTCGGCATCACGCTGTGCAGACCACAGCGAAAAGCACTGGTCGTATGCGTACCGCAAACCTCCATAAATGCTATGGATCGGCCAAGGCCGGCAGCGGAGGCATGCAGCGCACGAAGTAATTCCTGGCTTGGCCGGGTACCAATATTCATCGCCGATCTCCTTTGTCTATGGATGAACTCACTGATGCATCGGCTTCTGAACCTGCCGGGGACCTAGCGGCGGCCTGAGCCACATCGCGCAGCAAGGCCCAGGTCTCGCCAGCCTGTTTCGGGTCCAGTTTTTCTATGGCAAAGCCCGCGTGAATAAGCAGCCAATCTCCGGGTTGGGCATCCGGCGTTAACATGGTGTTCACCGGCAAACGGTTGCCGTGCAAATCCACCACGCCTTCAAGGCCGTTGTGCGTTATTAATTTTGCGGGTACGGCTAAACACACAGTTGGCACTCCTTTGGCTCACGGTTTTTTCGTCCATGCCGGGCCATAAGACTCGCGGCAATGAACGCCTGCCCCAAAGACAATCCTCCATCGGTGGGTGGTACCAGATGATGGCGTAATACGCGCAAGCCCCGTCGGGCAAGTCGTTGGGTTAAGGCTTCTGCGAAAACCTGGTTGGTCAATACACCACCCGACAAAGCCACCACTTTCACGCCGCTTTTATCAGCATGTTCGGCCACCACTGCGTCCCATGCCGCGGCTAAATAGTGATAGAACAGTGCCGCAATGGTTGCCGCCGCCGTTCCGCGTAGCTGCTGTTGCAGCAGGAATCGCCATAATAGCGCAAGGTCCAGCCTGTCGATGCCGTTTTCATCGGTGTGGATCTGCCAAAGCGTGCCCATTTCAGCCACAGCACCTGCCGCTTCCAGGGCGACCGTGTCCAGGGCCATGGCCGCCTCTGCTTCATAGCGGTTATACGTACATAAATTCAGCAGTGCAGCCAGAGCGTCAAATAACCTGCCCATGCTGCTGGACGTAACGCATTGCCAGTTGCGCCGCATCATCAGAAACATGGCTTGACGAAGATGCGAGTCCGGCATGACCGTGTGGGCCAGCGGATGATTTTCACCCGCATCGCCGAATACCTGCCACAACAGTGCCACCGCGCTGCGACGAATTTCCTTTGCGGCGATGTCTCCGCCCGGCAGCCGCAACGGTTGTAAACTTGCCAGTCGTGTAAACGCCACCGGCGATACCAACAGCAGTTCTCCGCCCCAACCTGTGCCATCCGTGCCCAGGCCGGAACCATCGCCTATCAGCGCCAGGGCCCGATCCATCTGGCCATGTTCCGCCAGCACCGCCGCAGCGTGTGCATGATGATGTTGCACCGGATACAGCGTGGCGTTGAACTTTTTGGCCAGGGTTGCCGCATACCCCGTGCTTACATACAAGGGGTGCAGATCACATGCTATAAAGTGTGGATGGACCTGGTAAAGGCTGCACAAATCATCAATGGCCCGGCGGAAATAATCAAAGGCCAGCGGATTGCGGATATCTCCCAGGTGTTGGCTCACGATGGCCCCGGACGGCGTGACCAGTGTCACCGTATTTTTTAATTCACCGCCAAGCGCCAGCCCCGCAACACCCTCGGTACCGACCAGGGGAATGACGGTGGGGGCAAAGCCACGCGATCTCCGAATGGGCAAAAGCTCCTCGTTATCGCCCATATCCAGCAAGACCGAATCATCCACGCAGCGGGCAATGGGCCGGTCATGCCAGAGTATGGCATCGCAGAGCGAGCCTAATCGCCGTACGGCCTCGGCATTGTCAATCACCAATGGCTCATCGCTGCTGTTGCCGCTGGTCATCACCAATACAGCTTCCGGCAGATTCAATTCGGCCATGAGCAAGTGCTGGATGGGCGTGTAGGCTAACATCATTCCCAGGCGGGCATTAAAAGGTGCCACCTGTGGAGCAACGGCCGTGCCGGTGAGCCGCCGTGCCAGAATAATTGGAGCGGCCGGAGAAACCAGCGACTTAGCTGCAGCCGGACTAAGTGTTACATACTGACCTGCCGCCTCCACCGACCCGCACATCAGGGCAAATGGTTTGGCATCACGATGTTTGAGCCGGCGCAGCCGTGCCACCCCCTTAGGATCATCCGCACGCACCGCCAGATGAAATCCACCCAGCCCTTTGATGGCCACAATGCTGCCGTTGCGAAGCAATTCCGCCGCCTTGGCGATGGGATCGCCGGCCACGGGTTCACCGGCGGGGTTGACCAATGCCAGTCGCGGACCGCAATCCGGACAGGCAATGGGCTGGGCATGAAACCGCCGATCCAGTGGATTTCGATATTCATTCCCACAGGCCGGGCACATGGTGAAGTCCGCCATGGTGGTGGCGGGGCGGTCATAGGGAATATGAACCATAATGCTGTAACGTGGCCCACAGTTGGTGCACGTGATCAAAGCGTGCCGGAAGCGTCGATTGCCGCTCTCGAATAA
This sequence comes from Planctomycetota bacterium, assembly GCA_021851715.1. Classification (GTDB taxonomy): domain Bacteria; phylum Planctomycetota; class Phycisphaerae; order WQYP01; family WQYP01; genus JABEVA01. Next base: position 28,280 of record JAJZCR010000006.1, read on the forward strand.
CTCCTGGCGGCAGTGGTGGCAAAGGGCGGTATCCGGAGTAACGGCGGCTGTGGCTGGACCACGCTCGTCACTGGCCAAGATCTGAAAACCCGCCTCCGGAGCACCCGCTGCCACCATGACCTCGACGAAATGGTCAATCCTGGCCAGCGGCGGGGGCTCGTAGCGCAGACCTTGGGCGAATCGGGCAAGATTGGTGGGTAGGCCTTGCGCTTCAATCACAACGCCTGTGCTGTTATTGGCCACCCATCCCGTGAGTTGCAGTTGCGTGGCGAGCCGATACACAAATGGCCGAAAACCAACCCCCTGCACCTGCCCGCCAATGGCCCAGCGGCGGCGCTCCAGAGGAGGTTTTAAGTTGATTTCTTCCGGCATCGGCATAACGGCCACACCTTCCCGTTGGCTATGCCCGCCCAATGAATTGCCCTCTTAACGATAACAATCCATTGCAGGCCTCCAAGCCACGCATTGGAGTGTATCCCGGTGAGAAGTGCCTCACCATCGGGAATTCACCGGGACTTATATAGGATAATTCACTACAACCATCATCGGATAAAATCGTAGAATCAGCCGGGCCAATTTGGATTAAGCCAGATCAGCGGATTCGTGGTGTTGGGCGGCGAGTTGCCGGAGGTACGCAAAACTGTAGATGCCGGTAGAGTGTTGATCGGACCAGAGCACGCGAATGGCGTAATTGCCGACCAGTTCCGCTCCAAGGGCGGTAATGGGGCCGTCATAGGTTGTGCGCACCACCGGCAGTAACTGTCGGCCAAGCAGGTCACGTTCCCCTTGGCAACCGGCGCAGGGGCAAAACTTCCGCAGTACACGCAGCGAAATCATGGACGTGGTCTGATCGGGCCAGGTAATCTCCAGGCGCTCCGATTTGCGGAGCCGAATCGCAATCGGCATCAGCGGATTGTTGTCCATGGCTTATTTGACTTCATACTCGGCATCGATGACATCATCGGGCCCTTTTTTATCAGGTTCTGCCGCACCAGCACCGGCTGCAGCACCAGCCTCGCCTTCCGGGGCGGGCGAGGATCACCATGATCTGGTGGAGCGTTTGGTGGAGGAGTCTTTGCGCACATACGCCTTAAAAGAAGGGCAGATCTATGATCTGGTGATCCATCAGGTGGAAAGGGGGCTGATCGGCCAGGCCCTGAAGCATTGCGATGGGGTGAAGATAAGGGCGGCAAATTTTCTAGGAATCAACCGTAACACGCTCAATAAAAAGGTGCGGGATTGGGGACTTGAACCGGAGGAACTTACAATTCCGGATCCGCCCAAGCCGACTTCGCCGGTGCCCTAAGTGGGCCGTGTGTTTCCCGCAAGCCATCTGGACAGCTTACAAAGGGCAACGGGGTGCGGCTACGCCCTTTGAATTCGCCGCAGCCGGAGAAAAAATGGTACCCACACCTTTTTCAGGCCGGTGTAATAGCAGTTAAGCGTTTAACGAGAGCGTCCCGCAAATACGGTCATCAGCAACCCCGCCAGGCCAATTGCGCCCCCACCGAATATATAAATGGCTGTGGCTTGTGTGTAGCGGCCGAAAATCAGATTATGCGCTTTATCAGCGAGTGAATTCGAGGCGTGCAGGCCGTAAAAAAGCAGGACAATCCCGACAATCAATAGAACAATTCCCGTAATGCGTTGACCGTTCATGGTATGTACTCCTGAAAATAATTTGTTCCTCTGCCATGGGCCCAAGTGGCTCCAACTTCGTGCCATTTACTCTTGGGCAATTCAGGGCACATTGGCTGCGGCAAGGGGAACGTCGCCCATGCTGTGACCGCCGAAGCCATGGGTATTTGGCTCCGCATGATTGAACTCGTCGTTTAAAGGAACGCTTTCAAAAATTCGATGGCGACCTCACCTTTCGATGGCGGAACTTTCGTAACCGTTCACCGCCCTGCGGACGGTCAAGCTCATCTATATATATTGATTATAGGCATCTGGCCGGGCAAAGTCCAAAAAATAAAAGTTTGTCAGGTATTTAGCGGTTTTTGGATCGAGCGGGCCCCAGGCATGAAGGGGTGCTGTTAATAAGGCCCATGTGCCGCTCCCGGATGCAACCGCGGATGCCGCTGCGGATAGATCTGCGGATGAACCAGATGAGCGCGGATGATTATTGGGGGTGACGAAGTGTGTGTATTCAAGCCAGACTGCCCCATTGTTATTCGCCGCAGCTGGAGGAATCCGGACGGAGAATGCGCGGTCGGGCGTAGTCAGGGTTTTTTAGTTTTCAGGGCCACCTAGATTTTTGAGGCCAAGCTTGATCAGATTTCCCAATAGATCGTTCTGTCCTGAATACCATAAGAACGAATAAGGCCCGATTAAGAGAAAACTAAAAGGCTCTGGGGCGTAGTGGGCGGTTGGCTGTCAGGGTGACATGCGGCTACGCCTTTTGTATCCGCTGCGGCGATAGGGGCATCGCCGGCTACGGTGGTTTCGCTTCGGGTCGCGCCACCGCCGTGAACTCCCTGTGGTCCTTGAACTCTCGGCCCCCGTTTTCGCGCCTGGTGGTGAGACCGTTTTGCTCCAAAACCAAGACCATGCTGAACGCTTGGGCCGGGGGAGTCCCGGCCTGCTGACCGATGTGCGACTGGATTTTGGCCTGAACCAGCGCGCTGCGGTCGCAGAGCGGTAAACAGTTACGAAATATCTTGGCGCAGGCGACTGGTTGGGGATGATTCCAGTTCCGTGTGAAGCAATACTACGCCTGGCGCTTCACGCTGTGCGAGTTTGCGTTGCAGCGTGCGCACGCTGATTCCGATGGCATGGGCGGCTCGGGTTCGGTTGTTGGAATAACGCGACATCGCCTCGTCAATGGCCTGCTCTTCAAGCTGGGACAACGTTAGCATCTGATGGATGTTGCCGATGGGCAAGACTATGTTGGATTTGCCGGCAGGGTTGGCGGCAGCAATGGTATCGGGCGGCTCTGGCACCGCCGATCCTACCAGAGCATTGGCGATCTCGGCGGGAAGATCAGCAAGCAAGATGGAGGTTTTTGGCTCATCGGAGAGCACCACAGCTCGCTCGATGACGTTCAGGAGTTCCCGGATATTGCCGGGCCAACGGTAACGTTGCAGCGCTTCCAATGCCGGCGCAGCGATAGTGTCTATGGAAGATTGGTTTTGTGCGTTCACGCGTTCGATAAAAGCCCGCACCAGCAGCGGAATGTCCGCCGCACGCTCGCGCAGCGGCGGCATGCGAATGGCGACAATATTGAGGCGATAGTACAGATCTTCCCGGAATTGGCCTTTGGCCACCATGGCCAGCAGATCCCGGCTCGTGGCCGCCACCACGCGCGTATCGACTTTAATTTCACGATGCCCGCCCACTGGAGTAACAATCCGGTTTTCCAGAATTCGCAGCAACTTGGCTTGCAGCGGCAATGAACAATCGCCGATTTCATCGATGAATAACGTGCCTCCGCTGGCGGCTTCGAAGCAGCCGATGCGCGTTCCGGTGGCTCCGGTAAACGCACCTTTTTCATGGCCAAATAATTCGCTTTCCGCCAGCGCTTCAGGCATGGCAGCGCAGTTCATGGCGATAAACGGTCCGGTTTTGCGCGGCGAGGTTCGGTGAATGGCCTGCGCCGCAAGATCTTTGCCGGTTCCGGATTCTCCTAAAATCAGCACGGTGCTGAAGGCCTGGCTGGCTCGGGCGATCAAAGCGAAAACGTCCATCATGGCCGGCGAGCGACCGACCATGCCGTGTTGGGAGGCGTCCAATTCCGGCACGACTGGGGCCTTGGGACTCCGGTGGCAGGACTGTACCAACGCCATAAGTCTGGTGAGCATGAGTTTGGCATTCACAAGATTGCGCATACCGTGATGATCCCCGCCGTTGATGGTTTCAACCAGAGCCTCCACAGATTGTGTTTCATGAATCATGGGCAGGGGCATTTCGGGAAAATGGGTTTTCCAATGGGCGATAAGATCAAGGCGTGAAATGTCGCCGGAAATCACGCCGGCGATCACGCAGTCGATACCCTCGTCCACAAAATTTAAGGCTTTTTCGGCGGAGTCCGTCAATTTGACATTGTAGCCGGCCCCGGTCAGCAGTTGCTCTATCGCGGCGCGCTCGGTGGGATTGTCTTCAACAACAAGAATTTCATATTTATCGGCGGTCTTCATCTTTTTATTACTCCAACGTGTCCGCCCGGGAATAAATTGATAAATTGGCGAGCGTTCCTCGAACACAACATACTCCCGCCTCTTCCCCTTCCTGATGCGATTGCTTGCATGTCGCTGATACCATTAACACTATACGCTTTATACGCAGGGGAAGCAAGAAAGCCTGATTTTACGGGTGTGGCGGGCGTGGCCATATTTTTTAGCAAAGACGTCCCGCGCACAGATGATGGCGTTTTTGGGGGGAGGGCCATCTTGGCCGCCGCGGGCTTTTTTGCAAGCCAGCCGTCTACATCCCATGCAGACACTGCCAAAATATATGGTCACGCCCGTCAGAAGCGTCGGCCAAAGCGACCCGGGAAATGGGGTGGGGGCCTCCGCTACCGCGCCAAATCCGGGAAAACGCTCACCTGCTTTTGGGCGAGCCATCCCGGCAGCTTAAGAAACGCCCCGTCGCTGCAGGGCGTAACGCAGTTTTTCCAAGGCCCGCATCTGAATCTGGCGGATGCACTCCTTGGTCACTCCTATCACATCACCAATTTCCTCCAGGGTCATGCGGGGTGATGTATCATCGGCCGGAGCGTCAATGGAAAAACGTGCTTCAATGACGCGCTGCTCCACCTGTGAAAGCGAAGCCAGGTTTTCTGTTAATACTCGACGAAGTTCCATAATAGATTCCTCCTGGGCTTGACGTATTTGCCATTCTCGATCAACACGATCGATGTTGTTGGCAGTTAATTCGACGGCGAACATGGTGCGATAGCGACTGCTGCGAATGGCCGCCCGGCTAAACGATTTAAGAATCGCCCGGCACGCATAGGTACTGAACCGAAATCCGCGGGACACATCAAATTTTTCAATGGCCCGGAACAGGGCCACATTGCCCTCGGATACCAGTTCCGCATTTTCCACATCGCTATTGGCCCGGCTCCGCTTGGCCATAGCCTGCACCAGAGCCATATTCATACGGGCCAGCAATTCCCGGTTTTCTACCGCGCGAGCGTGCCAAAATTCCATCTGCTCGGCCAGAGATTGGGTAGAGCGAACACGAAAACGTTTGGCCAACTGCGAAAGCTTCATGCGGGCGAAATTGAAACGCATGAACAGCTTGTTTTCCATGTCACGGCTGGGCAACGGGGCTGCGGTGGACAGGGCCACAGGCATCGCCTCTATCGGTCCGTCGCTACGCCCGGTGCCGGTTGGAGCGGCCGCATCGGAATTGGGCAGAGCCTGCATGGAGCCATCCCAAGCGGCGGAAAAGATTAAACTTTCCGTTTCCGGCCGATCAAACGCGGGATGCGCCATGTAAGAAAGATCTGAGTTCAAAATATCCGTCAGCAATCCCTGAAACTGCAGCGGAAGCTTCTTTCCCGTGGATTTTGGCTTGGCACTCACCACGGCGGTCTCGCTGTTGGAACCATCCGATAGGGTAATACTCATACGTGCTTCTCCTTTTTTCTAAACGAAAACCAAAGCGTTTCAGCAAACCAAAACTGCTACACCAGAGCGTCAAAGAACTTGGCGAATCGTAACCGGTCCCGGCTACCCTGATTAGCCGATCGGACAGGCCGCAATCTTTCCAATGCGTGCTGCGGGAAAGCCCCACATTATGGCGCAGGCCTTCCAGGCTGCCTTTTCAGCCGGTCCGTGGGCGCGGCGCTCACAATGGCCGCGAACAACGGTACGCCGGAGATGGTGAATAATGACAACATCATGCGTCCAGCGTTTCTCAAGACCAGATGCACGCTATGGCTAAAAGACCGGCCATGGGCTTGTATCCGTCGATTTATTACTCCACGGGCTTGAACAACGCAATAAGTTTGATGGGTTTCCACGTTCCGTGGTCATCAACCTTTATGGTAACGGGGAGCAACACATGATCCCGGGTATTGCGTTGTCCCGCCACCTGGATGGTCATGCCGACATACGGTGCCAGTGGCCGGGGATTCACATCCAGAGTCCAGGCGTGACCATGCACAAGAATACCAGCCGGAGCGCCGGACAGGAGGCACTTTTTACCACACACCCGACCGTGCGCCCGCCCCTTAAGCCCATGGGCGCTATAGCAGTTCATATCCAGAAGCTGCCCCTTGACGTTAACAGGCTTGAGCGTCCCCGCAAAAGCGACGGCGGACATGACGCTCAGGGCCAATACGCCGGTGATTGTGAAAACATTTTTACGATTCATCATCGAACTCCAAAAAAAGTAGTAATCCACTTCATGGCGCGCCGATGACCGTCATCGACACCGCCGGAATATTTATTGCACCACAAAAGTCCGCCGTGCCATCGGCTGCTCCATTGTCGTAAATATGGGAGCAGCCGATGGCGGTGCGACGGAAGGTTCCGATACGGTTACTGGCTATTGGTTCCAATAACGATAATGCTGGTGCGGCCGGTAACTCATTGGCCATTACCGGTTTTGGCATACGCCTTGACCATATATCCGCCAGCAGGTCGGGCGTTATATTCCGCTGCCGCCTGCAACACGCTTCAAAATCGGCCGGGAAGCACGCCCATCAGAATTAGCACGATAAGAACCACCAGGATAAGCGCCAGTCCACCGCTGGGGCCGTAGCCCCATTTGCTGCTGTATTGCCATGTCGGCAACGCGCCAAGCAACAACAGAACCAAGATGATAATAAGAATCAAGCCCATGATAGATACTCCTTTCCAGTTAAGTACAAGCAACTTTCAATGCAACTGGTTTCTATCTTATGTTGACATACGCATGTCATTATTAAACAGATGCAGTCGCAACGGCTTGCTTACAATAATGCAATTCCCGTGCCACGGCGGTATTCCCTGAATTCCGCTATTTCCCCCGCCGCGGCCCGGTATAACGCGACGCTTTAAGCCGTTTCACCACGACATTCTGGCGGACCAAGCCAAATTGTCCCGGCCAATTCGGTCCACCTCCCAGGACGCAGCCGTCACCCGGACATAATTTTGGACAATCAATTGTTCAGCCGTATCTCGCGCGGTCGCGCCAGGTGTCCACCTCCCGGCAGGATGTTGCTCTCTGATAGCAAGCCTGTAATATCCTCTGGGAGAAGCACGATGCAAAGGTGCGGCCCAGTCTTTTGTTGTTTTGGGCATCGGCTGCATGGGATCTGCCGGGGCGGGCTTACCGGGAGAGCCACCGGCGGCCAAGATGGCCACCCCCAATAGCGCGCCGGGCATGCGGGTCATCGATTTGCGGGCGGGACGTGTTTGCCACAAAAATCGCCGCACCCCAGTACTGGAATCATTATTGCCAAAAGCACCAGGCATGAGATTTGCTGCTATATATATTTAGCAGTGCTCGAGCATAGCACCGCATGTCGTACGATTGTTGCGGTTCCTTGTTGGTTAACCGCAAAATGGATCGCTTCGATGCCCTCCCGTTCAAGCAACTACCGGCTTGTTCTCTTCATTGCGATGCCCAGCTTGTTTTGTGGACCCCTATCCACAAAAGCCGCCCATAATTGCGGTACGGGGAGTAACACCTATGAAAAATAAAACCCTTGTCCTTTTGGTAGTACCACCGGCGGGCGCAGAACCTAAGATGTCCGGCAACTCCGTGGACCTCAATTCGGCCAGCAACTTTGCAGTACTTGCCGGTACCGCAGTAGACAACACCGGTAAAACCGCAGTTCATGGCGGGGATGTGGGGGCCAGCCATGGCCCGGATATTATTGGATTTCCGCCGGGAACCGTTTCCCCGCCGCACACCACACACGCCGCCGACGCCGTTGCGCTGCAAGCACATACGGATCTTACCACCGCTTATGACGCAGCCGTAGCGATGCCCTTAACGCACGACCTAAGCGGGCAGGATCTGGGCGGATTGACGCTGCTACCAGGAGTTTATCATTTTTCCTCCGCGGCAACGCTCCATGGAACCCTGACGCTCAAAGACCAGGATGATCCCAACGCGCAATTCGTTTTTCAGATTGGCACCACGCTGACCACCGCCAGCAACTCGTCGATTATTTCCATCAATGGTGGTGCGACCACCTGGGTGAAAGGTGGCGTATACTGGCAGGTGGGCGGCTCGGCAACGCTGGGGGCCGCCAGCGATTTTGCAGGAAATATTCTGGCCCGGGAAGATATCATGATCAACGCGGACGCCTCCATCCGCGACGGCAGTGCTCTCTCGCAAGTCGGACGCGTTACCCTTGATTCCAATCAGATCACCAAAGGCGATCTGCCGATCACGTAAGGACTTGCACGTAGGGGCCGCTCCGAGTAACTGCGGTCTTCATAGGAGTCTCTCCGATTAATCGCAATCCCGGCCATTACTCGAAGAGGCTCCTGGCAATTGAGTATTTGATGAATCAGGGCAACCGCATTCGTTGCGCTGCGGCAACTCCAGCGTCTTCGTGCGCCTTACCGGGGTTCTCCCAATGGTACCCATCTGCGGCGGCACGGCTGCTGGCGAAACAGTATCCAGAGCCATCCACTTTAGCTTTATACATTGCGGTATCGGCATTTTTCAACAGCTTTTCAGCGGTTACGCCATCCCGGGGACACATGGCGATGCCGATGCTCAGCTTCACCATCGTTTTGAGGCTGGCGGCACTATCTGTTCTTGACACCTGGTCAATCATGGCTTGCGCAATATTGGCAATAATGGCGTCTTGGTTGACTTCCATCACCAGACACAGAAACTCATCGCCTCCGGCGCGGCTGACGGTATCCTCATCGCGCACACACGCCTGCAAACGCTGGGCGACCAGGTGCAGAACCTTGTCTCCAACATCGTGCCCGCAGGTATCGTTAACCTGCTTGAAATTATCAATGTCGATGAACAGCACCACGAAGGGACGACCATGACGCTGACCCTGGGCCAAAGCCCGATCCAATCGATCATTGAATAGGGCCCGATTGGCCAAACCGGTAATCACATCATGAAACGCCAGGAACCGGTGCTTGTCTCCGAGCAATTCGCTGTTTTTCAACCTTTCCTCAAGGTCGGCCCGGGCGGAAATTTCCGCAGCCAGAGCCGTGCTTAATATCCGCAATTCTTCCGCGCAGTAGCGAATTCTCTCTTCAATGGCTTCAGTAAATGAAAGGGCCTCCCCCACGCCATCGGGGCCGTGGTAAGCGGCGAGTTTTTGCCTGAGAGCTTGATTGGCGGTGGAAAGATCGCGGGCGCAGGCCTCAATGGCTTCCTTTACCTTGCCACTCTTTTGAAATGTCCGCGCCAACAGAATTTCCGGCCGATCCACATCTTGTGAAAGCAACACACTCATACAATGATCCTAAATTTCTCTGTCAATAATAGAAATCCATTTCAGAAATCTTATCCCCGTCCCCACCGTTCGGTTGCAATTTCCGTGCCGCATCGAAGATATCTAAACAATCAGAGTCATTACATCTCTCTGACGCCAACAGCCGCACGCACCGGACAATTTGTCCGCGGCATTTTGTCCGGTAACGCCGTTTTGCATCAGTCACGCAGCCATCAAGCCCTCACCGGACCATGGCGCGTTTTAACGCTTTATAAGGGGAAACTGCGTGTGCGCGGAGAATTGCGTTATTGGTACGACGTTTGCATGTACATCTTGCTGGTGATTGTGTTACCGCATGGATTTTGTCCGTGGGCGTGATCTTACCTTCATTACTTTAGCTAGGAGTTGACCAATGAAAACGGAAAAACAAACCGAGGAAATTACAAAGTCGCGACGCGATGCGAACCGTGATCCGCTAAGCGGTGCGACCGGGGCTCATCCCTTGGGTACCGGGGCGGGCACCCTCACCGGGGGCGTTATTGGCGGCGTTGGTGCCGGTGCCGCCATTGGCACGGTTGCCGGTCCCGTTGGGACGCTTGTAGGCGCGGCCGCCGGAGCGGTTATCGGTGGCGTGGCGGGCGGTCTGGCTGGCAAAGCGCTGGCGGAAAATATTGATCCAACCATTGAACACGGCTTCTGGCGTTCAACGTTTACCGCGCGGCCTTACATTAAAAAAGGTACCTCCTATGAAGAATACGCCCCGGCGTACCAGTATGGCTGGGAATCACGGGCGAATTACCATGATCGCTCCTACGAGGAAGCTGAGCCTATTTTAGCGCGTGATTGGGCTAAGCATCAGGGAAAATCAACCTTGACTTGGGCGCACGTCAAGCACGCCGTTCGCGATTCCTGGCAGCGCGCCGATAGGAGAAAACCGAAGGCCGCAAAAAATGGGAAGTGGGCCAGTGGGGCAAAGTGACCTGTGGGGCGCGTAAAGTGGCACGCGTAAAGTGGGGCAACGCCAAGTGGGGAACAGTGTGCGGCGGGGAAGCTTCTGCCGACAATGCCGAAGCTTCCCCGTTTTGCTTTTTACAGGTTCTCCGGGCTGGATATACAAAACAGGAGCAATAATTCAATGGTAATGAAAACATCCGCAACTGAAAACAATCATCCCAAGTTGGTTCGCGAAGATCTCATTGATCTGCTCAACGAAGACCTCGCACGGGAGTACCAGGCGATTATCGCTTACGTCGTTTATTCCCAGGTTATCAAGGGCGCAGCGTACATGAATATCGCCGCCGAACTGGAGGTCCATGCCGCTGAAGAGTTGTCCCATGCCATCACCCTGGCGAATCAAATTGACTACCTGGGCGGAATGCCCAAGGTAATACCAAAGCCGGTCAAGACTTCCGATAAGGCGGAGGATATGTTGCGTTTTGATCTGGAAAACGAAAATGAAACGATCCGCAATTATCGTCAACGCGTGCGGCAGTGTGAACAAATTGGTGAATATGCGCTGGCCGAACATCTGCGCCAAATATTGGTGCAGGAGCAGGATCACCAAATATCCCTGGCCACGGCATTGGGCGTGGAAGTACCCGACGTAACCGCTGCCAATCAACGCGCGTAATTGCCGCATCCGGATACGGACATTATTCCAATCGCAGCGATACCCAAAAATGCGAGCCGCATTATATAACCGTTCACTTCTTCAATAATTTTATAATCACAACGATCAGCAGTACCACCGCCAGCACGCCGATCAGCATCCCAATCCACATTCCGCCACCCATCCAAGGCAGCATCGTAGGGTTTGCATGATTCATCTAATCAAGCTCCTTTCGCTGCCGGCCACTTCTATTTATACGTTGAGGTATCGCCTGGCACTGTGGCCGGGGAATTGTCCGACGCGCCATCCCGCGCCGGGGCGGTGGTCGCCGGCGTGATATTCTTTACGTCGCGGACCAGACTATTCTTATCCGCGCGCATTCTTGACTTATTTACACTCATCGTGACATGTGATTTATTTTCATTGTTCCCACCGGATACGCGGAACCATCCACGGTAGAAACCCACCACAACCAAAATGATCACCAGCAGACCCAGTAGTGAAAATATAATTCTCATAATATTCCTTTTTATTCAATAGACCAGAGGTGACAGGCACAATCAGAACACCCCACGGCTATAACTACAGCAATTCCCATGCCTGGAGAATAATTCGCCTAAGCCCGCATTGCAGTACGTGCCAGCGAACATAACCGTTGGCCGTCCTTCAACGGCACCGCGGGGGCCAACAGTGAGTAAGGGACCGGGCAAAAATAACTTCATACTTTCCTGGGGGGCTTTTGCCCGCGGGACTGGTTGTTCGCTGCTGACAGCTCCACGGGGGGTATGCGCGCCCGTCACGCCTCGCCAGAGGCCAAAACTGCTGCGCCGTAAAATATGAATATATTTTTGCGCGGTCTCAACGGCCACACCTTCCCGTTGGCTATGCCCGCCCAATGAATTGCCCTCTTAACGATAACAATCCATTGCAGGCCTCCAAGCCACGCATTGGAGTGTATCCCGGTGAGAAGTGCCTCACCATCGGGAATTCACCGGGACTTATATAGGATAATTCACTACAACCATCATCGGATAAAATCGTAGAATCAGCCGGGCCAATTTGGATTAAGCCAGATCAGCGGATTCGTGGTGTTGGGCGGCGAGTTGCCGGAGGTACGCAAAACTGTAGATGCCGGTAGAGTGTTGATCGGACCAGAGCACGCGAATGGCGTAATTGCCGACCAGTTCCGCTCCAAGGGCGGTAATGGGGCCGTCATAGGTTGTGCGCACCACCGGCAGTAACTGTCGGCCAAGCAGGTCACGTTCCCCTTGGCAACCGGCGCAGGGGCAAAACTTCCGCAGTACACGCAGCGAAATCATGGACGTGGTCTGATCGGGCCAGGTAATCTCCAGGCGCTCCGATTTGCGGAGCCGAATCGCAATCGGCATCAGCGGATTGTTGTCCATGGCTTATTTGACTTCATACTCGGCATCGATGACATCATCGGGCCCTTTTTTATCAGGTTCTGCCGCACCAGCACCGGATGCAGCACCAGCCTCGCCTTCCGGGGCGGGTGAGCCGCCCGCTTGCGCGGCGGACGAGGCCTTGTACATGGCTTCGCCCAGTTTCATGCGGGCCTTGTTGAGATCATCCAGCGCCCGCTGAAGAGCCGCTTTATCTTCACCTTTGAGTGCTTCTTTCACGCGGGTGACGGCACTTTCGATGTCGCCGCGCTCCTGCGGGCCTACCTTGCCGCCATGCTCCTGCAGTTCTTTTTCAACCTGGAACACGGCTCCGTCAGCCTGATTTTTAAGATCCACCAATTCACGCCGGGCTTTGTCCTCATCGGCATGGGCCTCCGCATCTTTTTTCATGCGTTCGATTTCATCCTTGGAAAGACCGCTATGGCCTTTGATTTCCACCTTGTTTTCCTTGCCGGTGGCTTTGTCCTTGGCCCTGACATTCAAAATGCCGTTGACATCAATATCAAACGCAACCTCAATCTGCGGTGTCCCACGGGCGGCAGGCGGAATACCGGTAAGCTGGAACCGGCCCAGGGTACGGTTGTCACGGGCAAACTCGCGTTCACCCTGAAGCACGTGAATTTCGACACTGGTCTGGCTGTCGGCGGCCGTGCTGAACACTTCGCTCTTGCTGCTGGGAATGGTGGTGTTACGCGGAATCAGGACCGTCATCACGCCGCCAAGGGTTTCCACGCCCAGGGACAACGGCGTAACATCCAGCACCAGAATATCTTTGACTTCTCCGGTGGTAATTCCTCCCTGAACAGCAGCGCCCAGCGCAACAGCTTCGTCCGGGTTGACGCTTTTGTTGCCTTCCTTGCCAAACATTTCCTTCACCAGTTGCTGCACGCGCGGAATACGCGTGGAACCACCCACCAGCAGCACTTCATCGACATCCTTGGCTGCGATTTTGGCGTCTTGCAAAGCCTTGAGCACGGGTTGACGGCAACGCTCGGTGAGATGATTGGTAAGCGCTTCAAACTTGCTGCGCGTGATGGTCATCTGCAAATGCTTCGGCCCGCTGGCATCAGCGGTGATAAACGGCAGATTAACACTGGTTTCCATATTATTAGAAAGCTCAATTTTGGCCTTTTCGGCGGCCTCGCGCAGGCGTTGCAGAGCCATCGGATCTTTCCGCAGATCAATACCTTGTTGTTTGCGGAATTCTTCCGCGATGTAATCGCTGATCACCTGATCGTAGTCGTCTCCACCGAGGTGGGTATCACCATTGATGGAAAGCACTTCGAAAACACCGTCACCCACATCCAGCACCGATACGTCAAAAGTGCCACCGCCCAGGTCGAACACGGCGATTTTGCCGCCCTTTTTCTTATCCATGCCGTAAGCCAATGCCGCAGCGGTCGGTTCAGGCAATACCCGTTTCACATTCAACCCCGCGATTTCACCGGCTTCTTTGGTGGCCAGCCGCTGGGAATCATTAAAATAAGCCGGGACGGTAATGATGGCGTCGGTAACTTTTTGGCCCAGATAGTCTTCCGCGGTTTTTTTAAGATCCTGTAAAATCATGGCGGAAACTTCAGGTGGCGTGTAATCTTTACTGCGAACCTCAACCTTCACCAATTCTTCCGGTCCACCCACGATCTTGTATGGAACAAGCTTTTCTTCCCCGGTAACTTCAGAGTGCCGCCGACCCATGAATCGCTTGATGGAAAACACTGTGTTTTGCGGATTCGTAACCTGCTGGTGTTTGGCCGGCAAGCCCACCAGCCGCTCTCCCTTGTCTGTAAATCCAACGACGGATGGCGTGAGCCGCGAACCCTGCGAGTTAATTAACACTTTCGGTTGCGAGCCTTCCATGACGGCCACGACTGAATTGGTTGTACCAAGATCAATTCCAATAACCTTTGCCATTTGCATCATTCCTTTTTTGTGGTTTCTCGGGCAAATCCGGGTTAACTTTAACCCGCACTGCGCCCGCAGTTACATTTTATCCGCCGGTCTCAGCTTTCGTCTCGTCGTCGCCGGCGTGCCTTCACCCACTGGGTTAGAGGGCTTGTTTAGCACGTTAAGCAAGCGCCGTGCCGCACGGCCAATCTGGCCAAAAAGTTAATCATAAATCTATTTTTAAATTAGGCTTATATCGCTTAACAAATTTATCATGTCGGCTTCCGCAAGACCACCAAAAACAATTTTCGGCAAGCCGTTGTTGGGTATTCCTGCCACCTTGGCAGTATCGCGTCAGTCTTATTTTTTTAAAGCGGGTTTGGTGACCTTGGGCAGAGCCGGTGCCACATTAGTCAAGACCGTCAGGTGAGTAAGGCGGCCCTTGGCCACTTTGACGCCGCGGTATTGGCTCTGAATCCAAAATTTCAGGTGTAAAGACTCCAGCCTTTTAAGCACTCGTCGGTCCACCAGCACGCAATATTTGTTGTCACTGACCAATGGAGCTTGGCCGATGGTTTGAAATTTCACCACCTGAGACAATTGCCGCGCTCCGGAACAAAGTTGTATCCTGCCACCGCTGTAAAACACCAGCGACGGTTCAATATAGCCTGCGGCGGCAAGTTTGTACCCATGCCTTTCAAAGCGGGCCATCAAATGGCCGGTCTGCCGACTGATCTGCAACGCCTTAATATCCGGTAAAACGGTGGTCATCAATAAGGTAATGCTGATCATAAACGAAAAGGCCGTAACATAAGGCCAGGATGGGTGGTTCCAACTGACGGCACCGGCCACGCCGACGGCGGCCAAGGATGCCGCCAGAAGAATGCTCCAGCGAAAAATATTATGTTGATCCTCAGGCTGCAGATACCGCATTCCGAAAATGGTCAGGCCGGCCAATACCAGCCAGATGATCATCCAGGTCCAGCGGGCGGTAGCAAACCATTTCGCCGCTAGTACGTCCGTCGTCCGGTGCCAGCTTTGTACCAGCACATCGGCACAGATAATTGCCAGGGGAATATATAAAGGGAGAACATACTGCACCATTTTCGTGACAATCAATTCAAAAATTATCCAGGCGGGAACCACCCACGCCAGCAGGAATTCATAAGGTCCCGGGTCGATGGCAATAGGCCCGCGTCGCCGCACCCGCCGCACCACGTGATAAGCGGCCGGAATTAACAGCACGCTCCACGGCCAGAAGGTGGCCCAGATGATCAACAGATAAAAGCCCGGCGGAAAGCCGTGGCTTTGCAAGCCCGAGGTGGTCCGCTCCACTACATTCTGCATGAGCATTTTTTGGATCAACAGTCCGTTGGTTTGAATCCATGCGGCTACGAACCAAGGCACAATAACCAGCAGCATCAACGGAATGCCCAGCAGGGGGCGAAGGGGCTGCCACAGCCGCCAATTGGCCCGCCGCACCGCACTTAGCATAAGATTCGGAAACTCAATGATTTTTGTATGCAGCGGAAGCGGTTTCCAGTTTTGCCATGCTTTGGCAAGTCCGCCTTTGGCGATGGAAAGCGTCCCCATGGTCGCCAGGACAAAAATAGGTGTAACACCCTTGGTCAATACTCCCAGTCCCATGCTTACCCAGAAAACCAGGACCATCACCAGCGATACTGGTTTCGCCGGAACGGGTTGAGCTTGATTTAAAAATTCGCCTGCCGCCTGGGGGCGAATGGAGGCAATACGCAGATGTACACCATCGGCACCGCCGGCGCTGATACGCGAATAATCCCAGGCCCGCCACGCCACCAGCATCGCCATGGTCGTAAAGAAAATCAGCACCGAGTCCGCCGTCGCCAGTCGCGATTCAGCCACAAACAGTACCGCCGTACCCAGGATGAGGGAGGACAACAGGCCGGTAATTCGACCAAAGCGTTCGCCGGCCATCCAATACGTAACCAGAAGGGTCAGGATGGCGAACACGACGCTGGGCAGGCGCGCGGCCATGCCATTAACGCCGAAAATGCGGTAGGCCAGATCCATCAGCCAGTAAATGACGGGTGGTTTATCCGGCCGCAATACGCCGTCAAAGCGCGGCACAATGAAATTGCCGGAACGCAGCATTTCGCGGGCGGCCTCGGCAAAGCGCGGCTCATCCCGATCAAAAAGTGGAATGTGGTGCAGACCGGGAAGAAAAATAGCCGCTCCAAACAAAATAATCAGCAAAGCATCTTCCCAACTCCACCATTGCCGGGCATCTTTTATTTTGGCTTCAAGCATCCGTTATTTTCCACCTTGACACTACCTTGACACATTGGAGGTTGGTCAACTATAAGAGTTTTGGGCACCAAGAGCCAGCGTAATGGCGCTTGTTACTTTGGAGATCAGCATGAAAAAATCCATGGGCGATGGTGCACAGCAGATGCGCCCGCCTGTTTGGTATCAGGGAGCGCCCATTCACTTCGATTCCGCCTGGCCCTGCTGGCTTAAGTTGTCGGTGGCTCTGGGTATTTTTGCGCTGAGTTTTTTGATCGATCATAGTGCGGCTGTATGGGCGTTTCACACGCATTTGCACTTGAAATCGGACATCAAGCTGGAAATGACCATGCTGGGCCAATACGGCCAGTGGACCTGTTCCATTCTGGTGATCCTGGCAGTGGGCATGCTGGATAAAGAGGGCCGAAAAAAGGCTCTGGCGATTGCCCTGGGTTGCCTGGCGACGGTTCTGGTTTGTTACCTGCTCAAAGGAATGTTCGGCCGCACCCGACCTTGGGCCTACCACAATGGAAACTGGTCTTTCCTGGGGCCGGCTTATGGCTTTACCAATGCTAAGTATCAATCCTTTCCCAGCGCCCATACCACCGGTTCTTTTGCCTTAAGCGCGGGGCTGAGCTGGTTTTATCCACGTGGCCGGGCATTATTCTATGCCCTGGCTCTGGATGTGGCATTTCAGCGGGTTTTGGAACACGCGCATTTTCCGTCGGATACAATTGCCGGTATGATACTGGCGATAGTGGTCGTGCGCAGTGTGTTGTACTACGGTGTGCCGGGAAAAATCATTCATATATTACCGCTGAAATGGCAAAAATGGTATCTGGCCGCCAACGTCGATGTACCGGCGGAGGCGGCAAGATAGGCTAAAGTTATGGGCGGCGGCGTACGGGGATTCTCTAATATCAACGAGAGGTAAGTCGTTGTGGCAAAAATCATCGATCTAAACGGAACCTGGAAACTTCGTTGGGAGGACGGACAGCGTGGAGATCGGCTGTCGCGACTGCTGCGTCCGGACGTCGATTTAAGTCGGGCTTGGGATGCCACGGTTCCCGGTGCGGTGCATCTGGACTTATGCAAAGCTGGACTGCTCGGCGAGCCGACGCTTGGACTTAACGTTCTGGCGGCCCGGTGGGTGGAAGAAATGTTGTGGCACTACCGGCGAACCTTTCATGCGCCGAAATTGGCCGCTGATGAACGCGCCTGGCTCGTGCTGGAAGGACTGGACCTGGCCGCCGGCATTTATTTGAATGGCCATGAGGTAGCTCGGCATGTAAATTCGTTTTATCCATGCCAGGTGGATGTCACCGAGCACCTGGTGGCGGGGGAGAACATTTTAATCGTTGATATCGAAAGCGGCCTGTTTCATGCCAGAGATCGCTGTGCCAATGGCCTGGGCATCACCATTGACAATCAATTGACCAAGCGGCCCTGGCTGCGCAAGCCGCAGTTTTCACACGGGTGGGATTGGGCCCCACGACTGCTGAATGTCGGGATTCATGGCCCCGTCCGGTTGGAAATAGTTCGTGCGGCGCGCGTGCAGCAGTTTACTCTGCGCGGCGATTTATCCGCAGATCTGCAAACGGGCACCATCACCGCAACCGTATCGGTGACGGGATTGCAAAACGCACTGCTTAGCGGCGTATTGAGTCTACACGTACACGAAACCGGGCAGCGGATGCGCAAGACGGTGCAGATCAGTCCGGGCCTCAACCGGCTTGAGACCGGCACGGTAGTGGTGTCACCAAAACTGTGGTGGCCTGTCGGCCATGGCGACCAGGCAAGGTACACCGTCACGGCCAGTCTGGAGATCAAGGGGAAAAGCATCGCCCGGACCACCCGGCAGATCGGCTTCCGGCATGTGCGGGTAAATCAGGAAAAGCATCCGACCGCCGGAACTTATTTTATTTTCGAGATCAACGGCCAGCCGATTTTCTGCAAGGGTGCCAACTTTGTGCCTGCGGATGTGATTCTTGCGCGTATTGATCGGCGGCGCTATGACACTCTGGTGGACCGGGCGCTGGAAGCCAATTTTAATTTTCTAAGGGTGTGGGGCGGCGGCATTTACGAACATGACTATTTTTATGATCTGTGCGATGCGCGGGGCATTCTGGTCTGGCAGGAATTTATCTTTGCGTGCGCCAAATATCCAGCCACAGATGAGAAATTTCTGGCGGATATCAAAAACGAGGCTGCTTATCAAGTTCGGCGGTTGGCCCATCACCCCAGCCTGATTGCCTGGTGCGGCAACAACGAAATGGAGCAGGGCGCGTGGGAATGGGGCTATGAGCGCGGTCAGGCCTTTCCGGACTATGCTCTATTTCACCTCGTATTGCCCCGATTGCTGCAAACGGAAGATCCCGGGCGTTACTATCAACCCAGTTCTCCATTTTCACCGGGCGGGGCTTCACCTACGTCCGACATCACGGGCGATCAGCATCCGTGGTCCATTGGCTTTCATAACATCGACTTCTACGGCTATCGCAATATGGTTTGCCGTTTTCCCAATGAAGGCGGTATTCTCGGCCCGGCAGCGCTGCCTACTGTGCAGGCTTGCCTGGAACCTGGTACGCGTCGGCCAGGATCGTTCGCCTGGGAACTTCATGACAACGGCATTTCCTCGTGGAATGACGGACAGCCTTATCCAGATCTGATGCTCCAGCATTGGCTGGGAAAATCACTGGATAAGATGACCTTGGAGGATTATGTCTACTGTGGCGGCGTGGTGCAGGGCGAAGGCTTGAGCGAATACATCAAAAATTTCCGGCGGCGTATGTTTGACTCGTCCGCCGCAATTTTCTGGATGTACAACGATTGCTGGCCTGTAACGCGCAGTTGGACCATTGTAGACTACTACCTGCGGCGTACGCCGGCCTTCTGGCCGGTACGGCGGGCTATGGCCCGGCTCATTGTGGTGCTGGTTCGCCAGGAAGATAAGGTCAAAATCTTCGGCGTTAATGACGGCCCGACTTTTCGCGGTACCCTGCGCTACGGCCTGTTGGCGCTGGCGGGCGGGTATCCGCAGGACCACACGCAAACCGTCACGTTGCCATCCAATGCAAGCACCGTGCTGGCGGAGTTTAGCGCCCGTCAGTGGGACAGGCTCGGCAAGACCACGCACTCCGGATTTGCCCTGCTCAGTGATGAAGCGGGGCGCGAAATGGCACGAGACAGGCTGCTGCTGGTCCCCTTTAAGGATATGGATTGGCCGCGGACGCGGCTTCAGGTGAGCTTGCGCCAGGGACAGGCCATTTTCCATAGCCGTACTTTTGCCTGGCGTGTGTGCCTGGATTTAGATGGAGAAAAATCCTGGCCGGACAATTTTTTCGATGTTTTCCCCGGTATTCCCACCGTATTACCGTGGCCATCGCAACTTGGGGCACCGCGGGTTTTGCGTATCGGCAATGACATCGTGCGTCAATCGTGAGGCAGGTCGGATGGCTGATCGCTTGCCCCAAAAAACCTCAAGGCAATTGCAGTGAGGCAGCGCTGTCTGGTGCTCAGGGAAGCGGTTTCTGAATTTTAGCCGCGTGGGCTTGAATGCGGCGGTGGATGAGATAAATGGCGGCGGCCACGACGAGTACGGCAATACCCACCAGCACGACAATATGTTTGATTTTGGCGACCTCCTGGATGGCCATGTGGAACTCTGCGGCGAAATGATAGCCGATGAAAATAAACGTCGGCACGCTGACCAGCGCGGCCAAGCCATCGACAATCACAAACTGCAGATAACGCATTTTTGAAATACCACATAGTGCAAACACCAGCGCACGGATTCCGGGAATGAATCGGCCCACAAACAGTGTTAGATTTCCATGTTTCTGAAAATGCTTTTCCAGAAATATACGGCGTTTGGACCCCAGGGCCTTGCGAACATGGCGGGAGAGGAAGTTATTGGCATCTAGTCCGTAACGGCCGACATACCAGAGAATACTGTCGCCGCAGATCACGCCCAACATCCCCGCGGTAATCATGAGAAGAACGGAGGTATGTTGCGGCAGGGGGCTATACTGGGGACTGCTCAGATACCCGGAAAACATGAGCGGTACATCTTCGGGAATGGGCAGGCCCATGCCGCCGGCCACCAGGATTGCCGCCAACCCGAAATAGGTAAACTGCTTTAACAGGCTCGTGAGCAGTGGAACTAAATTTATCCAAAAGAGCATGCAATCGCCCGGGAACGCAAAAAAACAATCTTACCGCAGGGATGGTAGGCGGTCCAGAGAGAGGTTCGTTGGTTTAAAAGCGAAACAGTCGCGATTGATGGGGTTCCAGCTCCAGCGGCGAATCGGACCGGGGCCAAACTGCAGGTTGGTGATTCCAGGCATCGTGGGGCGAGAATTTTTCCACGCCAAGTTGTTGCAGCAATGTCGCAGGCACATGGAGCCGGCGTGGTCCGTCGCTCCAATTGAAAAGGCCCAGAAGGGTTTCGCGGTCGCCCTGAGCAACCCATAGGGATGGAGGCTCGGCAACGCGTCCCACAGGAAGGTCGGCGCACCAGACGCGTCGTGTTGGATCGGAGAGCTCCAAGGCTGCATTTAAGCGTGTTAGCGCGGCCGGATCCACCTTGGTCAAATCTCCGCCGAGTTCCAACGCGGCACCGGTAATGCCGGCCAAGTTGAGCCAGGTTTGCCATTGGGTGTGATTCCAATTTTTACTTACACCAATCGAATCCATATTGGGAAGAATAGGTCGCTGCGACATGAGCATATTGGTGTTGGCGCACCATGCGGCGATGCGTTTGACCAAAGCCCAATCGCCATTGCCGATGTCTTCGGAGCAACGGAAATAATCCGCGCCATCCACCGCTAACAGTGGATCGCCGGTGCCGCAAACAACACACCATCCCAAAAAGCCATCGGCGGGCAGGTATTTCCGGAAGGTTTGCACCAGCCAGCGGCGCCAGTGCAGGGCGGTTTGGCCGGGATATCTGAAACGCACCCGTTTTCCTTCAAAGGCAAAGCTGGAAAAATCAAGTTTAACGCCCTCAAATCCCCAGTCGCAAAAGATGGTGCGGCATAGTTTATCGAGATATTGGCGTACTGCGGGAATAGATGGATCCAGTACCCCGATGGTGCCGTAAAAAGACGTGAGATTTCCGAATTGGATCGGATGGCCGGTATCGTCACAGAGTATCCAATCCGGGTGATCGTGAATCATCGGGGATTCAAGAGCGGCCCAGAGGCCCACCCAGATGGCCGGGCGCAAACCAGCGCCCTTGATGGCCGTCGTCAGGGCGGTGGGCCCGCCGGGGAATTTTTCGCGATCAAATGGGTTCTCGCCGTCATAAATAATATCGGTAAAACCTCGTTTTCCATGGACGTATCTGCGCTGGTAACCATCATCAATTTGCACAAAGCGCACGGATGGAAAATGGCGGGTGAGAATGGGCAGTTGGTTGATCACATCCGCGTGGGTGGTGCGATCAAAAAAATCATAGTTCCAACTGCACCAGATCCGTTGCTGGACCAATGGATTATCTTTTCGTCGGTCGAAGACTCCACCGCTGCGTAATAAATCGTAGTATTGGTCCGTCACATGTTGCGGGTTGCCGGTGCGGCAGAGCTGTAAAAATAACCGTTCGCCGGGGATGGTGGCACCCGGAGCGATTGGAATGGCATCAATGCCGGTGGGCAGTTCATCAATTTCAAAAAAGAAGTCGCCGGAGTCATTGCGGCCGCGCAGGCGAAAAATAAGATGAAAACATTGGGCCGTTAGAGCCGCACAGAACAGACCGCAATCGCGATCCGCGGAACCAATAAACAGGCCTGGAAAAACATGATCTTCCGACCAACCTAGTTCGGTGGTGACATTGGGCATCGGATTAAAATACGAATCTCCCCGAATCGTGCCGGAGCCGTAGTAATCACTACGGAAATTTTCGGTCGTAAAATAAAATGGCTTCCAGGTTTCAGAAAATTTCAGGCCGGCGTCGGCTGTAACGTCTGACGGCATACCCCAGCGGATGCGCTGCAGGTGAACGGTTTGTTGGCCGGGATTATGCACCATCGCCTGAATCACCGCATATTCAGGCGTGATGGCATGGGTTTGTGCCGTAACGGTACATCGTCCGGGGCCGGAAAGTACTGCCCGAGGCAATAATCCGCGCCAGCCCAGGTTAGCATTAGCATTAAGCAGATTCACCGCAGTGGAATTCGCCGGCTGCACAGCGTTGGCGGGGTGGGTCATAATTAATTCCTTACTTGGCTCGGCGATGCTGGTATCGAAATTAATGATGTGATAAAGTCAATGATTCGTCAACCGGCGGAGCACCTTGGCGGTCCGCTGCAATAAAGTAAAGGAAAACAGCTATGGCTGAACTGGTAATTCCGCACCGCGGTGATCAACGCCTGAGCTTGGAGCAACTTCAGGCCTGGGAGAATCTGCATCTGGGCATGTTTATCCATTTTGGGATGAGTACCTTTGAGGGTAATGAATTATCCAGAGGAGATCAGCCTTCCACGCTGTATGCCCCGGATCGGCTGGATGTGGATCAGTGGATAAGCGTCGCTCGCGATGTCGGCATGAAGTATGCGGTGCTTACCACCAAGCACGTGGCCGGCCATTGTCTGTGGCCCACCCAGTTTAACAATTATCACGTCGGCACCAGTGGCAACAAGACGGATGTGGTGGAGGCATTTGTAAAAGCATGCCGCAAGCATGGCCTGATACCGGGCCTGTATTATTGTGCATGGGATAATCACAATTTGTTTGGATCTATGACGCCCAGCATGACCAGATGGGAATGGGCTTTTACCACGCAGGAATATCAGCAGTTTCAATGGTGGCAACTCGACGAACTGATGGAACACTACGGATCGGTGGGAATATGGTGGATAGACATACCCAAAGTGCTGCCGCGGGATTATCGGCAAAGGCTGTATGCCCACATTGCCGGGAGGCAGCCAAAATCGTTGATTTTTTACAACAACGGCATCGGGGACGGCAGCAATTATCCTTATGCGGATGCGTGGCCGTCGGACGGTGTGATGATTGAGAGGTTTTTACCCAATAGCCAATTTGGACACCAACCTTGGCGGGAATTTGATGGTAAAAAATATTACATGGTGGGAGAGGTGTGTGATCCGATCGGCAAGGAATGGTTCTTTGTGGAAGGTGACAAACCGCGCAGCGACGCGGAATTGCTGGGCATGTATTTAACTGCGGTGAGCCGAGGGGCTAATTTGTTGTTGGACGTACCGCCGGATCGGCATGGTTTAATACCCTCCATGCACATAGATGCGCTGCTGAGGTTACGCAGAAATATTGACAAGCTGGGATGGTGAAGCGCCGCAGCAGGCCGCCATTACATGTCAGATATGCTGCGGGGCGCCAGTGTAGTCCGCAAGGCGTTGAGCACTACCAGCACATCAATGACTTCCTGCAGCACAGCTCCGCCCACGGGCGGCAGATAGCCGGCGGCGGCTACGCCCACGGCAATAAGCGATAGCGCAATGCCGCCCACAGCTGATTGCAACGCGATAGTGCGTAAGCGGCGGGCGATATGTAAAAATTCATCGACCTTACGCAGTGAAGAATCGAGAATGACCGCTGCGGCCGCTTCCGCGGTTACGTCCGACGTGCGGCCAAACGCAATACCCACTGTGGCGGCCAGTAAAGCCGGGGCATCGTTGATGCCATCGCCCAGGTAGGCAGTGCGATGCTGGGAGGTTTCCGCTCTGACAATAGATAATTTTTCCTCCGGTGATTTTTCGGCGTATACGGTGGAAATACCGACCCGTTTGGCCAGATCATGGGCTTCCGCGGCACGATCTCCGGTCAGTAATATCATGCGGCTAATATCGTGCTTGGGACCAAGATGATGCATGAAGGATTTTACCTCGGCCCGTGGTTCATCTTGAAACTGGAAGGTAGCGGCATACGTGCCGTCCACAATGAGCACACATTCCAGGCCGGGGGCGACTGGCGGCAGTTGTGCGGCAATAGCCGGGGAAACGCATTTGCGCCCGGTGACGACTACGTGGCGGCCATCCACTGTGCCGGCCAGACCTTGGCCGGGCGGTTCGTTGACATCCGCCACGGGAAGCAGTGGCATGGGGTGGCTTTTCACAGAGCTATTGATGGCGCTGGCGAGCGGATGTTTGGAATACTGCTCAAGACTGGCCGCGTAGACAATGGCGTGCTCCGGAGTAAATTCATTGGCAGTGGCAACATGGGTGAGCCGCGGCTCACCGAATGTAAGCGTGCCGGTCTTATCAAAGAAGAAAGCCCGGCAAGTGGGAAGCTGTTCGAGCACTGCGGGATCTTTTACAATAATGCCGCGCCTGGCCGCAAGCGAAATGGATCCGATAATGGCCACGGGTATGGCGATCAGAAGCGGGCAGGGCGTGGCCACCACCAGCACCGCCAAAAAACGCACGGGATCCCGGGCCAAAATGCCGGCGATCAAGGCGATGATAACAGCTATGGGTGTATACATGGCCCCCAGGGTATCGCCAATGCGGCGAAGCTTGGGGCGTTGCTGTTCCGATTCCTTCATGACTTCCATAATGCGTGCGTAGCGCGAATCCTGGGGTTTTCGGGTAACGGTAATGACCATCAGCGAAGAACCATTGACCGAACCGGATAGCACTTCAGATCCGGGAGCCTTGGCTATTTGATAAGGTTCTCCGGTGAGATACGATTCATCCATGGTTCCGTGGCCTTCATGCACCACACCGTCAGCGGGGCAAATTTCATGGGCATACACCAGCAGCGTTTCGCCGGGGTGAATATCATTGATGGCAATGTCGGAAACCGTTCCGTTGACGCGACGATGGGCCACAGATGGCATGCGTTTGGCCAGGGATCTCAGCACAGAAGAAGCGCTGCGCACGGCGTAGGCTTCCAGACTTTCTCCGCCGGAAAGCATGAGCACCACGAGTGTACCCGCCAGGTATTGCCCGAGAATGGCGGCGGTAACAATGGAAATGCCAGCCAGCAAGTCAGAGCCAAACTTACCACGCAGCATTTGCCTGAGCAGATCAAACACCAGAGGTGTCCCGCCAAGAAGCAGCGCCACCCACAGCGGTATGTCGCGGGCAGGTCCGCCCGCACCAACGGCAAAACGTAACACCAGATAAACGGCAATTGCCAGAAGAGCAAGAAGGGCAATTGATGCGTGGAGATATGACTCTACACTTGCATGTCCAGCCGCCGCCGGTGTTGGTGGAGGAGGCTTGGCTGCGATGACTGGCTTTTTTCCTGGGTGATCCCGTAGAGGCTCCTTCCTGGCTTGCGCGTTATCTGGGGCATCAGAGAGTGGACTGGACATAAATTTTCCCAATTTTATAGCGCCGACGCGCCCATCATGCCCGATTATTTTGGCCGGGACAAGCGCAGTGGGTGTACCAGATTGTTATAGGGGATTGATAGTAAGGCCGCGGAACTCCAAGGAATTTGCCGTACTCAAAAGCGGTTTCCTGATGCCTGATAGGCTTACCAGGCTGCCGCCAGCACATCAACCGCATGGCAGCGCATGCTCTGGGGAACAGTGATTTCCATTTGTCCATCATGCCAAGCAAGATAAATCAATACCACCATGCACGGCCAAAATTCCCCAATGAATAAACAATCCCAGGCCGGCCTGAGGGAACCATTGGGCTTCGGGGTGGGCGGTGTGGGTATTGATCTGAGGCGCTCTCATGCCCAAGGCCACATGCTATGCGGCCGCAGCGGCGGCGGTATCTACAACGGTGGTGGTCATGGCCTGCGTGTTCTTTTTGTCCATGCTCGCTTTTGGAGCCGGTCATCGTGTCGTAACCGCATGGAAATGTCAAGAACCAACGGGTTACCATTGGAAGCCGGAATATCACCATTTGAAGATATTGGAAAGCCGGCCTAAAATAACCAAGAATGCCTTACTAAATGGGAGGCAGTTTGCAGGAGTTGACTACCTTGATAAATCGACGAGCAATAACTGTAGCGGTTGTATTTCTGGCGACCATGGTGGTTTTTCTAGGGGAACCGCTTTTAGTGCCACATTCCAAAGCAGACGCCGTACACATGACGTCGGCTCAACAGGCAACGATGGCCGCGGAAAAAGCGCAGTTGCAGCGGCTGGAAGCGGCGTTACGTCCAGACTTTGAGCACCTTCAGGCGGCAATGCCGCATGCGGCGGTCATGCTCAACGCCCAATCTCGCGCGGCTTTGGCCCCCAAGATTCTGCCGCTTTTCAAAAAGGCGTTGGTGGTGCTGGATGGCTTTCTCAAAAAACACCCTTACGAAAAGGACGGAGTACGCGAATTGCGGGATCATTTCCTGGGCATGTCGGTGGTGTTTGGCGATGCCCAGGCGAAGGCCACGCTGCAAGCCGCCGCTACCCGGGGCACCCGTCGTAACCGGCAGACTGCCCAGTTGGAGTTAATTTCGTCCGCATGGTTGCTCCACGCGCATGATGCCGCAGCGCAGGAAAAAGTCCTGGCAACCATGACGTTGCTGGCCAAGTCCAACCCGGCCAGCAACCAAATTGCGCGGACACTGTACACAATGCGGGAATTTGGAGCCGCCAATCAGACGCTACAAGATCAGGCCATGCACATTATCGTGCATCACCTCACGGGGTCACTGGCGCAGATGATTCAAGAAGCACAGCAGCGCCAGGCCACATTGAATGACGTTAAAGGGAAGTCAATCACGGTGCGTGGTCGCTTACTGGGGGGGAAAACGTTTTCCACAAATGCGTGGAAAGGCAAGGTGGTGATTGTCGATTTCTGGGCCACCTGGTGCCCGCCGTGCCGCATGAGCCTGCCCGGACTGGAAAAGCTTTACGCCAAATATCATAGCCATGGTCTGGAAGTGCTGGGTATTTCCAATGACCGCACGGGGGCGGCGTTGCGGGCATTTTTGAAGGCCAATCCGAAAATTGCATGGCCGCAGATGTTTACCCCAAATTCCAATTGGAACCCACTGACTAGAAAATATGGCGTAAGTGGTTTTGGCATTCCCGTTCAATTCATTATTGACCGCCAAGGTGTAGTGCGGCGCATAGTCAAGGGGTTCGATCCCTCCATGGAGGCCAGCAACGTGGCCCTGGTTAAAAAGTTACTGGCCCAACAATAGAAATATCGGTTGCTGTTAAGGTGCCGGATGGACCGGCTTGCGTTACAATCCAACCATGCCAAAAATTGATATCCACTTACCAACGACGGCGTTGTGTGATTATTCAGTCCACGTTGATGCTGGCTTGCTGGGAAGGCTGGGGGCAATGGTGCACCAGGCGGCACCCGCACCCACTTGTGCCCTTATCACAGATTCTGTGGTTGCTGAGCTTTATGGAAAGCAGGCCCGCCACTCCTTGGAGCAGGCTGGATTCAAAGTAACCTTGTTCGTATTTCCAGCGGGAGAATCTTCCAAGACTACCCGCACGGTGGAAACCGCGTACGATGTTCTGCTGGCCGCCTGCCCGGAACGCCGCAGTCCAGTGGTGGCGTTGGGTGGGGGCGTAGTGGGTGATTTAGCCGGGTTTGTTGCCGCTACCCTTTTGCGCGGCGTGCCATTCGTGCAGGTACCAACCACGCTCTTAGCGGCGGTGGATGCCAGTGTGGGCGGCAAAGTAGGCGTTGATCATGCCAACGGCAAAAATATGATCGGCGCGTTTCACCATCCACGTGCGGTGCTCATGGATGCTAATACCCTGCGCACGCTGCCGAAAATCGAAGTACAGTGCGGCCTGGCGGAATGTGTGAAACATGCCATTATCCGCGATGCCGGCCTTTTTGATTTTATCAGTGCCAACCTGCCAGCCATTTTTGACGGCAACTCCGGCGTGCTTACAGAGCTGGTAGCCTGGAATGTACGCATCAAATCGGCCGTTGTGATGGCAGACCCTTTTGAACATGGCGTGCGCGCTGTTTTAAACCTTGGCCATACTTTCGGCCATGCGTTGGAAACTTTGGCCGGCTATACGGGCTTGAAGCACGGCCAGGCGGTCGGGCTCGGTACCCTGGCTGCCAGTACCATGGCCCGCAATCGCGGCATTCTGGATGACACCAGCCACAAGAAAATTGAGGGTTTACTGCGCGATATTGGCCTGCTGGATTTTCGGCCCGCTGTGGATATTGCCGCGGCCATGGCGTTGATGCGCGGTGATAAAAAAGTTCGAGATGGCCGCCTGCGACTCGTGTTGCCCACGGCCATCGGATCTGCGGAAATAATCTCTGATGCCCAACCTGAAGAAGTGGCCGCCGCGATTGAGGCCATCACTTCACCGTCAAGCCGTGGAGCACGACGATGAGCGAGTTCGCGTCACCGGACGATTCGCCGGCACCGGACTTGCGCGAGGTTGTGTTGGCCCGGCTGCGCCTGCGGGCACGGCCCGGCCTCGGTCCGGTATTGATTCAAAGGGCCATCACGGCCTTAGGTTCACCGCAACGCGTACTCGCAGCCAGTATGCGCGAACTGGCGGCAATTGAAGGCTTAGGCTCTCAACGGGCCGGGATGATCCTGCAGACCCAGCCGGATAACGCCCCCGAAAAGTTGATGGATGAGTGTGCGCAAGACGGAATCACAATCCTTTGTCCGGAAGATCCTCGCTGGCCCATGCATTTGCGCACCATGGCGGATCCGCCCGTGGTGCTGTTTATGCGAGGCCGGATTTTGCCGGAAGATAATAAGGCCGTCGGCGTGGTCGGCTCGCGGCGCTGCACGCTTTACGGACGCGAGCAGGCGCAGAAATTTGCCGCCGATCTGGCCACTGCCGGTTTGACCGTGATCAGCGGCGGCGCGCGCGGAGTGGATACCGCGGCCCATGTCGGAGCTTTGCGGGCCGGTGGACGCACGGTGGTGGTGCAGGGTTGCGGCCTGCACCATTGCTACCCGGATGAAAATGCCGGGCTTTATGAGCAGATCATCGGCGAGGACTGCGGTGCGGTGGTCAGTGAAATGTCGCCGGATGAACCACCGCTGCCGGAAAATTTTCCTCCCAGAAATCGCATCATCGCGGGCATGTCGCTGGGAATTCTCGTCATTGAAGCCAATCTGAAAAGCGGTTCGCTGATTACCGCCCGTCTGGCCGCCGATGATTATGGCCGCGAAGTGTTTGCCGTGCCCGGGCGTGTGGATTCCCCGGCCAGTGCCGGCACGCACCATCTGCTTAAAACCGGGTCGGCGGCGCTGGTGGAAAATGCCGAAGATATTGTGTTAATTCTGGGTGGACAATTTGCAGGGCGGCCGAATTTGTTCACCCCAGGCCAACCAGACCATCTGCAAAAATTAGAAACGTCAGTTGTGCCGCCGATACCCGAATCTTCCGCCGGTGCGGCAGGTGCGGTTCGCAAAGCGGCTCTGGGGCGGATTACCCCGGCATCACCAGCGGAGGTGCCGGTACCACTGCTCACGGACGTGCAGCAGAAAATTGTCGACGCTCTGGGGGCTGGTGAATTGGATGTGGATGAGATTTGCGATGCCACCGAATTGAAGGCGGCTGTGGTACTGGCGGAACTGACGTTTTTACAGATTGGCGGCCGGGTTCGGCGAATCAGCGGGCACACCTACGCCCAATCCGGAAAAAGTTGAAAGGATTCAATCATGGCGAAGGTAAAGGCGAACAAGGTGGCAGTATATGTCTTTCGGCAAACCGCCGGGGGAGCCGACTTTTTGCAGTTGCACCGGGCCGTCAGAGCCGGAGATTATGCCCAAACATGGCAGGTGGTGTATGGCGGCATCGAAAAAGGAGAATCGGCGGCCGATGCAGCCCTGCGCGAATTGCGGGAAGAAACCGGCCTGGTACCCCTGGAATTTTTTCAGGTGCAATACGTGGAGACATTTTATAGTCACAGCAAGGACCGGGTGGTACTGATGCCGGTATTCGCAGTCCGGGTGCATAAAAACGCCCGGCCCGTTCTCAATGTCGAACACGACGATTTCCGCTGGATTCCACTGGCCGCGGTCAGTGGCAGCTTCATTTGGCGCAGCCAGCGCGAAGCCATTGCGATTATTCAAGCCGATATCCTTTCCGACAGCCCCGCCGCCGACCTGTTGCGCATTGATCTGAAGCGGCGCTGACGGCATTGGCCCGAACCTGCGTGCAGTCGGCCAGGCCGCCGGCTTTGATCAGGAGTTGGCCCTGGGGCCGTTTACTGCTGGTGCGGCTCCGCGTTCACACCAGGTGGGATGTTATAAAACCCGCCGCTCGGTTAAACTACGGCTCGCCGAGTGCGCCCATGCGACATGTAGCCGCGGGACACACGGTTGGAATCTCGTTAGTTGCCGCTGATGGCATTTGGATCACGCGCATGACCATGAGGTACAAATAATGGCTGACCCAGCCACTTCACCGGAGGGTTTTCGTCGGGACATTGGCGTCATCGGGCTGCTTTACGCGAGCTTGGGGGGAATCATTGGTTCCGGCTGGCTGCTGGGGCCGCGCAATGCGGCGATGCAGGCGGGACCACTGAGCATCTTCTCCTGGATTTTCGGCGGCGTGGCCATTTTGCTGCTGGCCCTGGTTTATGCGGAATTGGCCACCATGTTTCCACGCAGCGGCGCGGTGGTGCATTTTCCGCGTTTCAGCCACGGATCTTTTCTGGCCCGTATATGGAGCTGGGTGCTGTTTCTGGGATACGTGGTAATAGCACCGGTGGAAGTAGTGGCGGTGATGTCTTATGCCAACAGCATTCCACAGGTACATCATTACCTGCCGCCGCTGGTGAGTGCCGCCAATCATCAGGTAACGGCTGTGGGTCTGGGCGTATGCGTTATCCTGCTGGTGATTTTTACGGCAATCAATCTGGGTGGCATTCGCTGGGCGATGCGTTTAAGCAACGCGGCGGGCTGGTGGAAGCTGGCCATCCCGACATTGACGGTTATTTTGCTGCTGATGAACGCGCATCATGCGAACAATCTGAAAATTGCCAAGGCGGACTGGCAGCATGATTTTCGGGGGATATTTACGTCGCTGGCGACCGCGGGAGTTATTTTCAGCTATCTGGGTTTTCGCCAGGCGGTGGAACTGGCAGGCGAAAGTAACAATCCCAAACGCAACATTCCCATTGCGGTGATCGGGTCTGTCCTGATAGGGCTGGTGCTGTACGTGTTTTTGCAGTTGGCGTTTCTGCTGGCGGTGAACCCGGCACAGTTGCATCAGTACGGATGGGCGGGACTGACCAGAATTGCGGATTTTAAAACGAAAACCGGCCCGTTTGCGGCATTGGCGGAAGGATTGGGGCTTACCTGGCTCGCCTGGCTGCTGTATGCGGATGCGATTGTTTCACCATCAGGTACGGGGTTCATCTATACGACCACCTCTGCGCGGGTGATTGGGGCGATGGGCGACAGCCGGATTTTACCGCCGGCTCTGGCCAAACTTAACAGGGCCGGCGTACCCTGGATGGCCAGCATCGTGAGCTTGCTGGTTGGTATCTGCTTTTTACTGCCGTTTCCATCATGGCATCGCCTGGTGGGGTATATCAGCTCGATTATGGCGCTATCCTACGGCATTGGCCCGATTGTGCTGCTGGCTCTGCGCAAAAGCATGCCCGAACACGCACACCAGAGGTCATTTCGGCTGCCGTGGGCCCCGGTACTCGGGCCGATTTGTTTTATCATTTCGAACCTGGTGATTTACTGGAGCGGCCTGCACAGCAATACGCTGTTTTTCGGCATTATCGGGGGAATGCTGGCCATATTTTTGTTGTATCGGTTGATTTTTGATCGGCCCGGCTTTTATAGTCTGCCCTGGAAAAATACGTGGTGGGTGCCGCCGTATTTTGGCGGCCTGTGGCTGCTGGATTTTATTGGGTCCCGGGGCATGGTTGGTGGAAAGGGATATCTGTCGTTTCCGTGGGATGTAGGGGCGGTAGCGATATTCAGCATGGTGGTGATGTACGTGGCGTTAAAAGCGGCAATTCCCCTGGAAGAAATGCAGGCCTATGTGGAAACACAGGAAGTGTAAGCCCGGATTCGGTCGTGCCGGGGTGCTTAAATGATGCATGCCAGCGAATGAAGCTGACGGCAGGATATTTGAGCAAGCATGCGGTAACATGAACAAGTGTACTTGGAAAAGTTCTCTTTATGTCTGATCAAATTCCGATTCTGCTGGATACCGATATCGGCAGCGATATTGACGATGCGGTGGCGCTGGCATATTTGCTGCGGCAGCCCCGATGCAACCTGCTGGGCATTACCACCGTCACCGGCGACGTGGCCAAACGATGCGCTTGCGCAGAGGTGGTGTGCGCAGCGGCGGGCCGGGGTGATGTTCCCATTCATGCCGGTCGTTCGGCCCCACTGGTACCGGGACCGGGCCAGCCCGAAGTGCCACAATATTCGGCAATTGAGGCGATGAAGCATCGCCGTGATTGGCCGGCCCATACGGCGGTGGATTTTTTACGCCGCACCATTCGGGCCCATCCGGGAGAAATTACGCTGTTAAGCATCGGACCGTTGGGCAATGTGGCCCTGCTTTTTGCCCTGGATCCGGAGATACCGCTTTTGCTCAAGCGAATCGTATCAATGGCGGGAATTTTCTACGGCGCACCGCAGGATCGGGAATGGAATATACTGGTGGATCCCGTAGCCGCCTCCATGGTGTACAGCACGTCCCGGGCACCGCACGTATCTTTTGGGCTGGATGTTACCACCAGGTGCAAGATGGTGGCAGCCCAGGTGCGGCAGCGTTTCACCGCCTCGCCCCTGGATGTGGTGGCCAGGATGGCGGAAATCTGGTTTAAACATGCCGGTGGCGGGGAAATTACTTTCCATGACCCCCTGGCGGCGGCGGCTATTTTTCAACCGGACCTTTGTCATTATGAAGATGGCACCGTGCAGGTACCGTTGGACCCGGACCACAAAACCGCCGGCAAAACGCATTTCACGCCGGGCGCAGGTAACCACCAGCCTGACCGGGTAGCGAAAACCGTACAAGTCGAACAGTTCTTTACGGAGTATTTCAAAGTGTTTGCGTAGCGCGAAATGCTTGCACCTGGCTCAAGGTGGGCAAGGCCGGTTGCGCGCCCAGGCGGGTGGCGCAGATCGCTCCCACCAGGCACGCCTCGCGAACGGCATTTGCAAGCGACACATCCCCGCTCGCCAGGGCCACCGCCAAAGCGCCATTGAACGCATCCCCGGCGGCCGTGGTGTCGACCGCGTGGACGCAAGGAGCGGGAATCCATTCGCTTTTCTCCCCTTCGTGCAGCAAGGCCCCGGCGGCACCCATGGTAATGATGACGGCTTTGCTGCCCAAGGTCATGAGTTGACCGGCCGCCAGTCTCGCTGAATTTTCATCAGTCACGGCAATTCCGGTGAGTTGTCCGGCTTCGGTTTCGTTTGGAGTCAAATACGTAGCATGGCGCAGGAGTGAGCGCCGCGTGGCGGCAGGCAAAACTGCAACAGGTGCCGCCGGGGCTGGGTTGATAATGACCGGTACGCCGGCTTGAGCGGCCATTTCCGCCACGGCACCGACGATATGGATGGGAATTTCCAGTTGCAGCATCACGATATCAGCCGTATGAATAAGGGCCCGCATTTGCCTGGTGAATGCCGGTGTGTCATTCCATGCGGCATTGGCACCAGAGGCCACGGAAATTAGATTCTCTCCGGCGTAATCCACCAGGATCAGAGCGATGCCGGTAGCGTGATTAGCCTGGCGCACGATGGCGTGAGTATCAATGCCTTCCCGGCCAAAATCTTCGATGGCCTGGCAACCGAAAGTGTCATCACCGACGTTGGCGACCAATGTTACTTTGGCCCCCAGCCGGGCGGCGGCCACCGCCTGATTGGCTCCCTTGCCGCCGGCAGCCATTATGAATGTGCCGCCGGTTACGGTTTGACCTGGGGCCGGCAGTTGCGGGCTTTTCACCACCATATCGACGTTCACACTGCCAACGACAAGAATGTGCGGAATTTTCATGACATACTCCAAAAAATACGATAGGGTAATTTAATACCTCGCACAACGTTGTACCCATGGTGAAGCGCCGCCAGTAGACTCATGGCCAGCGACTGTTTTACATGGCCATCTGTGGACGAAGCCGCATCAGGAATGAACATTGAAGACTATTTGGTCGACGATTGGGGTTGAAACGGCGGCAGATTAGATCAACGTAAAGATGAATGTTTCTCTTTTTGTTGTGGCCTTGATGAGAAAAACGTAGTAAGATAAAGCGGTGTCGTCAGGGCGGAATGCGATAAAGAGTAACTTTCCAAGGATGCCAATAACGTGCGGTTGGATTAGAATTCGCCAAGATTAAATCCAAGCGGAACTTTTGAATGAAAATTGACCCCCGATATTTGGTTGAAGATGGTACCGAAATTTTCGGTGGTTCAGAGCTTTTGCTCAAGGGCTGCCTGGAGACACCGGGCGGGGTTGCCCTGCTTACAGGCTACCCAGGCTCGCCGTTGGCCGGCTTTTTTGATTCCTGCCACGATATCGGTGAATTGCTGACGGAAAAGGGCGTATGCGCCAAAATGGCCAATAATGAGGCTATAAGCGTGGCGATGCTCAACGGCTCGCAGATGGTGGGGGTGAAGGCCATCGCGGTATTTAAATCCGTGGGCCTGCATGTTGCTGCAGACGCCTTGGCATTGGGCAACTTGGCTGGCATTCCGCATGCCACCGGCGGGGCGGTGGTGGTATCGGGTGATGATCCGTGGAGCGATTCCACCCAGGTTCCCGCCGATTCCCGGTTTTTGTTTGAACATCTGCGCGTTCCGGTGATGGAACCATCCAATCCGCAGGAGCTCAAAGATTGGGTGGCCCAGGCGTTTGATCTATCCGTGGCCTCCAAATTGTACATGGGAATGATGGTCACGGTGGCCCTGGGTGACGGCGGCGGCACGGTGGAATGCCGGCCCAACCAGTGGCCCAGCATTTCCACCAACGCACGCATTGCCATTGAAACAAGTAAGATTCCTGTGGAAACAACGGTTCTTCTGCCACCACGCAGTTGGCGGCAGGAACTGACTTTTGAAGATCGCTTCAAGGCGCTGCTGGCCCGCTGTCGAGAACTGGGCCTGTCGCGGATTTTATACCCCATAGAGCGCAGTTGGCGCGGCGGGCGTTCGCAACGCTGCCCGGTGGGCTTCATCGCCTCGGGAATGTCCCATACCATGCTGGCTCATGCATTGGGTGAAATGGGGCTTTTGGGCCAGTTCCCCCTGCTCAAACTGGCGCTCAGTTATCCGGTAGATACAACGCTGTTTGACGAACTTGCGGCCATGTGCGAACGCATTATCGTGGTCGAGGAACGGCGCAGTTTTATTGAAAAACAGGTAACGGAATATCTTACGCAACGCCGCCAGGCCGACCCGGAACATGCCAGTGCGCGTGTGGAGCTTTGGGGTAAAAATTTTCCCGGTAAAACCTCGGGCATTCCTTCCACCCGCGGTCTCCATCCGTCGATTCTCATTGAACTGCTGACGAAATTCCTGCGCGATACGCCCAACATCCCTCACGAGCTATCCAATGGGCGGCTGACGGAAGAATTGGAAACCATTGCCCTGGCCAGTCAGGTACAGATGACGGTTCCGGTGCGCACACCGGCGTATTGCCCCGGCTGCCCGCATCGCGATTCCTCCAGCGCGTTATTGGAAATTCGCAAGCGTCTGCTGGCCCCCAAATACATGCAGGATCAATATGGCCGCGGTCCGATGGATCTGGTCGCACATGGCGATACGGGCTGCTATACGATGATGATGTTTGAGCCCAACAAGCCGCTCATGCATAACTACAGCGGCATGGGCCTGGGCGGAGCCACCGGCGGGGGCGTGGATCCATTCATCAGCAACAAACAACTGGTATTCATGGGCGATGGCACGTTTTTCCATTCCGGGCAGTTGGCCATTGCCAATTCCATCAACCAGGGCCAGGATATCACGTACATCATCCTGGAAAACAAAACCACCGCCATGACCGGCCATCAACCCAACCCCACCCTGACGCAGGACATTGTGGGCCAGACGGTGCTTTCCCACGATATCGAGCGCATTGTCCGGGCCATCATTCCCGATGCCGCCGGCCCCCTGGGCATGAAACGCAAGGATGGCCGCATCGTACCGCAGGGCCGGGTTATCCGCATGAACCCGGCCAACCGCGAAGAATACCGCGACACGCTGGAGCGGGTGATTTTGGAAGACGGCGTCAAGGTGGTTATAGCCGAGAAGGAATGCGGCATCACCTTTAACCGAAGAAAGCATCGGGCCGAAGTGGCGGAGAAAAAGGATCACGGATTTGTACGCCAAAAAGCCTACATGAATGTCACCGATGAAGTGTGCGAATATTGCCTGGAATGCACCAACCAGACCGGCTGTCCCGCCTTGAAAATAACGGATACCGACTACGGCCCAAAAATTCAGACCGACTTTACCACCTGCGTGAACGATCAGGCCTGTTCGCGCATTCATGCCTGTCCGAGCTTTGAACAGGTCATTGTGACCCGCAAACACCCGCCGCGCATGTCCGATGAAGTGGTGGATTTAACCGGGATGCCCGAGCCGCCGGCGATGAAGATGCGTGACCAATGGCGCTGTTATCTGGCCGGGGTGGGCGGCATGGGCATTGGCGTGGCGGGCGAAATCCTGGTGCGGGCCGGCCACAAGGAAGGTTACCAGATTGCGTTTGTGGATAAAAAAGGCCTGGCGATCCGCAACGGCGGGGTGTTCAGCCAGTTGCTGTTTTCCCGTCAGCCGGTTCATGGCTCCGCCATCACTCCGTTTGGCAAGGCGGACTTGCTCATTGGCGTGGATGCCGTGGAAGCCGCCCGCGCCATATCGCCTGTGGATTATCTGCGCGTGGCCTCGCCCAAATACACCCACGCCGTGGTGAACACGGGCAAAACACCCACGATTATGACCCTGCTGGGCCGTGACGATTTTTCCCCGGAACACCTGGCCTCAATCATCCAGAAGCAGTGCAAACCGGGGCGGTTCTTCAGCTTTAATGTCGGTGATCTGTGTGAACGCCTGCTGGATTCCAAGCTCTACGCCAATATCATGATGCTGGGAGTTGCCTATCAGCTGGGCTTTATTCCCGTATCCTACAAGAGCATCACTTGGGCTATTCGCCACGCGGTGCGGAGAGAATTTGAACGTAACTACCGGGCTTTCAATATCGGGCGAAAAATCGTGTTGCGGCCCGATCTTTTCGGCGTCGCGGCTCCGCGCCAGGTGGAAACGGTGGACCAGGCCATCGAGCGCAAGGCCAACATTCTCACCGTAAGCTCGCTGTGGGGCCGGCGTAATGCCACGCTTTACCGCCGGCTGTGCCGCACGACTCTGGATCAGATGCCGGGTCTGGATGACGCCGCCCGCCGCGACTATGTCATTCGCCTTTTCGACGCCATTCAATGGGGCACGCTGCCTTACGGCCGCAGCTACGCTTCACGCGTGGTGAAAACCTACCAGCAAGACCATGCCCAGCGCAATTTCGCCGTCACTCGCGCCGTGATCTGGAATCTCGCCAAGGTGATGATGATTAAGGATGAAGTATACGTAGCAATGCTGTACACCAGCCCGGAAAAATACCGGCGCGACCGCCGCCGCTACAATGTCAATCCCGCCAATGGCGATAAAATTAAATATCTGCATCTCAATCAACCTGAGTTTGAAATCGGCGGCGTCAAAATCCGGTTTCATATCAAGGGGCGGGACTGGCAGATGCGCATTCTCCGGCATTGTCGCTGGATGCGGGCCTTGTTGCCATCCTGGCATGCCCGTGAAAAGGGCTACCGCGATTGGTACACCCGCCTGGTGGATACCTGCGAACTTCACGAGCCTTGGCTGTACAACCTCTGGCTGGATATTCTCAGCTCACCGGAAACGGTCACTGGTTTTCGCGAGGTGCGCTATCCGAAAATGGAACTTTCGCAGAATCGGGTGCGCGAATTGCAGCACGCCATTGCCGCCGGCAAGGCCGACACGCGGTCCCGCACGCCGGCCCGTACGGTCAGCCTCACCAACCAGGTCATCGCCGGTTTCCGCGGGGATCCGTGATCACCGCGGAAATTCCCAACCCGTCTGCCGGGTGCGGCGGGTATTGATCTGATCTTTTCCATTGGAGTCCATGGATGGCGCAAGGCCGGGGCACAATCAACTCTGGCAAGGCTGAAACACCCCTCCTGGAACACTTCCCGCCGCTGGCCCGTAATCGCAATTATTTGCTGCTGTTCGGTTCCTATGTGGTTTCCGTACTGGGAGACCGGGTGCACTTTCTGGTGATGCTGCAGTTGCTGTGCATCGTGATTCTGCGGCAGCAGGCGGTGGATTCACAGCATTTTGCACAGCTTAACCTGGCCATGTTTCTGCCGTTTTTTCTGCTGGCCCCCCTGGCCGGCATTGTCGCCGATCGTATCCCCCGGCGCCGCATCATGATTTCCTGTGATCTGGCACGCGCGGTGCTGGTGGTTATCGCCCGAACCGTGCTGCTGGCCGGAGCCATGGAGCAATGGATGTCCGTGCCGCAGTTGTTGTGGCTGCTGTTTGGCTCTGAAGTGGCGCTGTCCATCTTCGGCGAAATGTTTTCGCCGGCCCGCGCGGCGATTTTGCCCAACCTGGTTCATCCCCGGCAACTGCTGCAAGCCAACGCCTGGATCAACCCCGCGGGCACGATTGTGACCTTGATCGGCTTTCTGGTGGGCGGCTGGCTGGTCACCCGCAATCTATCCTACGCCATGTATGTAGACGCAGTTACGTACTGCATCTCCGCGGCCTGTGTGATAGCCATGCGGCTCCCGTCCGGGGTGGATCAACCGGCCCCGGCCACCCGTGGACTCACCATGCGGGCGAGCCTGAGACAGGGCGTGGGCTATCTGCGACGCCACACGCGACCGCTTCAGGTTATAGCTCTGGAACTGGGCTTTTTCGCCATCAGCACGGCCATTCTTAACAGTCTGCCCAGCCTGGTACACCGACGGTTTCACCTGGATTCACGGTATTTGTATTTCACCATGGCCCTGACCGGGCTGGGAATGATTGCCGGTGCTGTGGCGCTGAGCCGGGCCAAACAGAATATTCCCAAGGAAATCGGAATTGGATGGTCGGTGGTGCTGCTGGGTATCGGCCTGCTGTTATCCGCTCATGCCCATAGCTGGCCGGTCATGGTGCTGTGGCTGATGGTGGCGGCATGTTTTGGATCCATCATGTTTATCAGTGTAGACACCCTGCTGCAACGCATTGTGCCCGATTTTATGCGCGGGCGGGTGATGGGCGTGCGGGATCTGGTAACCACCGCCGGGCTTATAGCCATGACCGTTCCCATGGCACTGCTGCCGAGCATTAATGTGCTGGTGGTAAAGCTGATTTACGCCATGGGATCCGTTTCACTGTTGCTGGGCATAGGGCTGGTGATTTTTTATTACCGCGGCAAAGCCCTTCCGCCGGGCCAGGCCATTGCGTTGCGGATTTTGCGTGCGTATATGGTAGTGTGGCATGGGTATCGGCAAATCGGCCCATGCCGCATCCCCGCCCACGGACCGGTGATTGTTGCCTCGAATCATCGCAGCATGCTCGATTCTGTGGCTTTGCTGATCAGCAGCCCGCGGAGGCTTATCCGGTTTATAATTGCACGGGAATGCTATCAGGCCGCCTTCGTCGGACCGCTGATTCGCTGGGGGCAGGCCATTCCTGCCAATCGAGGCCCGGCTGGTGCCGCAGGCCTCCGGTCGGCCCTGCGGGCCTTGCGGGCCGGCGGCGTGCTCGGCCTGTTTCCGGAGGGTGGCATTGGCGAATTAGGCCTGCTGCAGCCGGCCAAGCCGGGAATTGCGGCATTGGCCTTGATGAGTGGGGCATCGGTGGTACCCGTGTACGTACATTCATCACGCAGGCATCGCCGCGGATTGTGGGATTTTCTGCGGCCCGGCAAGGTCCGGCTGTATTATGGAGCGCCTCTGCGCTTTACAGACATTCCGCCCCGGCAACACGACCAGGCCGCCCTGGAACAGTGTACCGCCCGCATCATGCGTGCCATTGCCGACTTGCAAGCCAAAGCAGACCGGCAGGCGTAAAACTTACACCCTGGCGATCCCGTCAGTACCGGTTTTTACCAGGTGCGATACCTCGGTCGCCCGGGTTGAAGCATAACAAAAATATATCCTGCATATAAAGAATATGTATTTCCATTATGTACTACCAGTAGCGTAGAATTGTGTGCAGTCTACTCATGGTCGTCTGACTGTGACCGATGGCGGATGGATGGCGGATTGATGTTGCGACCATGCCGATTGGCTTGTGATCAAAGCTGTATGACATGCAGCGAGATATTGTTTCTTTTTTTAAGGAGCTCCCCATGAAAGACAATCCTGTTCCTCTGATGGAAACCCCGATGCCCCGACGAAAAATGCTGGCATGGCTGGCCAAGGGCGGAATCGCCGGAGCGGCGATTCTGGCTTTGCCGGGTGCCGCCGCCTCAGCGGCGCCGATGGCCGCTCCGCTCGAGCCGCGCGGTGCCAAAAACCTCAAGGATCTGACGGCGAGTCTGGCCCGGGCACCACGGCGCAGAAATTTTAAAACTGTCCCCATGATTCTTACCGAACCGCAACAGTGGGACCACGAAGCACTGCGTCTGCTGCTCGAGTACCACGGCGGCCCCAAGCAGGTATGGGACAACACCGATATCGGCAGCCCATGGCTCAATCTCATGCGTAACGCCACAAACGCTCAAATATGGTCATATAAGCATCCAAATTTTCTGGCGGTATCCGCTAATCATGGCACCTGTCACCTAGCTCTGTTCCAGCAGCACATCTGGGACAAGTACAATCTGCCGGCCATGATTGGCAAAAAATTCAAACGCAATGTATTTCTGGATATCCCCGCAGGCGAAAAAGGCAAATCTCCCGCCGATTTTAATAATCCGCTTGGATTGTTCTCGCCGAGTGCCAATTGCATACCACTGCTGATGGAACGCGGAACCGTATTTTTAGCCTGCCACAATGCCATCTGGGAATTTTCTCATGCTCTCATGGCCAAGGGCCATAATCCCGACCACCTGACCCATGAGGCCCTCGCAGCGGACCTTACCAACCACTTGATTCCGGGAGTTGTACTTACGCCGGGTATTGTCGCGACGATTCCGGAATTGCAACTCGCCGGCTATGAGTACATCAAGTAAAGTACATCAAGTCATCAAGTTAAGGAGTTGAATATGTCGTCCGTGCGATTCATTGGATTTACCACGGTACTTCCCGCGATTTTGGCGGCAGGTCTGCTGACGTTAGCAAACACACGGGCTGCTACGCCCGCCGGTTGGCATGGTCATGCACAGCCGCCGGCCTATCAGGAACGGATCTTTCCACCGTGGGGCGGCGGAAAGAATAATTCCGCCGTTCACCAGGGCTTTCGGTTTACCGTTCCGGAAGTGGATGATCTGGCCGATTTTCATGGAGATCCATTCAACGCCAGGCTCGTTTTATATATCGGTGGCAACTATTATTTTGCGGTGGCTCCGCTGGTGACGGCGTTTGAAAAACTTCATCCGCGTCTAAAAGGAAAAGTCTACGCTGAAACACTGCCACCCGGCATTCTGCTCCGGCAAATAAAGGCCGGCGGTACCATTACCGTCGGCAACATGACCTGGACTGCCCGGCCCGATGTGTATGCCGCCGGCAAGCTCAAAATAAAGGCGTTAATTCGCGATGGTATTTTGCGCGGACCGGTGATCAGCTATACCACCAACGATCTGGCCATCATGGTACCGCGCGGCAACCCGGGGCATATCCGCACGCTGGCCGATCTGGGCAAGCCCGGCGTGCGGTTGGCCATGCCCAATCCCGCATGGGAAGGCGTAGCCAGACAGATTCAACTTTCACTGAAAAAAGCCGGCGGACCGGCCCTGGAAAAGATGGTTTATCAGAGCAAGGTTGCCAACGGCCAGACCATTCTTACGCACATTCACCACCGCCAGACACCCCTGTTTTTAATGCAGGGGCTGGTGGTGGCGGGTGTCACATGGAAATCGGAGGCAATTTTTCAGAAACAAATCGGCCACCCCATTTCCTACGTACCAATTCCCTCTAAGTACAACACGACCGCCATTTACGCCGGTGCGGTGGTCCGGCACGCCCGACATCCCAGGGCGGCAATGGAATGGCTCCAATTCCTCCAATCGCCCACCGCCCAGGCAATCTTTGACCGGTACGGCTTTCGGCCGTTGAAAGTTACCGCCCAATCGCTTGATCCGGCAACACCGAAGGGTGCGGCACTGAAGCATGAATTGTCTACCATGTTCAGCCCGCCGCCGGAATCACAAATGCCGCAGGACCGATTCGGAAAGATGGTACGCCTCGGACTCAATATATTTGATCATACTCGGAAGTACGCACCCAAGTACGTTGGTGATGGCCTGAACTGCATGAATTGTCACCTCCAGAGCGGCCGGCTGGCCTATTCAGCCCCGCTGTGGGCGGCGTATGTAATCTACCCGCGATATCAGGCCAAGGCTCGCGGCGTGGTAACATTTCAAAAGCGTCTGCAGGAATGTTTTCTCGCCAGCATGAACGGCAAGTCTCCACCCGCCGACGGCAAGGTCATCACCGCCCTGACCAGTTACGCATCCTGGCTGGCGACTGGTGCTACTGTAGGCACCAACCTGCCGGGCCGCGGCTACAAATTTCTCACGCCGGCGGCTCTGCCTCCCAGCATCAGCCGTGGCCGCCACACGTTCACGGAAAATTGCGCCGTCTGCCACCAAAGCAACGGCCAGGGATTGCTGGCGAATGGACATTACATCTATCCACCGCTGTGGGGTCCCCATTCGTACAACATGGGTGCGGGAATGGCCAACGTCAAAATGGCCGCCGCTTTCATCAAGGGCAATATGCCCTTTAACAAACCCGGCAGTCTTACCAATCAGCAGGCATGGGATGTAGCCAAATTCGTCGACAGTCACCGCCGCCCGCCTGCCAAGGGGTTGCCCCGATAGCGTAGGCGTCCTCGCCCGCCAGTCGTAGCCGGCTGCCACACAACTCCCAGCCAGGGGATTGCGCTGGCTTGCGGGCAATATGGGGCCGCTGACTGCTGAAAGCTGATTGCTGTCTCCCGTTGAGCCATGGATGGCGAAATCCCGATGCGGCACGGAGCAAGCCATCGGAATCTCCCGTCGTACCCGCCCTAGGACTGCGGGCGTTATTGCCGCACCCCCTTTGCAGGATCGAAGATATCAGGTGGGCAAAGTCAGAGCACTTGGCTTATAATAAATTCTTGGCTGGCACCACGTTTGTTGACGGGTGACCATGCAAATGATAGCTTCAATGCCGGTGCAACTTGGGCTGTATGCCGGTGCAGCCTCGCTTGGCGATCAAGGAGTTTCTCATGCAATTCAGTTTAGCCGCTTTTCAACATCGAAAAATTTTATTAACTGCAGTCGGGGTTATGGCTTGTTCTCTGACCTATGGCTCAGTCTCTCTGGCCGCGTCAGCACCGCCCGGCGCGACAGTGCCCAGCGTTACCGTACCCGTGCCTGCGGTTTCGGGCTTGCCGGCCCTGAGCACCACCGCACCGACAACGCGCCAAGCCGCGCAGACGCAGCCGGCCAAGCCAGCCAAGGCGGCCAAGGTCAAGAAAATACCTCTCAGCGGTGCCGTCGGTTCCATTAACGCCAACAATGTCAATATCCGCAGCGGCCCCGGCCTGGCGTATTATGCACTGGGACAACTGACAACCGGAGATTTGGTGAATGTCGTCGGATCCCGGAACGGCTGGGACGCCATCGATCCGCCCGTCGGCACGCTTTGCTACATCGCCAAGAAATTCGTGCATGTTGGATCAGACACCACCAAAGGCCGGGTTTCCGCCAGTTACGTTTTTGTGCGCGCCGCCAGTCGCCTGGCCCCCCAGTCCGATTATGCCGTGGTGAAGGTCGTATCCCGCGGTACCCATGTTCATATTGTCGGCAGCACAGCGAGTTTTTACGTCATTCAGCCGCCGCGGGGTGCTCATGTTTACGTGTTGGCCAAATTTGTGACACCCGCCGGGTCAGATGCCCAGTATCTCGCCCCCAAGTTGAAAATGCCCGCCGGGTTCAAAGGATCCACGTTGGCCGCATCGCTGGCCACCGGAAACTCTGCTGTATTGGCTTCATCCTCCGGTAATACGTTGCCAAGCGTAACGACGCATCCCGCCTCCACCAGCCTTCCGCCGGGCCAGGCGGTACCACTGCCGGTGACAGGCTCGAATTCGGGGCAAACCGGCAAGATCGTGGCAGTATCACCCGTACCGCCGGGGGCGGTTATCCCCAACGCTACGGCAGCAAGCTTATTTTCCAAATTCAGCGACCTGAACAGAAAAACCCAGTTGGAATTCCAAAAACCGTTGATTCAGCGGAAGCTTAAGCCGTTGCTCCATGGCTATGAAAGCCTTGCCGCCACCCCCGGTGTGCCCGTCTGGATTAAGCAGGGGGTCGCAGCACGCATTCGCATGCTCAAACGGGATATCGCTGTTCAAGAGCTTGTGGAGTCCTCTCGTAACACGCCTCCGGTGAGCAAGGTCATTGCCCCTTACC
Source organism: Planctomycetota bacterium (assembly GCA_021851715.1). Lineage (GTDB taxonomy): Bacteria > Planctomycetota > Phycisphaerae > WQYP01 > WQYP01 > JABEVA01. The sequence continues at coordinate 73,258 of JAJZCR010000006.1, forward strand.
AGCAAAAGTGGGAAGAGTCGCAGAAGCAAATTGCCGAGGTTCTGGATCATGCTCCTTATGTGGCCAAAGGGGTGCTCAGGACCAGCACTGTGCTGAAATCCAAATATGCCCTGGTGAACCCCGCCAATGGCCGCGTGAGCGCGTACATCGATCCCACTTCCCGTATCGATTTATCCAGGTTGCTGGGTGAATACATCGGCATTAAAGGAGTGGTAACCGGTGGCGGTACCGTGGTTAAAGTGATACGTGTGGCCACCGCCACGCTTCTGCCGGAGCCGGCCATCAGGCATCTGCCTGCCAAGCAGCATCATCCCTAAGGTATTGACTGCTACCGCAGCGGACTGACGACAAAAGCCTTCTGTGCCAGGCACGTGTAGTAATGTTGGTACGCAAACGTACCGCGTTACAAGCCCGCAATGCGTGGATTGACGAACACATTGTCGTGACCCGGTACGATCAGGTCGGCGAGTTGGTACAATTCCATCAATGATTCCTGCGCCTGCTCAATGTCAAAGCACCCGGAAAGTACGCGCCCGGCGGCAAAATGGGCCGCTGTGGCTACGGCATCGCCGGCTATGACCACGGTGCTGGCAGGCAGTTCCAGCAGCAAACCGCACTGGCCCGGCGTGTATCCAGGCAGCGGAAAAATGCCCACCCCTTGAGTAAATTTATCCGGTGCAGCCTGCACCCGCGATAACAGCGCCTGTTCATCGTGAATCACCGCATGCTCTTCGGAATTCGCCGGCGCATACTTGGCTGCCTGCTCCAGGGCTTCCCGGGCCGCCTGGATTTCACGCTCCAACATCCACCAGGATGCATGGGCGAAAGCCTTCAGCGCCCGGCGATGTACAGGCCGCCAGTTGGTCAAAAATACGTCGGTAACAGCGGCACCCTTGATACCGGCCCGTTCAGCAATACGGGCTTCCAGGGCTTGTGCCGGCAGCGATGGATCTACCAGAATCACTCGATCATCTTGCCGTACCAGGCTGGTGGTGGCGTGGGGCGTGCGCACGGCACTGCTTTCCTGCCAGAACGGATTTTGCGAAAGAGTCCCGAGACTGACCACAATCATTTCCATGAAAAATTCCCACCGGCTTCAACACCCGTCATTGTAAAGCGGAAACAAATTCCCGCCACCATGATTACCTGGGACCGCGGGCGTCTCGCCCGCGGTCCGCTGTCAAGTCCTGATCTAAAGTTGTCACATTATTGTTCACTGTTCGCATCCAAATTTAGCTTCCATCGAGGGTTTGTTTTTTGGGGGTGTCTGCGCAG
>JAJZCR010000060.1 GCA_021851715.1 Planctomycetota bacterium
CCAACGAACGATTTGAAGGTTTGAGCGGCTTCGGGCATAATAGGATTCTCCGTGTCAGGGGTTGTAAAAAGTCACACACACTGCGGAATTTTAACGGGTTCCGCCGGCCCCTACACGGTTTTACGCTGGTGGAGCTTCTGGTGGTGATTACCATCATTGGCATTCTCATTGCGTTACTGCTGCCGGCCTTGGCCGCCGCCCGGGCGCTGGCGGAGCAGACGGTTTGCCTGAGCAATGAGCGTCAATGTGCGCTGGGCTTTCTCGAATACGCCAACGAATATCAGGGCACCATTATTACCAACACCACCGCCGCCTACAGCGGCAATGGTCACGAAGATTTCTGGCCTTCGTGGATGTGCCTGCATGTGAATTACTTCGGCCAGGCCATGCCCAAGGACCAGACTTTCATCAGTCCCTCGGTGGCGGTGTGCCCGATGAATCCGGCACCATTGACGGTCACTAATTTTTCCTACGATGCCTACGCCGCCTGCATGGCGGATTGGTACACCCAGAATACGCCCGGCGTCAAACAAAACCTCGCCTTCATGCAGGCCATTTTGGCAGCACCGCCAGGCAGCCCGAGCCAGACGTGGTTGCTGCAGGTTGAGCGCTTGCCGCAAATTCCGCAGCCGGTCTCGACAATTTTGCTTTCGGACAGCTACACTGCGTGGAATTTTCCATACAATGGAGCATGGCAGCCGGGAGAACAGTTTGCATGTTTCCTGCCGGATACAACGGCGTACGCGCCTTATACCGGCGGAATTTTTACGCCGCATGGCGGTAGTGTGGACGAAGAAGTCGTCAATTGTGCCTTTTACGATGGACACGCCGCGTCGCTGTCACCCGGCCAGTTGTTTCAGACTGCCGACCGGGTGACGCAGTTTTATAATTTTGCCCATGTTTCTACACAGATCGTTAACGGCGTTCCGATTCAATAAGCAGCATGCCGCCACTTCGCCAACAGCGTGACGGCGGTAAAGCCGGAAGTCCGGGCACCGGCGCGGAGTGAAAAGCTGCCGGAGAAAGCAGGTTTACTCTTGTGAAGCTCTCCGACATTCATATCCGCGATCCCTTCATTTTGCCCGTGGCCGACCGCGCGGAATATTTTCTTTTCGGCACCACGCCGGCCAGTACGCGCGGTGCTGGGTTCGATTGCTACCGGAGCCGCAGTCTCGTCCATTGGGACGGCCCCATCCCGGCGTTTCGCCCGCCGCCTGGTTTCTGGGCTACACGGGAATACTGGGCGCCGGAGGTGCACGCCTTCGCCGGCCGCTTTTTCATGCTGGCCACATTTAGTGACGGCCGTCGGCGCGGAACGCAGGTGCTTACAGCGGAGCGGCCCGAGGGGCCGTTTTCGCCGTGGAGCGATGGGCCGGTGACACCGGCGGATTGGAACTGTCTCGACGGAACACTGCACGTGGACGATTCGGCGATTCCGTGGATGGTGTTTTGTCATGAATGGACGCAGATCGGCGACGGTGCCATGCTGGCCATGCCGCTTTCGTCAGACCTGCGACAAGTGGCAGGCCCGCCGCGGAAACTGTTCAGCGCCTCCCGGGTGCCGTGGGCCCGCCGTCTGGAGTTGGACGAAGCGGCGCAATATCGACTGGATATTGATGGACCTGCATTGCAGCGCGAGTTGTATGTGACGGACGGACCGTTTCTGCGCCGGTTGGTGGATGGCTCGTTGATCATGCTGTGGTCCAGCCAGGGGGCCAGGGGCTATGCGATGGGATTGGCACGCAGCACCACCGGCTCCATCACCGGCTTGTGGACTCATGATGCAGACTCACTCTGGCCGCTGGACGGCGGCCATGGCATGTTGTTTCGCACTTTTGCCGGCGTCCTTGTGCTGGCGTTGCACCAGCCCAATAACGCCCCGCATGAACGGACCATTCTACGGCCAGTGACGGAGCAGGCCGGAGTTTTGCGGATACGCGAGGATGCCACCGGGCCGCCATTCCAGTGAAACTACTTCATCCGCATTGCATATTTGCGATTGGTCACAGCTATGGCGGCCATTGCCACCGCCAGCAGAACAATCGTTGATGGCTCGGGTATCAGGCTAAGCCCGAGCAGGCCGTTGGGCTGGTCAAATGTCATCCAACTGAATGGCGTCGCATTGAGTTGCGATAAATCGGCGGTCATGCTGGGTTCGAAGAAATTCATGCCCAGGTCGCCATCGAGGGTAAGCGTTTGGCCCGTGGTGGGGTCGGTCAAGCTGAGATTTTGTACGAGCACGGGGGCTCCATTAAAGGTGATATCCACACCCTGCAGGGTTTTCAGGGTCAGCGAGTCCAGGTAAAAACCAGCGGCGTTAATGCTCGCACCGCCTGCCCCGGTGAGGGGCAGCACAAATTGATTGGCCAGCATCTGGCCGGTGGCGGAATCCACCAGATATGGATTGCCGCTGGAGTCGGTGAGCACGGAAACGCCCAGTTTGGCCGCCTCAGCCTGCGAGATAAACGACGCCTGCGCGCCGGTATCAAAGAGAAAACTTCCCGTAGAGGTGTTGGTCACAGTGCCGGTTGGGGTGGCTTCGGTATAGGAAATGGTGACCGGCGGGATGTTGGTGTTCGCGCCGGTAACGGGATTCGGTCCGATGAAGGGGTTGGCATCCTGCATCGGGCCGGAGGCGGTTGAGGGTGTGACCGTGGTGTATTGCGAAAACGAGGCAAAGCTCATCTGCACCTGGTACTGCGTGGGCACAATGCCGGGATTGGTCGTAAGGGTGGAGGGATTATAAGGCGTGCCGGACTTGTAAATCCAGGTTTGCGTTTCCTGCAGGTTGTTCAGATTGGTCACATTGTTGGCCGGTGCCAGGTAAAAGACGGTGACATTTCCCTCCATCACCGGCATGCCCATGATATCGATCGGGCCGATCAGGGCATTGGCCGGCTGCTGGCTGACTTCCATGGCGGCGGAATTGACGGGGATTCCGAAGGAACTGACGGGCGGCGGTGGATTGCCGATCGTGGTGTCAACATTGACGCTGAACGGCGCGGTGAGCACATTGTACGGTGTTGATACGTAGTACGTATCCGTTCCGCCAAGCGCCACGTCGGTGATGGTGACATTTTGTCCGCCGCTCGTGGCCAGGCCCACGCCCAGGGCGCTGGCGGTCTCCTGGCTCAGCAGGATACTGCTGGTGCCGGTGTCCAGGTAGGCCTGAATCGCATAGGTTCCGGCATAGGCTCCACTGCCGTAAAGGACAGCACCGGTGGAGGGATCTTCCAGCAGTGCCATGGTCTGGGGTTGATCGGCCGCCACGGGCAATACGCCGGAAATGTCCACGGCCCGGGCGGATCCGATGCCCAAGCCGATGATCAATGCGGAAAAACCAAGGCCCGATGTCCACGACGATGGCAAACGCAACGACACTTTAGGCATACTTCACCCCTGTTTCAGATCAGGTGAGCCGGCGCAATGTCTACCTCATCATCTTATTATAGGCGTGCCAAAGTGAACGGGGCGGTTTTTTGTCTGACAGATGACCAGGCAGCAGGTACGGCGGTCCGGATCAGTAATCTTGAGTTACAGCGCCGGCCATGTGCGTGCCGGCGCGGGTGGAATGTTCAAGTTGCCAACAGTATCTGCGAGCCAGCGTCCAGGGAAGCAATCTTCGGGCGGAGTGTTCGCCCACGGTGGGGGGATAGGGTTTTCAGCGGTGCCCCCGACCATGCCAGCCGCCGCCACCATGCCATGCATCGCCGCCATGCCAGCCACCGCCGCCATGCCAGTCCCCATCTCCATGCCAGTCCCCATCTCCATGCCAGCCGCCGCGCCATCCTCCACCGCCCCAACCGCCCCAATGGCCGCCACCCCAGCCCCAGCCAAACGAGAGTGATACCGGCGGATACCACGGATACGTAGCATAATAATTTGAATCATCATAGGGTTGGGAGTAATAGCTTGGCGGATAATAATACGTGGGAGCCGGGGCCACCGGGACATATGTTGGCGGCGGTGCCGCCACGGCCGGTTCGGATGGCGTGGCCGGTTCGGACGGCGGTACGTACACCGGTGCCGGAGGATTGACAACGGTCGGCACCGGGGCTGGTTGCGTCACGGGAGTCGTCGCAGGAGCCGGAGCTACCGTCGTCGTGGCGGGCATTATGACTGACGATGCGGCCGGCTGATTCAACATGGCGGTGATGACGGCGTTGGATACGCCGTGCTTGCGCAGATAAAGAATTTCACTGTAATGGAGGCGATAGTGGTTTCCGGAATTGTTGATATAGGCAATGATGGTGCTGTCAGCCACTTTGGCCTGGACCAATTTTAAAACTTTCGCTGCAGCCGCCGGCAATTCCGTTCCGCTTGCCCCCGCCGTTGCCGGCTCAATTGTTGTTACCGCACCCTGGGCTAAAACACTGAACATCGGCAAAGCCAAGCCGGCAACGGCTACAACCACCAACATCTTGCGTAAATCACAGGTCTTCATACAACACCTCTTCTTTATTGTAGGCGCGTCAAGCCGGGCCGGCCGGACGGTATTGGGCGTGGTTGGCACCGGCCCGATAACCTTGAGGCTCATCAGGTTAAACGGATGGGATCACAGTTGGTTGCAGGTTGACTACCGGGCGCAATGTGCTTGCCGGTGCTCAGGTGGCTGACGCGGTAGCGGTCGGTCCATGCTGGAATTGGCGCAGTATTTCCGGCAGGTGTTTAAGACCGCGTTTCCTGGCCAGTTGCACATAGTGGTACATGCTGCGCTGGTAGTGTTGCAGCACGCGCTGGTCAACGGTGATATTCCAACGGCGCATTTCAGCGAAGGCCCATTGCCAGACGTGGAATTCTTCCAGACAGCGCGGACGGAATTTGCGAAAACCGATGGCATGGTGGCCAACTTCGTGCAGAAAAATCGCGCAACTGATCGGGGATTTCGGCCGGGGTGCGGCCACCATGCGCTTCACCTGGCCGTTGCTGTAATGCAATTCGTAGGCCACACCGCTCATGGTGGAACGCCATTTGCGAATGGAAATCTGATAGCGTTTTTTTTCGTGATCCACGATGCGGGCGAAAAATTGCCGGCGCAATGTTAAATTCGTGGGAATGCCGCGGGAAGCCCGGCGGGATTTTGTTGCAGTTGATTTCCCGCCCGGGGCCTGGTGTTTCGCACCAGCCTCTATGTGCTGTTCAAACAAAGACAACTGTCGATGAACCATCATTTTGTTGAACACCCCACGATACCATACACCGTCCACCCGCATTCATTATCGGCAGGCCTGCCCTGCCAACGGCACAATTTCGCAGAAAGCCGTCGGCCGCAACATCTGCAGGGGCCTGCACTTATTTCATACGCAGGGTTAACTCCATACCGTTGCCAATCGGTACGAGATTGCTGATCAGCCGGGCATCGGTGCGAAGTCGCTGCAGGAAGGGCGCCATTTTGTCCTGGGCACTGGTGGCATTGTCGGTGATGATGACGGCGTGGGCGGCAAGCCGCGGCCAAAGCGTGTCAAAATAAGCATCCTGCTCGGTTTTGGTGGCATCGATAAAAAGCAGATCAATGCTGTCCGGGGCCTGCTGGAGCACCCCCGGAGCGGTGCCGGGAATCACCGTGGCCACGGAATCAAGCCCGGCATCGGCGAAAAACTTTCGCGCGATTTCGACCTTGCGCAGATCCTTATCGACGGTGGTGAAGCGGCCCTGGTTTCTATGGGCCGCATCCGCCAAAAACAGGCCGCTGTGGCCATAACTGGTGCCGATTTCCAGAATGTTGCGGGCTTGCCGCAGCAAGGCCATCTGATAAATAAACATCGCCGCCGGAGGCCCCAGGCTCCAGGCGTCGTCCTTGTCGGCAATAAATGTTTCGCAGGCTGCGATGACTTTGGCTACACGCTCGCTGCTGAACGGCATCATGTTGTTTCCTTTATGAACAATACGTACTTACTCCGATGCCGGCCGGCATCGTCAGGCCCGGTTTGGTTAATCCACCGGCAGTGTCGCCTGGGCCGCCACCCGGATGCTGCCCAGGCAGTAGCCGGTGGTACACACCAGGGCCGTGGCTGCCACCTGTATATCATAGCGCCCCGGCGGCGGCTTGGCCTGCCAGGTGCAGCCCAGACTTATCGGCACCTGGCCGCGATAGGCGGCAGCGTCGTCGCCGCTGGATGGTGCCGCCAGCGGCGGGGGCACGACCTGCCGCGTCAGTTTCAGATCCGCGTGGCCTGTAAGTTCCAGGCCGATGGTCGGGCCATGGGAGGCATCAGTCGGCGGCTGGTGGGCGATGTAATAGTCCGGCTGAATATCCAGCAGCAGTTGAATGTCGTATGCCGGTATACCACCGGTAGAGGTGGAGGACGGTGTGATCGCGACGAGCGTTAAATTCAGCGCTGGTGTTGATGCGGCAAAAGCCGGAGTCCGGCCTGAGCCGGCGTCAGTTGGACCATGGCCTGCAACCGCATGTGCCAGCAATATTTCCAGCAGGCTCGAATTCGCCTGCGGATAATGGCTGATCATCACCGCGTCATGTCGCAGAGTATTTTCCAGCACGTGCCGGTAATCGCGGGTGCCGTTCAGGCGGTCCAGAGCCAGAAGACCATGAAGGGCCAAAGCCGTGCCGGATGGGGTGGCGCTATCCTGGGCGGTTTTCATGCGGACGAAGAGCTGGTCATGATGCGTGGAGGTCATGAAGAATCCGCCGGCGGCGGCATCATAAAACTGCTCCACCATGGCGGTGGCGATGCGGCGGGCGAAAGCGGGCAAGGCCGCGGCGTCGGCCGCGGCGTCGGCCGCGGGCAGTAGCGGACCGGCTTGAATTAAATCCATGATTCCCATGAGCAGATAAGCATGGTCGTCCAGAAAACCGGGAACTGGTCCGGCCACACCGCCGCGGCTGGCACGCAGCAATTGGCCGGCGGAATTGACATGATGCCCGAATATAAATCGCAGTGCCCTCATGGCCGCCGTGGCATAGGTTGTCTCGGCCATCGCCTGGGCCGCAACCGCCAGGGCAGAAATCATCAGGCCATTCCAACTGGTGATGATTTTGTCATCGAGGGCCGGGGGCACCCGGCGGTCGCGCACGGCGGCAAGTGTTTTGCACAGCTCGTCGATGTGCGATTGCAGCGTGGCGGCATCCCGGCCCATTTCACGGGCCAGGCTCTCTACCGGCTCGGCAATGTGCGGCACGTTGACTGCTTCCCAATTTCCAGCCTCGGAAATGCCGAAGTGCCGGGCCAGGAGCCGGTGATCCGCCGCGTCCGGCAGGGCCTGGCGAAATTCATCGGCAGACCATACGTAGAACTTACCTTCGTGGCCTTCAGAATCGGCATCCAATGTGCTGAAAAATGCGCCATCGGGGGCGGTCATGCGGCAGAGCCAGAAATCCAGCGTGCGGCGGGCCACGCGCTGATATTCCGGGCGATGCAGCACCTTGGCGGCGCGGGCATAAATACCGGCAAGCTGGGCATTGTCATAGAGCATTTTTTCAAAGTGCGGCACCAGCCAGCGCTGGTCGGTGCTGTAACGGGCGAAGCCGCCGGCAATCTGGTCGTGGATGCCTCCCGCGGCCATGCCGTTGAGCGTACCGGTGAGCATGGTAATGATGGAGTCGCGATGGCTGGCTGCAAGGCCCGGGTTGTGGTGCGGCGGGGCATCGGCCGGCAAGGCTGTTTTGCGGTCATGGAGTTGCAGCCAGCGCAGCAGCAGGGAAAGAAATTGGCTGGGCGGAAATTTCGGGGCGGTGCCAAAACCGCCCCATGTCTGGTCAAACCGCGACCAGTGGTAAGCGATGCTGGCCTGGAGCACCTGGGGTAAATTCAGCGTGTTGCCGGCGGTGCTGGAACCGCGGCCATGTTCCTCCATCGCGTGGGCCACGGTCTGGGCATGGGCAAGAATTTCCTGGGGGCGATTTTGCCAGGCTTCGGCAATGGCATTTTCAAGCCGGGGAAATCCGGGGCGGCCATAACCATCCACCGGTGGAAAATAAGTTCCGGCATAAAACGGTTGCAGGCCGGGGGTAAGCCACACGCTCATGGGCCATCCGCCGCCGCCGGAAATTAATTGCGTGGCCAACATGTAGATTTCGTCGAGATCGGGACGCTCCTCACGGTCCACTTTGATGTTGATAAAATGCTGGTTCATCACGGCGGCGATGGCGGGGTCTTCAAAAACTTCACGTTCCATCACGTGGCACCAGTGGCAGGCGGAGTAACCGATGGAAAGAAAAATCGGTTTGTTTTCGCGGCGGGCTTTTTCCAGAGCCTCCGGGCCCCACGAATACCAATCCACAGGATTGTAGGCATGGGCCAATAGATATGGACTTTGTGAACCGAGCAACCGATTGGCCGGACGGGGCGTTTCGACATCCGCATGATCCATGATGAAGGTCTCCATGGCTGTGATGATGGCAGAATACCAGAAAATTCCGGGTTTGTGTGGGGCGGTTGGTGGCAGCGGCAGGCGGTGGAGATGGTTGGTGCTGTGGCGTGACCGCTGGCCGGTGGAACTTGGGCGGTATCCGGGGCGTCGGATATCATATAGGCTAGTGCGATGAACCGGCCGGGCACTTTTCCGGAGAACACCAGGATGAACCGCACACCCGTGGAACACCAGGCCAAAATTCGCCGGGGTATGCTGGCTTTTTGTGTCGCCGGGGCGGCGATACTTGCAGCAGTGTACGTCGCTGCGCTGGCCATGAAGCATGGGCCGCAAAATCCCCCGCCGATCACCAGCGGATTTTTCAAGCTTAACATGCCGTCACCGCCGCAACATGGCCTTCCCACCGGAAAGCAAATTTCGGCTTCGGTCCGCGTGATTTTTCAGGGTTCTCCTGGTGGTGTGCCCGCTGCGGAACAGCGGCTGATCACCGCGGGTGATGCAGCGCTGCCCGCCATACGGCACGCGCTGACAGGTCTGACCCGACCGGCCATCCGCCGGCGGCTGCGGTTTGTTTTAGCGGCCATTGCCCGGGCGGATGCCCTGCGTGGTCCGTTGATCACGCTGAAGCTGAAAAAGGCCACGTTGCAAAAGGTATTTATCAAGCTCTGTGTTCCGGTGGGAATACAGCCGGATTTCTACCCGATGATGCACAGCGGCGCACCCCCGCCAAGCTATTTCCGCCACATCTTTCTTACGGTCAACGTGCAGCATCAACCATTCTGGCAGGTCATGCGAGCCATTGCCCAACTTACCGGCGTAAGCCCTACCGCGGATGGTTTTTTCGGGCCGGAACTGCATATCGGGGCGCAGCCTCCTATGCGTCCGGGCGTCTTTGGCACACCTATGCCAGTGGATATTCAGGGAGCATTTGTGATTACGTTGCAATGGCCTTGGCGTAACTCCTTGCCTGCCGGGCCAACGGTTCTTCCTGCGGCTAGACCCGCAGGCATGATGCACCGCGCAGGGCGGCAAGAGGTGCCCGGCCGCGGCCCAGCCGCCAGGAGACTGCTTTTGCTGGTGAATGTCCTCTGGTGCCCGGACGAAAATCGGCTCATCACCTTCGGCCCGCTGCAGATAACCCAGGTTTTGGACAATACCGGACGATCGCTATTGGTTCCGGCCAGACCAGATGCGCCCTGGAGGGCCAACTGGAACAATTTCTGGAGCTCATCGGGCCAGATGATGGTCTTCACCTGCCAGGCGTGGTTAAAGCAACCGGCACCTCGCGCCCGATTTTTGTCAGTGATGCGCGGGCACGTTCCCGTACAATTATGTTTTGACCGCCGGGAGTACCAAATCAAGCATCTTTCCTCGGGTAAAGCGTGTTTGCATTGGCACGGCCTGAAGGTGCGCTTTCGCCGGCCCGTCATGGCCTCGCCGACATCAGGCCCAACGCACCTTGCGCAGTGGCGGGTGCGTTTGTTTATAGATCCCGGTGCGGCGAGCCGGCGGTGGCGTCTGCAGGCCGGCCAGTTGGGGCAACAGTTGCAGGAAATGGAGGCCGTTAAATTTTTTTCCGCTGACGGCCGATGTCTGGCAGCCTGCCAGATGGGCAGCTATGCCTGGGGCAACTGGAAAGGTTCCTACAAATATACCATTACCGGTGGTCGGCCCGTTCGTGCCCGAATCACGTTGTATCGGCAAACGCAAGTGAAACTCGACGTGCCGTTCGTTTTGAAAAATGTACCGCTGCCGCGACCAGGGTAACGACTCGAGTACCCATAAACGCCGCTGATTGCCTGCCGCTGCGAGTTTGGGTAACGACAGGTCCTGGGCAGGCGTTTATGCGGCCAGAGTGCTGTGGGGTGAGGGCAGCAGTGCTATTCCAGCGGTGGTGATGGTTGCGGTTGTCCCATGAGTCTCGTAGCGGTAAAGTTGCAGCGAGCGAATGGATTTTTCGCCGCCATGGAGCCGCTATGCTGCTGGAAAAAATCATTCATCAGTCCCGCCAGCGGCCTGATGATATTGCCATCGTGGATGATCAGCGGAGCATTTCGTTTCGCGATCTGATACTGGCCAGCCAGATGATGGCGGGATTTGTGGACCAGATCATGCCCGGCACGGATCGTGTGGGCCTGCTTATTCCCCAGTCGGCGGGGTTTGCGGTCGCGTTTCTCGGTGTCCGCTGGACCGGGCGCATGGTGGTGCCGCTGAATTATCTGCTCAAGGCCGATGAACTGGTGCCGATTGCCCGCGCGGCGGAATTAAAATACGTGATCACCATTCGCTACTTCAAGGCGCTAGCCCAGGGGTTGGAGCAGGCCGGGGTGCGGGTGCTTTTTATGGAAGATATGGCGTTTAGGGCGTTGTGGCCGCGGATGAAGGCCCGGGCGTGGCGGCGGCGTTTGCCGGAGCGTCGCCCGGATGAGGTAGCCGCGATTTTATACACCAGCGGCACCAGTGCCGTTCCCAAGGGCGTGATGCTGACCAATTCCAATCTGGACTCCAATGCCGCCGATGCCATTGAACATGCCCGTTTTAATGCGCAGATGACTTTTTTAGGCGTGTTGCCGATGTTTCACACGCTGGGGTTAATGGGCTGCTTTCTGGTGCCGCTGAGCCTGGGCTGCAAGGTGGTGTATCAGGCACGCTTCAATCCAGCGGCGGTGCTGCAAGCCATTCAGCAACATCGTGTGGAAGTGCTCATCGCCGTACCCACCATGTATGCTCTGCTGGCCAATTGTAAAAGTGCCACGCGCGAAGGTCTATCCAGCGTGCGGTATGCCATCAGCGGCGGCGAGCCGCTGCCCCTGGCGCTGGTGGAAAAATTCCGCGATCAGTTCGGTATTCCCCTGCTGGAAGGTTTTGGTTTAACGGAAACGTCGCCCATTGTTGCGCTCTCCACGCCGTGGGCCTGCAAGCCCGGCTGCGTGGGCCGGCCGATTCCGCATCAGCAACTGCGGATTGTGAGCGACAACGGCGAAGATCTGCCGGTGAACCAGGATGGCGAACTATGGATCAAAGGACCGAATGTGATGTGCGGTTATTACCATGATCCCGAAGCCACCGCGGCCGTGCTGACGCCGGATGGATGGTTTAAAACCGGCGACATTGCGCGGATTGACGAGGACGGTTTTCTGGCCATCACCGGTCGGAAAAAGGAAATGATCATCATGGCCGGTGAAAAAATCTCTCCCGGCGAAATTGAAGAGGTCATCCGCAAACACCCCGCCGTACTGTTGGTGGCGGTGATTGCGGCTAAGGATCCGCAGCGTGGCGAGGTGCCGGTGGCCTTTGTGCAGTTGGAGCCGGACCTGGCGCAGCCACCCACCGCCCAGGATATCCGGGTGTTTGTGCGCTCCCGGCTGGCCCCGTATAAGACTCCGCGGGATGTGTATTTTGTCCCGGACATGCCGCGATCGCCCACTGGCAAGATCTTAAAGCGGGCGCTGGTGATTCCCCAGCCCGGATCGGTGAACCAAGCGGGGACGGAGTAACCAGGAGGCCCGGCCAGCCGGTGGTCCGTATTTCAATGCCGCCAAGCCCATCCGGAAGCTACAATAGCAGCATGAGCCAGCGCCTCTTATTTACGATCGGTCATTCCACCCGAGGGTGGCTGGAATTTATCGCCTTGCTCAAGGCGTGGAAAATCCAGGAAGTGGTGGATGTACGCAGCGTTCCGCGGTCCCGGGCGTTTCCATGGTTTGAGAAAGTGCGGATGGGAAAAGCGTTGCCCCGGGCCGGAATTGCGTATACGCATCTGGCGGCATTGGGCGGTTTGCGGCACTCCCCCAAGAATTCCCTTAATACCGGCTGGCATAACGAGAGTTTTCGTGGTTACGCCGATTACATGCAAACCGAAGCCTTTGCGCAGGGCCTGCGAGAACTCAACCGTCGCCGCCGGAAGCACCGCGTTGGTGTGATGTGCAGCGAGGCAGTCTGGTGGCGGTGCCATCGGCGCATGATTGCCGACGCCGCGTTGGCCGCAGGGATTCGCGTTCGGCATATCATGACCGAAAAATCCGCGCCGCTCCACCAGTTGACCGCGTTTGCAAAAGTCCGTAGGAAAAATGGGCAAGTCCCCCGACTGATCTACCCAGGTTCATCAATCCCGGTTCGGCCTGCCCAGCCGACATCTGCTATTATCAGTGGTCGCGCCTTGGGGGCCGCACCGTAAACTATCAGGTGGATTTATGCCGGAATCCTTTCGTCGCGCGTTTCTGACCGGGGCCACGGGTTACGTAGGCGGCCGCCTTGGTCCCCGCCTCCTGGAGGCGGGCTGGCGGGTTCGCTGCTTGGCCCGTTCAGGCAAGAAGCTCTCGTCACGAAGCTGGACCAGCGATGCGCGTGTGGAGAGAGTCGAGTGCGATATCCAAGACGTCAAGGATCTGGCCGAGGCCATGCGTGGCTGTGAGGTAGCCTATTATTTGATTCATTCCATGGCCGCGGTCGGACGCGATTATGCCCGCCATGACCGTGACCTGGCGTTGGCGTTTGCCCGGGCGGCCAAGCTGGCCGGAGTGAACCGGATTATTTATCTCGGCGGCCTGGGTGAAATGGGCGATGCCTTAAGCGAACACCTTTCATCCCGCCGCGAGGTCGAGGCCTGCCTGATGAGCACTGCGGTATCGGTGACGGTGCTGCGAGCGGCAATGATCATCGGTTCCGGTTCAGCATCTTATGAAATCCTGCGCTATCTTTCCGAACGTCTGCCGGTGATGATTACGCCGCGCTGGGTCACTACGCAGTGTCAGCCCATTGCCATCCGTGATGTGCTGCGCTACCTGGTGGAATGCGCCAACGTGGCGCCAACCACCGGGATGACCCTGGATATTGGCGGGCCGGATATTCTTACCTACCGGGAGCTTATCCAACTCATGGCCCGCACGCTGGGTCTGCGGCCGAGGATTATTGTTCCCGTTCCGCTGCTCACGCCCCGGCTGAGTTCACTGTGGATTCATCTGGTGACACCGCTAAGTTATCGCGTAGCTCGGCCGCTGGCGGATGGCCTGAAAAATCGTGTGGTCTGCCGCAACAACCGGGCCGCGGAACTGATGCCTGGCCCATTGCTCTCGGCAGCGCAGGCCATTGAACGGGCGGCGGGAAAATCCCGGGCGTTCGAAGTCGAAACCGCCTGGAGCGACGCCGGCGTGATGCCGGGTGATCCGGATTGGGCTGGTGGAAAGGTTTTTATCGACAGGCGCTGCGTGGCGGTACAGGCTGCTCCGGAAATCGTCTTTCAGGCGGTTTGTAAACTCGGCGGGGGCCATGGCTATTATTCCGGCAACTGGCTCTGGCGCATCCGGGGCTGGCTGGACTGGTGTTTGGGAGGGCCGGGGCTGCGGCGGGCACGGCGCGATCCGTTGCATCTGGCGTATGGCGATGCCCTGGATTTCTGGCGTGTGACCGGCTTTGATCCGCCACGACGATTACAGCTTCGAGCCCAGATGAAATTGCCTGGAGAGGCGCTGCTCGAATTTCAAATCGAGCCGGCCCAACCATCCCCGGACGCGGCATCCTCTTGGCCGCCAATCGCCTGCACGCTGGTGCAAACGGCCAGATTTCGCCCGCGCGGCCTGGCCGGCCTGCTGTATTGGTATGCGGTGCGGCTCCTGCACGAATACGTATTTCGCGGTCTGCTGGCCGGCATTCGGCGGGAGGCGCAACATGCGCAAAGTTCCGTTCCGCCAGTCCCGCCATAAAAAAAGCCCCCGGATCACCCATGGGCGATCCGGGGGACAAGGGAGCATTAAGGAGGTTTTCCACAATGGCCTTTATCAAAGGCACTTATTGGCTCTTTTGTACAAACACAAAGCGTTCCACGCCGTTGGGACTCCGCAGGGAGAGGCGAATGCCTTTGGTCAAATTGACCTGATGCAGAGCCTTTACAAAGTCCGCCGGCGAATTAACGCGATGTCCCTGCACGCTCAAAATGACATCACCGGGACGAATGCCCACGCTGGCGGCGACCCCATTGGGGTTGACCGTTTTAATCAGCACACCATGCGGCGCGGCCATGTGATAGCTTCGGGCCAGGTTGTGCGTTACCGCGGTTACCCCGATGCCCAGACTGCCGGAATTTTCTGTTTGGCCGGGAATATTTCCACCACCCATTTCCACCTGGGCGAGTGTGGCCGGCTGGGTTCCCACCGCGAAGGTGACGCTGAGTGTTTTGCCCCTGCGAAACAGACCCAACGTGACTTTTTTGCCGGGGTGGGTCATGGCCACTGCATCGCGAAGCTGGTTCATGGAGCGAATTTTTTTACCGTCAAAGGCGATGATGATGTCGCCGCGGCGCAAACCGGCGTGGGCCGCCGGTGTGGATGGATCCACCTGTTCCACCAGCACCCCGTGGTGGCCTTTAAAGCCGAAGGTTTCAGCCACCTTGCGGATCTGTTCGTGCCGCACATCGGCGATACTGACCCCCAGATAACCGCGTACCACCTTGCCGTGCTTGATGAGCTGCCCGGCTATGTACTTGACCTCGCTGGAAGGAATGGCAAAACCAATACCGTTAAAGGAACCGGTGTTGGTGGCGATGGCGCAATTAATGCCGATCACATGCCCCTTCATATTCACCAGCGGTCCACCGGAATTGCCGGGGTTGATGGCCGCATCGGTCTGAATGTAATCCTGGTACGTCAGGCCCTGGAGTTGCGGATTATGTGCGCCGATGATATCGAGATTTTTGCGGCCTTTGGCGGAGATAATGCCCTGGGTCATGGTGTGTTTGAAGCCAAAGGGCGAACCAAACGCCAGTACCCAGTCGCCCACTTTCATATTGTGGGAATTGCCGAAAGAGGCATACGTAAGATCGTGGGCGTTAATCTTGACCACGGCCAGATCCGTCTTGGGATCCGTACCCACCACCGTGGCCTTGTATACGTGGCCGTCGGCCAGCGTCACCTTGATGGACTGAGCGCCAGCCACCACGTGGTTGTTGGTGACAATATATCCCTTGGGGCTGATGATAAGCCCGCTGCCGGTACCGTAGATTTTTTCCGCCGGCGAGGGTTGTCCCTGCTGAGGAATCAGGGGAAACGTGCCCGGCGGAAGCATTTTTTGCAGACCCGGCGGAAGGTTCAGAGGGCCAATGCCGCGGTTGATGGGTCCTTGCATGGTTTTGATGATATTGATATTGACCACCGCATTTTTAATGGAATGATGTACGGCCTGAAATGCGGCGGATAGACTTTCGGCGCTGCTGACCAGGCTTGGATCAATCGGTGCCGTGGGGTGGCCACCCATTCCGGAGTTGGCTGTGGCCGCCCATAAACCCCAGCCCTGGGGACGGATCCCCGCCAACATTGAACCCACGGCCAGGGCCGCCGCCGCGCTAACCGCCAGAATCAAATGACTTTTTTTGGTTTTGCTTTGCATAAAAAATCTCCGTTTTTTAAGTGCCTGTTGCTTAAATCCGCCGATTTATCAGCCATCACGGCCGAAGCGGGTTGGCCAACGGCACCGCGCCGTCCGGTCCACCCTACGTTGTTGCCGTCCAGCCCAAAGTCTTTCACCCATCCCGAACATCCCCGCCCACCTGGTCGGCGGTTATCGGTCTGATGCGGCCGACGATCCCTGTTCTTTCATCGTATACCCATGCCTGGGCAGAGGGTATTGCCTGTTTTTCACCGCGTTTACATAGCGCTCGACTGCCTGGAAGATCACGGCGGGTACATCGGCCATTTTTTCGACAAACCGCGGCGGCTTATCCGTAAAGCCCAGTAAATCGTGCAATACCACCACGTGACCATGGCAGGATGGTCCGGCTCCACATCCCAGCACCGGACAATCCGTGGCGTCCACCACCCGACTGCTGACCGCATCCGGCACGGCTTCCAGCAGCAGCATATCCGCGCCGGCCCGCCACAGGGTCGTGGCAAGATCCACGATCCGGTCGGCATCCGGCGTGGATCGGCCCTGGGCTTTGTAGCCTCCGTTCTGCGTGGCCCTTTGCGGCAACAGGCCCAGGTGGGCACAGGTGGGAATTCCCGCCGCATGCATGGCGGCAATAACCGGTGCATGGCTGGCATCACATTCAAGTTTCACCGCGTCCGCCTGGCCCTGGGTCAGCAGGCGTGCGGCATTGGCCACGGCGGTATCCGGCGTGGCATAGCTGGCAAAGGGCATATCCGCCAGCACAAACGCTTTGGGTGCGCCAAGCCGCACCGCACGCGTGATGGTCAGCATAAAATCCATGGTGGCGTGAATGGTGGAATTTTCTCCTAAAACCGTCATCGCCGCCGAATCGCCGACCAGTAAAATATGGATGCCGGCACCGGCCAAAATTCGCGCCGATGAATAATCGTAGCAGGTGAGCATGGCGATAGGTTCGGCCCGGCTGCGCATGTGCCGCAGTGTTTCCAGCGTGATCCGCTCCGGCGACGGGGCAACAGCCGGCCTGGCTTTAAGAACTGGTCGCTTTGGTAATGTCATTAAAACCTCACTTGGTGTTGATCACCGCTGATGGACTGTCACGGTCTGCATCAACTGCTTTCGTCGGAGGTGCCGCCGAAACGCCTTTCCCGCGATGCATAACTGGCCAGAGCCTTGTCAAATTCCGCTTCCGTAAATTCCGGCCATAAAACATCGGTTACGTACAGCTCTGCATAGCTGATCTGCCACAGCAGGTAATTGCTCACCCGCATTTCGCCGGCGGTGCGGATGAGTAAATCCGGATCGGGCATGCCCGCGGTATAAAGATGATCGGCCACCATCGCCTCATCAATTTGCTGCGGGTTTACCGTGCCGGCGCGGACCTTGGCGGCGATGGAGCGAACCGCATCGACAATTTCCGTGCGCGAACCGTAGTTCACCGCCAAACACAGGGCCATACCGGTATTTTTTTCCAGCGCCGCGGTGGTGCGGTCAATTTCCCGGCAAACGGCGGGCGGCAGGCCGTCGCGGCGGCCGATTTGGGTGAAACGAATATTGTTTTCCATCATCACCGGGCGCTGGCTGACCAGATATTCCTGGTAAAGCTGCATCAATTGATTGACCTCCGAGGCAGGGCGCTTCCAGTTTTCAATGGAAAAGCTGTACAGCGTCAATTGCTGCAAATGCAGCCGGGCGGCATGTTCCACGGTGGTGCGGGCCGTGTTGGCCCCCGCCCGATGGCCCATCGGGCGCGGCAAACCGCGATTGGTCGCCCAGCGCCCATTGCCATCCATGATAATCGCCACATGCCTGGGCATGCGCAAGGCTCCGCCCGGGGCGGATGGGCCAGACTTGGTTTTCACATCAATCGTCATGGCAGTACCTGTGCATTAGTAAGCCGTTGGAGCCGGGCCATTCCAGCACGGACTTTAAACCACCAGGGTTTGTCGTCGGTCCGGGCCTACACTCACCAGTTTCAGCGGCACGCCCACATATTCCGCTATACGCTCAAGATACCCCCGGGCGTTCGGCGGCAAGCTCGCCAAATCCGATAGATGATCCAGCGGTTCATGCCAGCCGGGCAATTCTTCATATACCGGCTCCGCGCAGGCCAGGACTTCGGCATCCGGGTCAAAACCGGCCTGTTCCCTGCCGCCGATTTTATACCCCACGCACACCTTCAGGGTATCAAAAGTGGAAAGCACATCCAAAAGGGTGATGCACAGGCCGGTGGCTCCAGCCAGCCGGGCGGCATAGCGCACGGCTACCAGGTCGATCCAGCCGCAGCGCCGCGGCCGGCCCGTGGTGGTGCCGAATTCATGCCCGCGCTGCCGAATTTTTTCGCCAACGGCATTTTCCTGTTCCGTGGGAAAAGGTCCTGCACCCACCCTTGAACTGTACGCCTTCACCACTCCCAGCACGGATTTCACCGCAGTTCCGGGCACGCCGGTTCCCGCGGACAAGCCGCTGCCGCAGTTACTGCTGGTAACATAAGGAAAGGTGCCATGGTCCAGATCCAATAATACGGCGTTGGCCCCTTCAAAAAGCAGGCGTTTTCCCGCCAGGAGGGCCTCATGAAGCATATGCACGCTGTTGCACACATAATCTTTGAGCTGCTGGCCGCAACTGCGGTACTGTTCAAAGACCGGTTCCCAATCCAGGGGCGGGGCGGCGTATAAGCCTGCCAGCAGACGATTTTTTTCGGCGATGATCCGCTGGAGTTTTTCCCGCAGGCGATTTTCGACAATCAAATCAGCCATGCGAATAGCATTGCCGCGCCCGGCCTTGTCGGCGTAGCACGGCCCGATGCCGCGTGCGGTGGTGCCGATTTTTTTTCCGGCCAGTTGCGTTTCGGAAAGCTGATCCTGCAATTTGTGATAGGGCAGCACCACATGGGCGGCGGAGGAAATGCGGAAATTTTCGCCCAATTCGATGCCACTGCTCATCAAATCATCCATCTCCCGCAGGAGTTGAATGGGATCAATCACGACCCCGTTGGCCAGCACGCAAACGCACTCGGGGCGCAACACTCCGCTGGGCAGCAGATGAAAGGCATACTTTTTTTCACCCACCTTGACCGAATGGCCGGCATTGCTGCCGCCGTTCCAGCGAATGACATAATCAAAGCGTTTGGTGAGTAAATCAACAATTTTGCCCTTGCCTTCGTCACCCCATTGCAACCCCACGACCGAGGTATTTCCCAATTCTCCCAAACGCGATAAATCCGGCTGCATAACTGGCCTTTTGTTGGTGAACCATTGGAACTCCACAAGAGGTTTGAGGATACCCTTTTGCGGCCGGGCATGCAACATGCGGCCCACGGTTCGTTCTTGCATAGCCCGGCGAAAGAACTTAGGATCATCCGCGGCCAGACTCCGTTTTGGACCTGACTGGCCGAAGGGCCGCGAACGGTTTCCCATCTGATTGGCGGATTGGCCGGAGTATGGCGTGATGAGCTTGCGCTGGTCGCTGTTAAGATTAGCACTGGCATGTGCGTTTTTGCTGCTCTTGGCAGCACGGGCTGATGGCCACCTGGCCAATCCAGCCCGGCTCGCGGCGGCAACCCAGCCGGCGAAAAAAAGGCCGTGCCGCTGTTACAGTCCAGGCGCGCGGGGTCCGCTGTCGGTGTTGGTGTTCCCAAAAGGCGTAAATCGGGTAGTGATAAAGCTCTCTCGGATGGGTCCATTGCTGCTGACCAACGCGGTGCGCATAAACGGACGGAGGCTGGGCTGGTTTATCATCGATACCGGCGCTGACGTAACAATTCTCAACACCACCATCCCCTTGGCCGCCCACCTGCCGGCCATTATCAGCGACGCCGTAATTCCGGCCGCAGATCGCCACGATTTCCGCTTGGCCAAATCATTCTCGGTCGGCCCACTCCGGCTTGAAAATCAGGCGGTGCTTCGCTTTAACTTAGCCAAGCTCCAAGCCAACTCGCCGCAACCCCTGGCTGGCGTGCTGGGAGGCAATTTCTGGGGCAAGGCACCATTTACCATTGATTATCAACGAAACGAATTGCTTATCTACCGCCCCCGCTCCTTCCAGCCACCGTCGAACGGCACCCTCTTTCCATTAACCTTTCGCCGCAGCAATTCGCCGATCTCCCGGTACGGGCGAGCGAATCCCGTCGCCGGCCGGCCTTTGGTTGCCGGAAGAATTGGTTCAGTGCCGTGCCAAATAGTGTTGGACACAGGCTGGGCTCCGTGCGGCGTTGCCCTTTTGCCCGGCTTTACCAGGCGACATCCCGAATTTGTGAATCTCGCCGCGAGAAGACAAAGTGATTTGGGTGACGTGGTCAGCGATGGCACCCCCTATCCGGCCAAGATACCTCAGGTGCATGCGCTGGGCGCGATTTTTACCAAGTCGCTGCGAAACGCGATTGCATACGTGATGGTGGAAGGGGAGCGATACGCCGAGCAGACCACAAACCAGAAAATGAATGAGGCCGTTCTGGGGGTACCGATCTTGAAGCGATACCGCCTGACCTTTGATTACGCCACACGCAGCCTTTGGCTGCAAAAGCGGCCCCATATTTCGATGGCCAAAGCGCTGGCGCAAGGGCTAAAGCCGAATCAGGCGGACCTGGACGGCCAAACGCCGCTGATGGCGGCCTGCTATGGCGGCAGGGTTCGGGCGGCGAAAACACTGCTCACAGCCGGAGCCAATCCGCTGGCCAGAGATTCTCAGGGATGCACGGTTCTTTATTCAGCCATTTGGTCCGGTAAGGCCGCATTGGTAAAACTTCTTCTGCAGTCGCCCGCCAGGCAATATGTCAACGTCGCCTCCAAAACTGGGGAAACGCCATTGATGCTCGCCGCCGCCACCACCGGCGACGTGCCAATAGCCAAATTGCTTCTGGCGGCGGGTGCCAACCCAAACTCGGTCGATAAGCGGGACCTCTCACCCCTGTGCCGCGCCGCAAGAACCCGCAGCCTGCCGATGGTCAGTTTGTTGTTGAAGGCCGGGGCAAATGTCAATATCGTTACCATGGGGCATGCTACGGCGCTATCAATCGCGGCCTATTACGGGCGCATTGCCGTCTTTAAGCGGTTGCTGCAAGCCGGGGCCAATCTTAAACTCGCACCGCACGGATACACGGTGCTTCATGCGGCGGCCATGGGCGGCCACGCGCGCATGATCACATTTCTGCTGGGCCACGCCGGACAAATGGCCAATGTCAACCGCCCTACCGACGGCGGCCTAACCCCGCTGATGCTGGCCGCGCTTAAGGCCCACTTGGCTGCCTGCCGAATCTTGGTGGCGGCCGGGGCACGTATTGACCAGATCGCTAAACAAAAAAGCGGCTCCGTGGCCCTTGACATGGCCGCGGAAACCGACGACGCCCCACTGGTCCAGCTTTTGGTTAAGCAGGGCGCGAATGTCAACGCCTCCAATGCCGATGGCCTCACGCCATTGATGTTCGCGGCGAATTACGGCAATGATCGGGTCATCACAGCTCTGCTAAACTTGGGAGCCAACGTCAACGCCGTCGGGCCGTCCGGCTTTACCCCGCTTTTGTTGGCGATAAGGCATCGCCATGCCTTAAGCGCCAGCCTCCTGGTCAGGCGTGGAGCTAACGTGAATCTCGTGGCCGCCTGGCACAATTCGGAGTTCACCGCACTTCTTCTGGCCAGTGCCGACGGCACGCCGGCGATGGTAAAATATCTGCTCAAACACGGCGCTTTGGTTAATTTCCGTATGCGGGACGGATGGTTTCCGCTGGCCGTTGCAACCACGCGCAATAAAATTGGCAATGCCTGCGCTTTGCTCTGCCGAGGGGCCAACCCCAACCAAACGATGACCAAGAAGGTCACCCCGTTGGACATTGCGGCGCAATTGGGCCATTGCCAGATTGCGCGCGATCTAATTCTGGCCGGGGCCAATGTCAATGCCCGCGACGTTCCCGGCAGTACCGCTCTGGATTTCGCTTGTGGGGCGGGCCACGCGCGCGTGGCCAAGCTGCTGCTGGCGGCGAGGGCCGATCCGAGGTTGGCTGATCGCGCTGGCCGATCCGCCTACGGCTACGCCCTCATGGGGCACTCACCGAAAATGATTCACGTGCTGCGCACGTTTGAGCAAGCCCACCCGCGTGTCAAGGGCCACGCCGAGTAGATAGGCCTTCAGCACCTCCGGGCCGCGGCAGTGGGTCTCAAGGTGGAGTCGGTTGCTCCCGCCAGCGGCCAACCACCGGATTATCATCACAGCGCGACTGCGGCCGCAGGAGCTAGAAGTCAGGAGCCAGCGGCGACTTGGCAAGATTCACCGCGAGGGCTTGGACGAACATGATTCCAGTTGGCTGGGGCCGCCCGGCGGTGGCGAAGGCATGGGGCGTGCCCGCATACGCGCGAACCCTGCCGGCGCACCAGCTCCGGCATGGTAATGCGGAGGTTTGAGCTCGTGAGCAAGCAAACCACCGCATTATCATCACGGTGCTTGCTAAACGCACGGTCGCCGGCCCCGCCCGCAGGGTTGGCCGCAAACAGGCCATCTGCGGCGTCGCAGCGGCCGGATAGCTATGGTGCCGTTTTCACGCGGTTTTTGTCCAGGCTGGCTTGCTTGAGCAATTGCTGTACCAGCGAAGAACCTCCGAGCTTTTGAATGAACTCCAGGCCGCCATCATTCTGGAGATAAATTTCGTAGAGTTTTCCGGCCCGCACGGGCAGCGACACGGCCTGTTGCTGCACCAGTTGCAAGCCGAATTTAGGGCACTCTCGCGGGTGTTGCATCAGCATGCTTATGTGGGCCCACAGCCGGCGTTCCAGTCCATTCGGATGGCCAATTTTATCGGATAGAACCAGCGGCACCCCCTCCGGGCCATACAAAGAGGTTCCCTGAATGGGGGCCTGCCGGTTGGCGTAAATACAGCGGAAAAACGCCAGAGATTTACCCCGGAGCAAATCTCCGCTTTCCACATATTTATCCTGAAATTTAAGCACAAACCCATCCACGAATGGGGTATGGCCGGGGATCACGATTTTTTTCATCGGAAGCGGCACCTGTTTGCCATCGGCCCCAATGGTAAACTCCCGCCAGAGCAGTGTGGTTTGCAGAACTTTTCCGGTACCGGAAACGACCTGCCCATCTACCAGCAATTCCGCCCGGCGGGTGCGACCCGTAAGCCGGTGGATGATGTTTCGCAGTTGGGCCCGTTGCCGCAGCAGCCGAGCCAGTTGCGACTGTCGCGAGATCAGGTAATGCGTGAGACTAAACGCCAGGGCAATAAAAATTGCCAGGATCACCAGCCGTAGCACTTTTGCAAAAAACTTTTTCATACGCCACACCACCTACCGCCAGTCTGGACAAACGCACCACAGTGCCAAAAGATGCAATGGCGGAGGACTGAACCGCTGTCGGTCCATGAGTCCGCGCCGGTCAACAGGGTCGCGCCTCAGCGCAGTTCTCCAAGCTGATGACCCCACATCGCTTTCATTTTTGCGGCGGTGGTGGGGAGCCAGACAGATCCATCGGCATTGGCCATCTTGATAATTCGTCCATCGGAATCGACCCATATCCGGGTAGTAAAGGGATTGAGCCGACTCATGACTTCATAAGCTGTTTGCCGGACGCCATTGATGTTCACCCGCTTTTTGCCCAGCACGGCCAGGACGTTAAGGCCCAGCCGCGAGGTACCGGTGTCAAAAACCACAAACGCCATCCGCGAGGGTTTTTTAAGGTTGACCAGCCGCGGCCAAAGATATCCGAGCACCGGCGGCAACACCGCGGGCATCCCCGGGCCAATCGAAAAAATCAGGGGTTTGTTATCCTGCTGCACCGTTACCGCGTCACTTTGGCGTGAGATGTGAATGAGGCAGCGATACACCAATTGTCCGGTGGGATGGGCCCTGTGGCCGAGGATCGGGAAAAAGCCGGACTGCTCCACTCCCAGTTCCGTTTGCCAGTGCACTTCCTTGCCCGGAAATGGATTGGGAATCCGCACCAGGGTGGCCTTTTTGGTTTTGGGGTTAATGACCACCCGCGTATCATGCAGCATGGCCAATTGCTGATTGCGAAAGGGCAGTACTGTTTCCGCTTCATCGTAAAAGGTGCTGTAATCCAGCCGCGGACCCTTGGAAGCCGGCTGCTGATGAAAGGCCCAGAAATTAACCGACTTTCCCAGTTCCACCACGCGGCCCGGCAGAAAGGTCCGGGAGTTGGTGGTAACAAAGACCCCGTCAAACCCATCCTGATGACCAGCGTAGGCATGCAGCCGCACGTAGCCCACATCGGAATGTCGGATCTGCACCCGGTACAAATGCGGCATTTTATTCAGTCGCTGCAGCAGGCGATGAACGCTTTGGTGCTGGAGCCAGCGGCGTCCGGCGGCAATGGCCGCGATTCGTCGCAGCGCGATTTTCTGCTTGTTCAGCAGGCGAAATGTCGGTATCACCTGCTGGAACAGGGGCATGGTGGTGGTCTTATCCGCGGCGGGGCAGAAAAAAGTGAGCACGTAAAAACGCTGCGGGGTTTGTTCCACAATGAGTTGCTGCCTGAGCAGGCTGATCGGGGCGTGATTGGAGATTGCGGAAAACCGAATCACGATTTCCGCCGCCGGCCGGCCCGCGACCTTCAGCCTGGTGTTTTTGATGACCCGCAGCTTCTGGAAATTCTTTTTGGCCAGCGCAATGGTTTCCCCGGCCAGTTTTTCCAGTGTTACCGGGTGGGCCATCAGGCTCAGGTGAACAGTCATGCCCCAGTGCCGCAGGGCGTACGTATACGTGGCCAAAGTCATGCCGTGCCGGCCGGTGCCGCTGAAGTGATCCGGCAGGCGAAGCTCAAAACCATCCGCATCATCGCGCCAGGTGGCTCCCATCTGTTCCGGCACAAAACCGGCGTGCTCCACATAATACGGTGACGCCCCGCGAACCTTCGCCGGGTGGGCAAGCCCGGCCATGACGCCAATGGTTAAAAACGCCACTCCAAGGGCTCTCCAGGCCGGCCCCGTGCCTTTTGGGTTTGAAATGCCTTGCATGAACACACCTGTCGCATGAGATCAGGGAGGGCCATCCAGCTTAGTCGGAAAGCTTTTTCAGTCGTCCCAGGAAGTATAGAAAATAAATATTATCCCGCTCGGTGCGCTGGGCCACGCGCTCC
>JAJZCR010000134.1 GCA_021851715.1 Planctomycetota bacterium
GGCCCAGCCATTGGAGCCATGCACCATAATCTTGGACGGGTCCGGCTGAACCTGCACCAGACCGGTATCCACCACCGGCTGGGGGAACCGGCACGTCAAGGTATCCGTTGAGCCATTGTAGGAAAAATCCGCCGCGGTCATGGTGCGCAGTTTTTCGATAAACTGCACCCGGTTGCCGCCGCTGCTGACGGTGGCACTGGTCGTGCCCCAATAAATGCCCGCCCAGTGGGTGGACTGCCGGAGATGCACCGTGGCGGCGATGTGCATCCGACACACCACCAGTTCCGTCTTGCGGTGCAGACATTCGACACTGGCGGCAATTACTTCCGCACTGTGATCGGTGGGGGTAAAAGCGGATTTAATTGCCCCGATCCCGGTATGCAGCACCGTAAGCAACACGACCCCAATGACCACCAGACCGGCCAGAGTCAATCCGGTGGTGAGCACCAAATTACGTAACGTTTTCATCTCTTCCTCCGTAGTAAAATAAACATAAAAACAAAGACCGGGCGGGGCCGGAAACATATTCCAGCCCCACCCAGAACACGTTCAGTTGCTGCGGGCCGCCAGAGCCGCGTCATAAGCCCGGCGTTTAAGTTGGTCCGAAGCCCCAAACCAGACGGATTGGAGGCGGCGTTCGGCCCGGATACGCGGATCGGTCCCCCGGAACTTCCGCTGGTGGTCCGCCCATTCGCTTACGGCATTAAATGCGGCCCAGGCGGTGGAACGGATGCCGGGGAGGGTATTGCGTGGATTTTCAAAGTTTTCCTGCCAGGCCGTGCGGATCAACTTCTGGCGTGCTTCCAGTGTCGGGTCGGCAGCCGGGGGCAGCAGCCCGGAAAAGTACGCACCAAGCCAGGCGGAGTTGACCGTTTGCCGGCCCAGCACCTGCAATTCGCCCTTAAATGCCGCGAATCGGCGGGTTACAATCCCCAGACTCCGGCGGGCTTCCAGAACCCGTTCAGGCAGACTCTCGCAGTGGCGGATCGTGATCCCCAGGTCATCCTGGCCTTGCAACGCCAGATTCAGGGTGTTGGAACAAACCACCCGCACACTGGTGGGAATCATGCGTAAGGCCGCCAGTCCATCATGGTTGTTGCAGAGCAAAACGTAAGGCTGCACCACATCTTCGGTCCCCACCCGGAACTCTTCCGGGATGCGGGCCAACAGCCACACCCGCCGTCCGCCCTGCAAGCTGCCGGCGGTTTCGTACATGGCCAGCTTTTCGCCCACCAATGTATCCATAAAACTAAAGGCCTCCCGGTTCTGAAAAATGCGGTACCGCCGGGAGACCACGCCCAGTACCGCCTGGGTATCCGAGCGGACATTGGCCACGTGGGTGGTAACTGGCCGGGACTGATTCTGCGGACCCGCCCACAACGGCCAGGATTCGACGGTCCAGTCCAGATGGGCCAGTTGCAGGGCCTGCTGACTGCCGGCGGCGTGCTGGATAACCGTGCCCAGTCCATGCCAGGGCGGCTCTCCGGCGACCAATACCGCCGCCGAGCCGGTGGAAACATCAATTTCATGGGGCATAAAAGGTTCCTTTCAATAAAAAACAATGATTAAATAATGCAACCGGATGGTCCAGATCGCTGAACCTCAAACCCCCCGCGCCAGGCTCGCAGAACTGGACGCGGGGGGGAGTGTCAACAAATGCCCTTCTTCCGGGGCATGAGATGAACCGGATCAGGCCGCCAGGGGCCGACGCCCGTGGGTGTGAACCCGGCGCAGGCGCTGCGTGATGGGACGCCAGGAAATCCGCCGGGGGTATTGGCGCTTTTCCTGATGAATGGCTGCACGGACGTTTTCCCCGAGCATCCGAATCTCGGCACGGGTCAGATCATGGACAAAAACACAGGTCATACAAAAACTCCTTTTTCTCCGCCAAGGGCGGAATAAAGACAAAAACAGTAATTGCCGGCCAGAAGATGACCGGGCAATAAACACTCTTGGAAGTGAAAAAGCGGGGAATGTACTGCCCCCGCATCAACCTTGGTTTGGTCGGGTGGACCAGGCCGGGCAACGGCTTTTGAAGGGGCAGGTGGTACAATTCTGCGGGGAAGGCACGGGATAGAAATTGCCGGCGGTCATCGCTTCATGCACCTGCCGAAATGTACTGGCGATATGCTCTTGGGCCGTGACATCGCTATCCGCCGGTGGCACGGGGAGCAGATCAAAGGTCGGGTTCTTGCCCTTGGTCAACACGCCAAAGTGCAGGGCCACCGGCATATCACCGGTTATCTGGCTGGTGAGTATTGCATAAAGCCGCAGTTGATCTGCGGATTCTATGACCTTGGCAGCATTCCAGCGGCTGCGGCAGGTCTTGAAGTCCACGAGGTGAATAGTGCAGTCTTGAACGTAGACCAGGTCTACCCGAGCCACAATATCCGGCAGGTCCGACACCAGAGGGGAGCGGAAGGATTCCTCAATGCCGATGATGTTCCGCGTGGCGGTGGCCATGGGATGCTGCAAAAACGCCTGAAACATTCCACCGGCGGTATGTTCGAGCGTAGTCGCATCCTCGCCCTTGTTGAAGCGGATGGGCAGGCCCGGCTCATCTTCCAACTGCCAAAGTTTTTTGTAGGCGTCCATGAGCGCCACCTGATCGGCCACCAGACCTTCCATAGCGGCCCGGAAATACGCTTCCAGACCGGCATGAACTGCGGACCCGAATTTCAGGCTTGAGGCGATAAAATCCTTAGGCGCTTTGGCCACATACGAGAAGTAAAACTTCTGTGGGCATAGCCGCATCGAGCTGACTTGCGACCAGGACAGATGGTCGGGGAGTGTGGGCAGAGCTTCCACCGGCTCGGTGGGTGGGGGAACGGTGGCAGCGATCATCATGCACCAACCTTTCTGCCGCCCGTGGTGGGCGACTGTAAGAGAAAATCAATAAATCCACTGGCCTGCTTGACCGTAAGGTCATCGACAGCAACGCCATACTCATCCGCACACGCGGTCTGGACATCCAGGTTGTGGCGTTTGGCAATGGCATAAATTGCCCGGCGCTGCGATGCCGTCAGGCAGGCCTCCGTCGGACGATGGCCGTTGGAGGGCTGGTGCGCTGTGCCGTTGCCGGCGGACTGGACCGATGCTTCCGGGGAGACGCGGCCATTGCCGGTAGCAGGCCCATGGCCCGAAGCGCTGACCCGGCCCGATGGGGCATCGTCCGTGATGGCTGGACCTCGGCCGGCCTGATCCAGGGCGGATTGGGCCTCGGCATAGAGGGCCGCGATCTGGGCCTGCAATTCCCGTGGCCGAGCCAGCAGGGACTGATCCAATTCCGTGGTCAGATTTATGCTCTGGCCCTGGGACTGGAAGTCCACCGAACTCTTCCGGGACAGACCGACATTGATGGAGAGAGGCATAAAAACTCCTTGCCCCAAGGGGGCGGTAAAAGAAAACGGTTCCAGGTTGGACAACAGATAAACGAAAAGAGAACTGGCCGGGATTCCCGAACAGCTAAAGTCAGCCAATTCATAGAATTATGACGCAAAATGGGGGGATTTTTGATCGGTGGTGGAGGGTCGGAGTAAAATACCAGAAAAATGTTTCATCGGGATCGGCGATGCGGGGAAGCGCGTTATAATGCGTGGTAGGGCTTAGGCGGAATGGACTTTTTCCAGTGCGAGCGCCAATCTGAAAGGCCAACATGAATCGAAAATTATCGGCTGCCGTCAAAAAATCTCCCCTGTGGCAGTCCTATCGGATCGGCCGCTTGTTGAACACAATAGAGTGGTTTCTGCTGATGACGGTCGCTGGCGATCTGGCTGCTCCGGGCAGCTTGGAAAAAGCCTGCGAAGATTTTAACGAGCTTGCGGACAAACTGGTGAAGAAAGAAAAGGCATTTCCGGCAGAAATTCGCAAGGTGGTCCAAGCGGTGCTTGACCAGAAAAAACAATGGTTGCCACCGCAGCGATGTGTTGAACCTGTGCAAGGGCTACTGTGGAGGCTCGATAATGCGTTGATACGCAATAACAGCTTTTTATATACTCCATCGTACTATATGCTGAACCTCGGTCTTTACGTCGATCAGGTGGTTCATCCCGTACGGAAACTTAGTTTACCCATCCATTCTGGTCATATCAGCGAAAGCAACTTACCAGGGAGATGGCCGGCACAACAGCTTTGGAATAAAATTTGGGGATCCCCGTTAAATGATGATAGCCGGAAACAACTTAAACAGGATTTGGAAAAAGAAAGCCAATATTCCACCATCATTCATTTGTGGTGGCACTTGGTTTTCTATCTTATTGAAAAATCAAATTTGACGTTACCCGACTCGCCCGTGATACCTGCGACGCAGGACTGGGCTTCCGCCATTAAGGCTTGCGAAAAAGAGATTACACGCGCCATTGCCGGTGGGCCGTTGTTGGCGGGCAAAACATGGACCCAGAATAATGTGGACCTTGAGTTAGAATCCCTGAGAACACATTGCCAGCGACATTGTGGCCTGCCGTTTAACTGGTTGACGGTGTTGTGCAAACAGGGAAACAGTGCAGCAATCGAAAAGGCACTTAGGGTGTTTTCCCATGTTGCCCTGATGAAAAGATTGCGGCTGAAAAGCCCAGGTTTTCTGGGCCGCAGCAAAGTTTATAAATCAATTAAGGACGATTTGCCATGCCTGAATCACCGAGGCAGGATGCGGAAGCGGGTATCAATGTCTTCGGCAGAGGATAAAGCGGTATCCGATTGGCAACAAGAGCATCATGAGCAGTTGCAAAATCTCCCTTCCCCAGATTAGTAACGCAAATCTTTTCCAAGCCAGATGCACCGAAACCAGATGGCGACGGAACATCAACAGGGCCGGCTCTCAACTTCCGCGAGCCATGCGGAAAAAGTTACGAATTCAGAATTCAAATCCCCCCATTCGAGGCAATGTAAATCATCCTGGCCGTGTGCGACGCACGATGCACACCGCCGAAAATATCACCAAACCCAATGAAAACGCAAAATTTTTTCTCATCACTGTGTGCCGGACGCCAATAGTGACGGCACGCGATCCAAAAAGCCCGCGAGGGCCGGATAATGCACCGCGAGTTCTTACGGAGTTTGCAAAAATGGCTACCGAATTATCTGCCGAGCAGGAGCGGCTGTTATCCGTCCAGGAAACGGCACAACGACTGGCGCTGTCCACCCGCACAATCTGGAAGCTCTGCGCCACAGGCAACTTCCCACAACCCTTACGCATCGGCGGGGCGCGGAGGTGGCGCGAATCAGACATCACTGCGTTCATCGAGGACCTGACGACGGCCCGCGACCACCGTTAACGAATAAAAAAACCGCCGGAGGCCAGCCACGGCCACCGGCGGTAAAAAAGAAGGCTAAAAATGATTATAACAGAATTCTTGGCGATCCTGAAAACCGTCACGACATATGAACCGCGCCGCAGCGGCAACGGCTATTCCTGCCGGTGTCCGGCCCATCATGACTGCAATCCGAGTCTTGTGGTGTCGCAGAACGCGGAGGCCAGCATACTGGTGTATTGCCACGCCGGCTGCAAAACTGAGGACATCATGGCGGCGTTAAGCTTGAAAATGTCCGACCTGGTGTCACCGAGCAGTGGCAATGGGGACGTGCGGCCGCGAAACAACAACGGCCGCCGGGTCCACACCGACCGCCACGCCGCTATTGCTGCCGCGTTGTGGGCCATCCGGCAGGATGATGCAGGGGCGGTGCTGGCACACACGTATATGTATGCTGATGCCCGTGGGGAACCCGTAGCCGCGGTGGCGCGAATCAATCTAGGCACACCTGTCGGCCAGAAGCAGCGCAAGCAGTTTAGGCCCGTGCATAAAGTGCCTGGCGGTTGGTGTGTCGGCGACCCACCCAGCCAATGGCCGCTGTATCGATTACCGAGTATCGCCGAGACTGGATCGGTCCATGTGTGCGAGGGTGAAAAGTGTGCCGACGCGCTGGCGGCCATGGGATATGCGGCGACCACCAGTGCCCACGGCGCGCAGAGCGCTGCGAAGACGGATTGGACGCCGCTAGCGGGGAGGCAAGTATACCTGTGGCCGGACGCCGACGAAGCTGGCGAGCAGTTCATGGCCGACGTGGCACGTATTCTGATCCCCCTCAATTGCCAAGTGCGTGTGGTGCGTCTGCTCCATATGCCGGAGCATGGCGACATCGCCGACTGGCTGGTCGCCCGGCCAAAAACCGAAACCCACGAGCAGACGGTGGCAGCGCTGCAAGCGATGGTGGACGCCGCACCAGAATACGTGCCGCCACCCG
>JAJZCR010000061.1 GCA_021851715.1 Planctomycetota bacterium
GCGATGATCAAAAAAATATCTCCGGAGCGCTGGAGATCAGACACACGCTGCCCATTTTCTCCGGCATCAGCAGCAGCGAGCCTAAAAGTGCCTGTTCGGCATCAGGATCACGGGGAGGGAGCCGCTCCAACCGCCGGGCGGGTGGCTCAGATTCCACAGTCGGTGGCCGCGCGCGGCCGGTGCGTGGTGTTTCTTCCATAGCGGCACTCTAACCAGTTGCCGGCGGATTTCAACGCCCTTACTTATTCCGTAGCATCGGCGGTGGATTCGCCAGCCGCTGCCGCAGTCTGGGCACCTTCAGATGGCACCTGGCCCTGGGCATTTTCACGCACCACCCACACCTTGATCTGGGTCTTTAGATCCGCCGCCAGTTGAATCGGCACGGTAAACGTGTCAATGCGCCGCAACGGCTCATCAAGCTGCACGTCATCCGGCTGTACCGCAAAGCCCTGTTTCTGAAGCTCTTCGGCCAGATCGCGCCGTGAAACCGAGCCGAACAGATGACCATCCTCGTTGGAGGCCCGGGCCACCGTTACTTCCACCCCGGTAAGCGAAGCCAGCAGTTTTTCGCGGCCTTCGCGCAACAGCTTGAGCTTGGCCTCATATTCCTTGCGGGCGGCTTGCAAGCGCTCAATGTTGCCCTCGGTGGGTTCAATGGCCAGTTTTTTCGGCAGCAAATAGTTGCGGGCAAACCCATCGCTGACATCAATAACCTCTCCCACCACGCCAATGCGTTCCAACGTATCGGTTAACAGCACTTTCATTTCATACCTCGTTACTAAAAAATTAACCTGCAAATAATCTCGCCAATGGCCGGCACGTCCGACCTTCCGGCGATTGACCCGGCCGACGCGGGTTCAAAAAGGAATATCGTCGGCGCTTGGCGGAGGATTTTCCTCGTGGGAAGGCTCCATCGGCGCGGCGGCATCCGGCGCGGGACGGGCCGGTACACGGGCCCCTGGACGCGCCGCCTGGCGCATCGGTGCCCGGGCCGCCGGTTCACTGTCCGGCATCCCGCCATCCGCCCCTCCGGCTTCACCTGCGCCGCGTGAATCTATAAACTGGAAGCCCTCCAGCACCACCCGCATTTTGCTGCGCTTGGTGCCATCCTGGGCTTCCCATTGATCCAGCTTCAGCCGGCCTTCAATAAAAACCGGGCGGCCTTTCCGCAGGTACTTGCCCAGGGTTTCCGCCTGCTTGCCGTAGGCCACCACGTCCACAAAGTTCACTTCCTCCTTCTGCTGTCCGTCCTGGCCGGTCCAGCGACGGTTCACCGCCAGCCCCAATTCGCACACCGCCGTCTGGCTTGGCAGATAACTCACCTGCGGATCACGGGTCAAATTGCCCATGAGAAAAACCTTGTTGAAATTGGCCATAAGCTGATCCTCCTGGCAAAAGATCCTTCATCCGGCACCGGCGCAAAACGCGCCCCTTGCCGCGGCAACCCTGCTGAATTTATTTGATGTCCTTCGGATTCGCGGCAACGGTGTCCGTGGCGGCTGGAACCATGTCCCGATCGCGGGGCGAACGCTCGCGCCGCACTGCCCGATGATCGTGCTCATCAATAATCGGCTGCTGCGGCACCATGGCCTCCATATCCTTCAAGGCCAGATGATCCGCCTTGATAATCAGCACACGCAATATACTTTCCGAGATCTGCGCATCGCGCTCGATTCCAGCCACCTTTGTTCCCTCGCAACGGAAAAAGGCCAGCACAAACAGCCCGCGTTTGCCCCCGCTGATCGGAAACATCAATCGCCGTTCATCCCACTTCCTCAGATGCACGGTCTCCGCGCTGGCCCGCTGAAGAATATGTTCCACTTCGGCTTTCGCCGTTTCCCAGTTGCCGCCCGCGTGGGTGGCATTGAATAAAAACATCGCTTCGTATTGACGAACATGTGTGGCCATTCAGGCACTCCAAAAACAATCCCTTGGCGGCGAGTGAAGCCACCAGCTTCACTATGGGATTCACCACCCGGGAAAATTCATACCGGAATATCCGGCACTCTTCCAAAACAATTGTGGCTCTTGCCGCCACGCCAATGCCCGGGCCGCAATCCACGGCATCTTCATCCGGGTTCATCGGCGTTATACCGGTTCATGGCGGGGACAAGCCCTTCCTCGACCCAGCATTTTACCGCTTCTGCCGCGCGATGCAAAGCGGCCTCAAGAATTTTCCACTGGGCTGGTGAAAAAGATTCCAGCACATAGGCCTCCAGCGGCACACGCCCAGGGGGATCCACACCAATCCGGATCCTCGCAAAATCCCGCCCGCTTTTCTCTTCCGTAACGGCTTGCGCGGCTAGCGACGATTCAATGCTGGCCAGCCCCCTGTGGCCGCCGGAGGAACCTGCCCCGCGAATCCGCAGCCCGCCGCACGGCAACGCCACATCATCCACCACCACCAGCAATTCCGCCAACGACAGCCGAAAGTACCGTACCGCCTCCGCCACCGATTTACCGCTGAGGTTCATATACGTCATCGGCTTGAGCAGCAGCACCCGCTCGGATCCGATGGCGGCCGGCATGACCAGTCCATGGTGCGCCGATTGCCAGGAACCATGGCCGCATTCCACAGCTAAGCGGTCCAGCACCATAAAACCGGCATTATGCCGCGTGGCCGCATATTCTCTGCCGGGATTGCCCAGACCGACTACCAGTTTCATGGACAATAACCTCGGACGTCTGATGCATCCTTATGGCGCAGCACCGCGACCACCCTGCCGGACCTGTTACTTTTTCGCAGGAGCTTTCGAAGCAGCCGCCGCAGGCGCACCGGCGGCCGGTGCCTCAGCATCTTCTTCGACCTTCTTACCGATCACTTCCGGCTCGGTCGCAGCGACCTCCGTAGCCACCACCGCCACCTCTTCCTTCACGGTGCGCACCTGGGCGATAATCTGATCTGCCGGATGAAGCAGTTTAGTCCCGGCTGGCAGCGGAATATCCTTGGCGTGCAGAATTTCATGCAGGTCCAGATTTTCCACGTTCACCCGCAAAACGTCGGGAATCTCCAGCGGCAACACTTCCAGCTCCACCTCCGCTATCTGCACCTCCAGAATTCCACCCTGCTTGGTGCCCTTGGGAGTGCCGCGGAAGTCCAGCGGAATTTTAACCTTGACCCGCTGATTTGGGTCAATCCGCAGCAGGTCCACATGCTCTATCGTGCGCTGCAGATGATCGTACTGAACATCCTTGATCAACACGTGCTCCACCTGGCCGTTGACGCTCACATCCACCAGGTGGGCTCCGCTGTGAATAGCCATTTCCGCCCGGGACGCATCCAGCGTTACCGCCACCGTGCCACCCTTGAGGCCGTAAATCACCGCCGGCACTTTGCCACCCGCCCGCAGGGCCTGGGATTGGCGGCTGCCCCGCCCTTCGCGAATCTCCGCTTGCAGGGTATGCCGTTGTTTTTCCGTTGCTGCCACCATTGAGTAAACTCCTTAAATTTCCCAAATTGAGCGAACTTTTAACCGATCGCTCTTTTTTCTTTGTTTTATACCCGCCGGCAAAACCCCCGCGTCGCCGACGCCCCACAACCCGCACATCGGGCCTGCCATATTTTTACGCCGCAATGCCCCATATTGCAAACATTGCCGCACTTTTATTCTTCTATTTCTCGCTCACCGCTTGCCACCGTTGCCGTCTTTGCCGAACAGGATCGACACCGACTGATTCAGGTGAATTCTCCGGATGGCCTCTCCAAACAGGTCCGCGACCGATAATACCGTCAACCGATCACGAATAGGCGCTATGCGATTATCCATCGGCACCGTATCTGTCACCACGATCCGACTGATCGGGCTTTTGACCAGCCGTTCCACCGCCGGACCGGCAAAAACTCCGTGCGTGGCGGCAATATGAACCGCCCGGGCACCGTGATCCATGAGAATGCGGCTGGCCTCAGCCACGGTGCCTCCCGTGGTGATCATGTCATCAAACATCAGCACGGTTTTATCCGCCACATCACCCACAATCGTGGTCATGGCCACCTGCATCCCAGATTGGCGGCGTTTATCAATAAACGCCAGATCCGCACCCAGCATTTCCGCGTAGTAACTGGCTGCCTTGAGATTACCCGGATCCGGAGAAACCACCGCTATGCGACCGAGCTTCGGCAATTCCGCCCGGTAATACTCGGTGAACACCGGGGACGCCAGCAGATGATCCACCGGGAGATCAAAAAATCCCTGCACCTGCGCCGCGTGAAGATCCATCGTAATCAC
The DNA here is from genome assembly GCA_021851715.1 of Planctomycetota bacterium. Lineage (GTDB taxonomy): Bacteria > Planctomycetota > Phycisphaerae > WQYP01 > WQYP01 > JABEVA01. The sequence continues at coordinate 4,227 of JAJZCR010000061.1, forward strand.
GCGATCGACACCCGCGGCGGTAATGATATTGGCCACCATCTTGGCCGTAATGGGCGTGCGACCCTCGCTTTTGCGATCCTGGCGGGCATAGCCAAAATACGGAATTACCGCGGTAATGCGCTTCGCCGATGCCCGCATGAGGCAATCAATCCAGATCAGCAGTTCCACCAGCGTATCGTTCACCGGCTGGCACGTAGGCTGAATGACAAAGCAATCCCGCCCGCGGACATCTTCATCAAGTTTGACAATCAGTTCCCCATCCGGAAAACTTTCGGTCCGCGCGTTGCCCAGCGGAATCCCGACATGGCCGCATACCTTTTGGGCCAGCTCCTGGTTAGCCCGGCCGGCAAATACCTTCAGCGAATCTTTTAATTCCGTCATGCCCGCACCGGCCAAATACCTTCATCCGACTCGGCGCTGCGCGCCAAGCCTCACACCGAGTTTGCCTGCCATCATGCTTTGAACCACGCCCGATTATCGCACCTGCGGGAACCCGCTTACCCGCCGCCACGTTCGCCTTGGATACCATCCAAGTAAACGGTTCAAGACCGTCATCTTGACCGATTTTCGTGAAATATTCAAACCAACTCTTCGCGCCCCGGCAAAATAGTTGATCACCCCCGGTGCCCCGGCACCAATTTCGTGCAGCGGCACACGGAATTCACCGCCATGCGGCACCGTAATACCGTCCGGCCTGCCCGCCATAGAATCGTCCCGCCTGAATCATCACAGGCCGTGCCGACTCTACAAAAACTGGGGGATCTGGATTCGAACCAGAACAAGCAGAACCAAAATCTGCTGTGCTACCGTTACACCATCCCCCAAAACGCGGTTCATCGGGATCTGCTGCTCTTTCCCCACGCCGTTGACCACATCGCACCCGCAACCCATTCGGGCTTATCACTTTATCCAATCGTTGTACGGCGGTCAAACCCGCACCAACACCCGCAATTTCTTTCCCTGCGGCCCGCCGGCTTCTGCACGCTGCCGGCTTGGGTTGCGGCCGCAGTCACCCTTTGTAAGATATCCACATTGATGGGTACGGCTATAAATTGCGGCAACCACCAAATTTCGCCCGAAATCGGCAGTAGGACCGATTCCGCCGGGTTCGCCGCCTGGCTCCTGGCCCACGCGTTGCAAAAGAGGCTCCCGGCCAGGCATGCCGCCCCGCCGCCGACCCACCCGGCCCAAGGGTTGTGCCGATAATGACGGGCTTCCGCCGCCCGCACGTCGGCCAGTCAATTGAATTTAGGAAACTCCCCGCTTTTGCCGACAAAAGGCCTGCCGGCCAGACATCGTAAGGATTTTTTAATGCGTGTAATTGTAGTAGACAAGGACCGGGTCACTTTGGCGCTGATCAGCAATACCCTCACCGCCGCCGGCTATGAAGTTACCGCCTGCGTCGATGCCGCCGAAGCCCTGGAACTTATTCGCCAGGGGATATCCCATCTGGTGATTGCCGATTGGGAGCTTTCCGGAAAAATCAATGCCCCAACGCTTTGTCAGACCATTCGCAGGGAGGAAATGTGGGGCTACGTCTACATTATTTTGCTCACCCTGCGCAACGACACCCAGGATCGTGTCAACGGCCTGACCGCCGGGGCTGATGATTTTCTGGCCAAGCCTTTCGACCCGGAAGAACTGGTGGCCCGCGTCCGCGGCGGCGAACGGGTCCTTTCGCTCGATACGCGCAATGTGGCCATCTTTGCCATGGCTAAACTGGCTGAATCACGCGATCCGGAAACCGGCATGCATCTGGAGCGGGTGCAGAGTTATTCCCGCCTGCTGGCCCAGGAACTCTCCAGCCGCGAACAATACCGATCCCAGGTCACGGCCGACTTTATTCGCTGGGTGTATCTGACCAGCCCGCTGCACGATATTGGCAAAGTCGCCATTCCGGACTACGTGCTGCTCAAGCCCGGCCGCCTCAATGACCGCGAGTTTGCCCTGATGAAAACCCACACCACGCTGGGAGCCAACACCATTGACATTGCCCTGAAGAAATTCCCCAATGTGGCCTTTCTGCAAATTGCCCGTGAAATTACCGCCACCCACCATGAGCGCATCGACGGTACGGGCTATCCCACCCAGATGCGCGAGGCGGAAATACCCCTCAGCGGACGTATTGTGGCCGTGGCCGATGTTTATGACGCCCTCACGTCCAAGCGGCTCTATAAGGATGCCTTCTCCCACGAGGTGGCCAAATCCATGATTCGCGCCGCCACCGGCACGCAGTTTGATCCAGACGTGGTGGATGCGTTTTTGCGCAATGAAGCCGCCTTTCTGACCATCCGTGAACGCTTCACCGAACGCCCCCCCATCCTGACCTGATCGCCCGCGTGGCCGCCGCACCCGCCGCCCCGCCTTCCTCAGGACTTCCCTGCTCCGGCCAAAACGCCTTTCAGCGGCAACTTGCTTTTTGGCGCGGTTTTTGCGATACTGATCAATCTGGCTCGTTGCGGCGGCTTCGTGCTGGCTTACAGACTCGCGAGGGTGGTTAGCGTTGAAAGTGGTCTGGCTCGACAGGAGTTTTTATGGCTTACGCGGTATTTCAGGACAGTGGTACACAATTTAAGGTGGAACCCGGCGACGTTTTTGAAGTGGATGTGCGACCACTGCCCGAAGGCACTACCACCCTTCAGTTTGACCAGGTGCTGCTGGTCTCCAATGACAGCGGCATCAAAATCGGCCAGCCGCTGGTGCCTGGCGCCAGTGTAACAGCCAAAATTCTCGGTCCGGTCAAAGCCGATAAAATTTTCGTTGAACGCTTTACCCGTCGTAAAGGTTTCCATCGCCGCGTCGGCCATCGGCAAAAATATCTTGCGATTCGCGTCGAATCCATCAACGCTTGACCGGATGACAGGCGATCCATCAAAAGGGTCTTGATGTGGGAACACTTGCCTCATCCGCAGATGTCCTGGAAGCGTCTCTCCCCGCCCCATTGCTCACCTCCATTGATGAATTGCGTGCCTTGCTGCCGGCCATCACGGATGACCGGGCGGCAGTCATGCGCGAAGTGGCGGCGCGGTATCAATTTCGGCTGCCGCGGTTTTACGTCGAAAAAGTTTTGCGCAACGATGCTGCCGATCCGCTCTGGGATTTGGCTCTGCCGGGCACCGCGGAAATCTATGACGCCGGCACGGAACGCTGGGATGCATTTCAGTTGCCCGTGCGGGTCGTCGATCATCCGCGATGGATCCAAAAATACGCCTACGAAGCCTTGCTGCGAACGACCGATTTTTGCAGCGGTTTATGCCGCTACTGCTATCTGAAAAATCGGGATGTTACTGCCGGCGTCATTTCCCGGCGGGAAATTGATGCCATCTTCGACGCGGCTGAAAAATCTCCGCACCGCCATGCCCTGCGCGAAATAATTCTCAGCGGTGGCGACCCCATGGCCATGCCCGCCGAGCAGTTGGAACATTTGGCCCTGCGTATGCAGCGCCTCAATGCCACGGTGGCCCGCCGTATCACCGTCAACATTCATACCCGCGAACCCGTATGGAACCCCCGGCATCTTTTATCCTCAAGGCCGCTCCAGCAGGCTTTACAGCGGCTGGCTCCCAGCGCCTATGTCCTGCATGTGGTGCATCCACGCGAGATAACACCCGAACTGCATCAGGCCATGGAATTGCTGAGCGAACTCGGCCGCCCGCGCCGGCCGCTTATGCTGATCCAGCACCCGCTTTTCAAACATATCAACGACGATGCTCGCGTCATTACCGCCATGTATGACCAGCTCGATGCCGGAAACGTCGTAGTCAAGCCTTATTATCTCATTCACCCCTTTCCCGATGGCACATTGCCCCACCATCGGCTGACGCTGCTGGAAAGTCAGCGCATTTTGCGCGATTTGGCCAGCGCTCCCGGCAGCCGCGTACCGCTGCTGACCATACCCACGCCCATGGGAAAATGCGTGATCGGACCGTATGAAAATCTCGTGGATCGGGGTGGTTATTATCTGTTGCATACCAAAGACGGAGTGCCGGTAAAATATACCATCGCTGCCCACTACAACCCCGTCGAAACACGGGTGAGTATCCCCATCCTGCCCGGCCACCCGTCCGGCCAGACCGCGCCCGAAGCTTGACCAGCACGCCGTCGGCCGGCAACTGCGAGGTTCATGCCCAGCAACTTCCGGAGGTATTTGCATGAATAACCCCGCCGCAGATCCCCGACCCGCAACTCCCATCCGCCAGCGACACCATTTTGGATATCGAGCCAACCTTTTCATGCTGCGTATGGGCAGCCTTTTTTTGCCGCTGGGATATGCTTTGGTTTTTGTGGCCAGCATATTTTTTTGGATTATCGATGGCCGTTCCCGCCGCGCCAGCCTCAACTTTCTCAACCGCGTCTTGGGACCAGGCCATGGCCTGCAACGTCGCTTGCAAAGCTGCTGGCATTTCTATTCTTACGGGCGGCTGTTGCTGGATCGAAGCGTGGCCCTGGCCGGGGCGGGTCAGACTTTCCGATGCGTATGCCCCAATCGTGACAGCTTACTCCAGATGGCCTGCGATGATCGGGCCATATTAATGCTCACCGCGCATTTTGGAGTCGCCGAGCTTACCGCCCCCATGCTCAAAGACCTGCCAAACCCCAGGCCTTTTCATTTTGTGGTCTATCGGGACATGCGCGACCAAACCGAACATTTTCATCAGGATCAGTGGCGGGCCTTGAACCAGATGCGCTTCATCAATTCCATGGACCCGATTTCCGCGGGCCTGAAAATCCTGGCCGCCCTGCAAGCCCATGAATTGGTCGGACTCCGGGCGGATCGGGCCATGTCCGGACGCACCCTGACCACGCAATTGCTCGGAGGCACAGTTGAACTGCCCGCCGGCCCTTTCATGGCTGCCGTATTAACCGGTGCCAATGTGGTATCCACTTTTACCGTCCGGCGGGGTTGGCGACGCTATGAATTGCTGGTAAGTAAGCCGCGTCAATACCTGGTGGGCACAGGCTTAGCGCGTGCGGATGTACTGCAAAAGGCCGCCGATGATTTTGCCGCGGACCTGGAGGCGGCTGTGAAACAATACCCTTATCAGTGGGGCAATTTTTTTGATCTGTGGCAACAACCACGTCCCGGTTGAGCAATTCACCCCACGGTAATCTCCATCACGGTACAAAGCTCGCCATCCACCTTTAATTCCAGATGAAAGCGATCGTCCGCCACCGCCTCCAGTAAAACGTAAACTCTCTGGCCCGGGCGTATCGGCAACAAGAATCGCGCCTGCCGCACCCCTTTTAATTGAGCCACCATGTTCAACCGCCGCAACACATCCAGCGCCAATTCAATTTGCATGAATCCGGGCAAAATCGGATCTTCGGGAAAATGTCCGGCAAATGCGGCAAAATCGCGCGGAAAACTCAACTCTGCGGTTACACTTTGGCCATCGCCGCCCCTCGCGGGTAATTCCACGTAGCACGCCTGAAAAACAGCCGCACCTGAAAACCCATCATCCATGCCGGCCATCCACATGCACCATCATGGCTGTCCCACCGCCTTCTGCCGGTCTATAAAATCCGCAAGGCTGCCGATGGTTTCCAGGGCCGCGCGGGAGGGCGCATCCTCCTCCTGCAATTGCACCCCGAAATGTTTGTCCAACAGCACCGCGATTTCCAATACGTCCACGGAATCCAACCCCAGACCGTCCTTGCCGAAAATCGGCGTTTGCGGTCCGATCGACCGCCCCACCGCCAGCCTCAATGACAATCCGGCTTTGAGTACCTCTAAAAGCTGTTCTTGGGTCTTGGTCAGCACCTGCTTCTCCATGGGCCAATCTTGAGCAGATTTTACCCTAACTCCACGGCTGTGTCGCAGTATGCCCCAGCTGATCTGGCTTGGGGGCGGGCATCTTTCCCGACAGTCGTCGCCTTGCTGATTGCTGACCGCCCCCCGACGTCCCCACTATTCTCCAGCCCGACCATTGTTTGGCCGGGCGCAATGTGCTTCCGCAGTACGCCCAACCTTTGTGTACCATTGTGTCCCTTGTGGTCAAACTCCGTAGCCAGTTGTTCCTCCCCGGCCGCGGCTAATGCCACTCTCCATCGTTTAACGTGACCAACGAGCGGCTGGCGTTCCCGTTGGGATCCCGGCTGATAAGCTGAACGCCGTGGTGACCTCTCAGCCAAGCCGCCAATGTTTCCGCGGAGCGATCCGGTAACAGATCAACCGGGCGGTGCGACTCCAAGTCGCAGAGGATCGTGCCGTACCGTTGTCCGCGGTGAAAAGCCCCGTCGTCTACACCCAAGACGCGCGGGCCTTGTCCCAAAGTCCCCATCGCCCCCCCGACGCCTGCCCGCATAGAACCACCGCCAACACTCGCTTCCCCACCTCCCAACGCCCACCGATCGGAATAATTTGACAATCCGCAAATGCGGGATATGCTCACTTACCTTTATTGATACGGAGAAAAAAATGCCTATTGATTTACCCATAGTACGGCTGGGTGCCGCGCCAATCTTTGACGCCTACATATTCGTCGACTGGTCGGCGGCCGCCGAGCCCATCCTTGGGCACCACGGCATCTGGATTGCGGAGGGCAGTTGGAATGACCAACACCTGATTGTCGAGACGCCCGTTAACCCAGCAACCAGGGACCAGGCGACGCGACACCTGGTGCAGCGAATAACGAATCTCCTCAGTAAAAAAAAGTGCATTCTGTTCGGCGCGGACTTCGCCTACAGCTACCCTGCGTGGTTTTTTACAGCCCAAAACCTGCTGCCAAACCGCCAGGCGCTCTGGGCCGCCCTCGTCCAACGAATCGAGGACAACCCGAACAACAACGCCAACAACCGGTTCACGGTAGCAGGCCAGCTTAACCTCGCGATGGGATTAGCCTGGTACTGGGGCGTGCCCAACGGGTACCAAGGCGACCAACCACCAGCTCATCAGCCTGACTTGCCGCCCGGAGGCGTCCAATACCGATGGGTTGAGAACCACCTTAGGGGCCAGGATCTGCATCCGCACTCCGTTCGGCAGCTTTACGGAAACGGCTCCGTGGGGAGCCAATCGCTCATGGGCATACCGCGGCTCCACCAGCTCCAAGCTGAATTCGGAAGCCGGTTTCAAACATGGCCATTCGACACGGCCTGGGCGCAGGCATTTGCCAACATGCTACGGCCCACGGTGGTCAATTGTGAGATCTGGCCCCGAACGATTCCGGTCCAAAAATACCACGCCGTGCCGGATGCTGCCGAGATGCTCAGCTACGTGGTTTGGGCAGCGCAACAGGACGCTGATGGAAACCTGATGGGCTGGCTCGACGTGCCCCATCGGTTGCCCAACGTTCCTGCGGAAGATCTTGCCATCGCGCAGGCCACCGAGGGATGGATTCTGGGCTGTTAGCCAAACCCGCCCGCAACAACCCTCAGTGGTGTAGAAGCACGCTGGCCACCAAACCGCATACGGCCAGCCGCGACGCGGCCAGCGCGGCAAGCCAGCCGTACCCGGTGGCTATACCGGGCACCGGGGAAAAATCGGAAAAACGCCGGGCAGCCAACACCCCCAACAAAAGAGAGGCAACGACCCCCGCAGCAGCGCTGCCCTGGCCTGAGGAAAATCCCATGAGATTGGTGCCATCCCGGCCCCACCAGGCGGAGGATGTCTACTCGAGTTTTACCATGATTCTCCGGGATCCTCATTTTTCCTGCCGGACGGTTATATCGACGGTCGCGCCCTCTCCCTGCACTGAATCCTTGCGATGGCCCCCGTGGGCCTCTTGGCGCGACACCGGTTCGACCAACACAGGGATGTCGGCCCCCGCAAGCAACGCCGGCAACCTGGGCACCACCCAATCAGAAATGTAGTACGGAGGCTTACGCGTCGTCATGTCACATCCCCCATCCACGAAGAAACGCCTGTGGAAACGCTGATGCACAGTTGTGGACGAGTCCAGCCTGAATTAATCTCCCACTGGTGTCCACCGTTCTTGGGGAAGCCCAGTCTGCCAAGGCGGCAGATATAAACCCGGAAGACCGAATTTGGCAGAAGAAAACTCCGGTGTTGCGGGACGAAATGGATACGCCATCAATTTTGTAAGTATTTGAAAAATAAGGTGATACAACTATAAATTGACTGCGGAAAGGCATGCGGTACGGGCTTTGCTTAGGTGGTAATCCGGAAATTAGCTGCAAACTTGCTTGCGTCTGCGGCGGCAATGAGATGATGAAAATGGCTCCGACATCAAGACTTAATGTGCTGTTGACTTACCCGCCATCGCGGGTGCAGTATCGTCACGGCGTCTTGGAATGGCCGGAGCTGGTTTCCCGTATGTTGGAACCCATGCAGGTGAAAACTTTTGTGGCCACCAACGGACGCCAGGCCTTGGACCTGGTGGAACACCACGCTATGCATGTCGCGGTGCTGGATGCTCGTTTAGCCGACGACAATGAATCTTCCGGCCTCGGCGCGATGACCGTCATGCGGCTGATTCGCCGGTTGGGTGCGGGTGTGCCACCTACTATCATGGATATTACCGCCAGCACGCCGCTCCATCGGCTTTCGCACTGGTCGGAAGCAAGAAGTGCCTCAGACACTGGCCGGCGAATTCCCGTTACGGAGTCGGTCGGGAAGCCTGCATCCGGCCACCAGAGTCGGGCTGAGGTAACCGGCCCGTTGGTGATTTTGCTGGCTCCGCCGGGGAGCGATCAATTGATGCACGAGGCTTTGGAATGGAATGTTTTTTCAATTGTGCCTGAACCCATGGATGTCAACGGCCTGTTAGCAGTGATGGCCAGGGCACTGGAAAGATTTTACGACAATCACTGGCCCGCATAACCGGTAGCTTGCCTGGGCGGTGGTCCCGGTCATGGATTTTTGTGTTGCAAGAGTTCGTCGGCGAACTCGATATGGTTAGTGCCGTTTTTTTAAAGGAGATTTTCTATGGCAACCAACTTTCGTCCCCTCGGAGACAAAATTGTACTCAAACGTATGGAGGCTGAGGCTGTAACCAAAAGCGGCATCGTGCTGCCGGAAACGGCCAAGGAAAAGCCGAAGCGCGGCAAGGTGCTGGCGATCGGCGAAGGCAAATTGCTGGATACTGGCGCGCGTGCCAAATTTCAGGTGAAGAAGGGCGATGAAGTGATTTTCGCCAGCTATGCCGGCACCGAAGTAAAGGTCAATGGAGAGGAGTTGTTAATCCTCAGCGAGGACGAAGTTCTGGCCGTCATTGAATAATGCGAAAACAACGAAGACCAAACTGTAATAATGTAAGTTAACTTTTTTTGGAGAAATACCCATGGCAGCTAAAATGATTGAGTTTGATACCCAGGCCCGTGAAGCCATCCGGCGGGGCGTACACACCTTGGCTAAAGCCGTCAAGGTTACGCTTGGTCCGTCCGGCCGCAACGTGGTCATTGAAAAATCCTTCGGCAGTCCCACCGTTACCAAAGACGGTGTCACCGTAGCCAAGGAAATTGAACTGGAAGACGCGTTTGAAAACCTCGGCGCGCAACTGGTCAAAGAAGTCGCCAGCAAAACCAGCACCGTTGCCGGCGACGGCACCACCACGGCCACGGTTTACGCCGAGGCCATTTATGACGAAGGCCTGCGCAATGTCACCGCGGGGGCCAATCCGACGCAACTGAAACGCGGGATTGAAAAGGCGGTTGACGCGGTGCTGGCACACCTGAAAGCTATTTCCAACAAAGTGGAAAATTCCAGGCAAATCGCCCAGGTTGGCACCAGTTCAGCCAATCAGGATTCGCAGATCGGCCAGATGATTGCCGACGCGATGGATAAAGTCGGCAAAGACGGCGTGATTACCGTGGAGGAAGGCAAAGGCCTGGAAACCACGGTCGATCTGGTGGAAGGCCTGCAGTTCGACAAGGGCTATATCAGCCCGCATTTCGCCGATCCGCAGACGATGGAAGCAACTTTTGAAGATTGCTACATTCTAATCCACGAAAAGAAGATCAGTGCGATTAAAGACCTCCTGCCGATTTTGGGCAAAGTGGCTGAAGCCGGCAAGGCGCTGCTGATTATCGCCGAAGATATTGAAGGCGAAGCCCTGGCCACCCTGGTGGTCAACAAACTACGCGGAACCCTTAAAGTGGTTGCGGTGAAGGCCCCGGGGTTTGGTGATCGTCGCAAAGCCATGCTGGAAGACATTGCCATTGTCACCGGCGGCAAGGCCATCTTTGAAGAGCTTGGCATTTCCGTGGAAACGCTGGAACTCAAGGACATGGGCCGGGCCAAGCAGGTTCGGGTTGAAAAAGAAACCACCACGCTGATTCAAGGTGCCGGCAAGAGCGACCAGATTAAGGGTCGCATCGAGCAGATCAAGAATGAAATTGATCGCACTACCAGCGATTATGACCGCGAGAAGCTTCAGGAACGGCTGGCCAAACTGGCCGGCGGCGTTGCCCTGATTAAAGTGGGCGCTCCCACCGAAGCGGCCATGAAGGAAAAGAAAGCTCGTGTGGAAGACGCCCTTCATGCCTGCCGCGCTGCGGTGGAAGAAGGCATTCTGCCGGGCGGCGGAGTCAGCGTGCTGCGGAGTTTGCCCTCCATTGATAAGCTCAAGCTTGATGGCGACGAGAAAATTGGTGCCGACATCGTCAAGCGGGCCTTGTACGCACCTATTCGGCAAATTGCCGAAAACGCCGGTGTGGATGGCAGCATTGTGGCCCAAAAAGTGCTGGAAAATAAAGATGTCAACTTCGGCTTTAACGCCCTGACCCATGAGTATGGCGACATGCTTAAGATGGGCGTTATTGTGCCGACCAAGGTGGAACGCACTGCACTGACCAACGCGGCATCCATTGCCAGCCTGCTGCTGACCACCGACGCCATCATCAGCGAAATGCCCAAGAAAGAAGATAAAAAGGGCGCCGCGGATGCCGGTGGCGAAGACTACTAAATTAAATTAAACCGCAATTCCGTCCGATGACGGAATCAGGATAAACATTCAGGCCCGCGGCGTGCAAACCACCGCGGGCCTTTTTTATTGTTTCTGGTAGAACAACAGCCGACTTTGCCGCGGCTGGTCGATCTGGATGGGCAGGCCCGTAGCGGCAAGTATTTCGCCGGCCACGCATGTAGGTTGGCCGCTGTCGGCATCTTCCAGCACGTATTGCGTCTCCGGGTTCAGGCCGCGCAGGGGAAAAACAGCCTGGGTGAACGGACTGGTAGCCGGGCGGAAAACCAAAATCAATCCAGCATGGAGATCCCGGCGGTGAAGCTGATACGCCAGCCAGGCGTCGGGGGAACGTGTGCCCCGGGTCAGCGGGTAAAAATCGCCATAGTAAAAAGGTCGGCCGCGGCGGTGGTCGGCCATCATTTTGTTATGCCATTCCCACGGGTAATCGGCATCGCTGATCCCTGAGAGTCCAAACTCACCTAACGAAAAAACAATTCCCGCCGAAAGTGCGGAACGAAATTGATACGTGTCGCCCGGTTTGGCACAGGGGCTGGTGGCGCTTAGCGGAACCCAGTGCGCCAGTCCATAAGACTGTATCTGCGACCCCTCCGCTTGCATATCGGGGAAGCAATTGTAGTCGCTGCGCCAGAGAGGAATACTGCGACTCATGGCTTCGAGCTCAACCCGGCGACCGCCGCTGGCGCAGTTGTCGATCAGCAGTCGCGGATGACGGCGTCGCAATTCATCCCAAAAGGCGTAGAGCCCTTCCACAAAACGAATTTCGGTGATGCCGCGGCGGTCCGGTGGGTCATAATTTTTGAAAGCCTCAAGGGTGCTATAATTAAAATCTTCCCGGTAGCAGTCGATACCGTTTTCCCGGATCAACGCGGATACCGTTTCAATGACCCAATCACGGGCGCCGGGACAGCCCAAATTTAAAAGCATGTGGGCTTCCGATGGCGGGGCGTTTCCGGTGGGGGTAAGAAACCATTCAGGATGTTCCCGGACAACTGGAGCCGCAAACCTGGCCCGTTCGGGTTCAATCCATAACAGAAATTTCATTCCAGCCTTATGGGCGGCGTCGCTGATGGGGCCTAGTCCCGCAGGGTGATAAGTTTTGTTTACACGCCAATCGCCGACGTTTTCACTCCAGTCGCCGCTGAACACGTTAGGGCACGGTTTGGTCGACGTGCCGTACCATCCGGCATCCATCCAGTAGTAATCGTATGGCAGCCTGCGATGGTGGATAAGCCGAATGGCCGCAAGGTGCCCGGCAGTGGGTATGCCGCCCCAAGCCCCATCGCAAATAGGTGCTTCCACCGGCTTCCCGTCAGTTTGAGGCGTATGATGGGCTAAAACAAATTGTCGCAATAGGTTATGGCCATGAATCGCCTCGCCCTTCCAGTAAAGCAGGAGAATTCTTGGCGAGCGAATGGTTTCGCCCGGGCGAAGCCGCAGGTTGAGAAATTCCATGCCCGCCCGCACGCGAAAGTTATTGCCACCGCACGGATCGAATTCCGCCTGCCATTGGCCACTCCAACCCAAGCCGATGATGATGCCATTCGTTCCGGTTTGCAGGTTGAAAAATGGCAGCCAATCCACCGAGGGCCGCCCGTCTGTTCCGGCGTTCATGCGGATGGCTCGGTCACCCATCTCTTGCGACATAAAAAGGAAATCATCAATCTTGCAATCGGAGCCGCGGGAGCGGTGTAACACGGGAACGGCCGAGCTATCGCCGGGCCAGCGTATGTCCATCGCAAAAACATCCCTCAGGACGGGGGCTTCGGCAGCGCCATCGTTGCGAAAGTGCAGCACCCATTCGAGGGCGGGGAAGTTTTCGTATTGAGTAAGTTCCATCATACAGGCGAGGCCGGTAGCAGGGCTACGCCATGTCAGGGTGCTGTTGCGTTGGCCGTTGCGCCACACATCGTATGTGCACTCTGCGGTATTCAGGGGAAAAATATCGCGACTGTCACGCTGATCAAATACAAATGAAAATGGCAATGCGTTAGGGAGTCGCAGTTCGCCAGGACTGCGGGCCAAGGAAAGCCATTGCCCATCCGCCAATTCCACGCGAGCGTTGGCCCAGTCGGCATGGCCGAGGTTCGTTTTGCCATCTTCCGAAGTCACTTTGAGGAGAAAATTGCTGGCTCCGTCCAGTAGCACATCCACCGTTACGGGTGCGATGCCGACAGCCAACGGCTGGCTTCGCCACCGCTCTCGGCCGCCCGCCTCAAGGGAAAAAATCAATTTAGTTTGGGCACCGCCGAGGAGCGTTAACCGATTTTCATCCACTCCCACAGTCGCGCAAAATCGACGCATGGCCACGGCAGATGCCACCTGAACCTCGCTGTCGGCATGAACCCCCAGGCCGGTGTCGTATTGCCGTCCGCCCAGGCAAAGCGGACAATTTAAATACGACCGGCTTTCCAGCATGGTGCCCCAGCCGTTCCGGATGGCGGTAAGTTTAAGCAGCGGCGTGGTCACCGGATTAGTCAGCGCTTGAAACCAGCGGCGGATGAAATCCATTTCATCGGGGTAAACTGCGGAGGAACACCGAGGCATCTCACCGGAATCAATGGAAGGTAATTTAGTGGCGGAGGATTCCATAGCGGAAAACCTTTCTATTTTGATTCATTCGTAGGCGAGATGGCGGCAGCGGGCGGAGCCACAAGGCTGGTGGGGTTTTCCTTGCATCCAAAGTGCAATTCCTTGGGGGCCAACATGCCGCCGCTGAGGACAATTTTTATTCCCTGATCGACGGTCCAATCGGTCTCGCGGACGCTTTGGGCCGGGAAAAATTGGAAAAAACCACTGGTGGGGTTGGGAGTCATGGGGATAAAAACCGTCAGATAGCGTTGGCCGCAGTTGGAATCGGTCACTTCATTGGTGACAAAGGCGAGAGTCCAACAGCCGAGGCGGGGAAATTCCACCAGCACCACACGCTGGAAACCGGCACCGCCGCCACCCTGGCGGAACACGGAAATAACCTGTTTGGTGGTCCCGTAGATGCCTTTGAGCAACGGCAGGTTTTCAATGAAATTGTCCACCATGTTCAGCAATTGGCGCCCGACCACCAGTGAACCCAGCAGGCCGATGATATACACCATGGCGACGAAAAAGATGAGGGCTAAAATGTAGGAGACGATATGGATGGCCGTCTTGTTGTTGAGATGCACGATGTGCTGGAAAAAGTCACTGTTGACGACCAGGCGGGCAATGGGGTAGGAAAAGCCGGTAGCCAGATTGAAAAGAATGCCGAGAATCCACAGGGAAACAAAAAGCGGGATCAGGGCGATCAATCCGCCGATAAAAATGGATTTCATGTGGCGAAGAAAACCGGATTCGGACCGACTTGCCGGCGGCGGATTTGCGGTGGTGGATGTGGGGGGCGGCGGGCTTGCGTGTTCGGTCATGTCATTTCACCTTGTCGGCCACAGGCTAAATATAATACATCTGGCCGTCGCGTGACCGCTGCATCACCTGTTCGACCAGGACCGCCAGATTAATGGAATTGAGCGTGGCGCACAAGGCTTGCGAAAGCTGCTGGTGAACGACATTCACGGCGATTTCGCCGGCGCGGGCATCGGTGGAAACACGGTCTACCTCCAGAAGCAATTTTTTCCCCTCCAGGCGGCTGATGACCTCACTGACGGAAATATCCTCGGGCTTGCGGGCGAGACGGTACCCGCCGGTGGCACCGATTTTAGAAACTAGAACTTTCTCCCGGGTCAGACTGGAGAGGATGGATTCCAGAAACTTGGTAGGCAAGCCCTCGCGCCGGGCCAGTTCGCGGGTTTGCAGAAAGCCCCGTGGATACGATTCGCAAAGACATATCAGCGCCCTGATTCCGTATTGCGTGCGTTTAGAAAGCTGCATGACGGATTCCTTTAATCCGGTAAAAATATTATTAAGATGATTCTAGGGGTGGAAGGCCGGCATCGCAAACACCCATGGGGATATCGCCGGCTACTGGGCCGACCAGTGGTTCTGCTTTGTTAACCGGTTCCGTCGCAAAATCCGGCCGCACTATGCCGGGCGGAATGGCTCAGAAAATCTCTGGCGACTATGTCGCGACTATAATAAAACTTGGCAGGCGCGCCGACGGCGATGGAGATACACTCAAGTGACTCAGCCTCTGGTTTTCAGTCAACCCCTTATCGACCGGGTTTCGCTGCTGTGCCCACGTTTGCCGCAGTCTTTTGACGGTCTGCGCATTTTACACCTCTCCGATTTGCATCTGACCAACTGGAGCCCACGCATGGAACGCTGGCGATTGACGCTGCGCAAACTGCACGCCGATGCGGTCATGATTACCGGCGATCTTGGACACCGCAGTTGGTTATGGCGGCAGGGCTTGCCGGGACTGCAGCGGCTGCTGGGTGAGCTTCGCACGCCTTTGGGCGTATTTTTTATCTTGGGCAACCACGATGCCCTGGAAACCGCCCGGGCCTTGCAAGGCAATGGCATCAGGAGCTTAAGCAATGAGGCCGTTATGGTGCAGCACGGGACGGATCGCCTGGCCATTATCGGCCTGGCCCAACATCGGCGGATCGACGCGGATATTCCCGCGGCACTAACCCACGTGCGTCCCACTGATTTTAAACTGATGCTGTTGCATTATCCGGACATGGTCTATGCCTCTCTGGCCGCAGGGGCGGATGTTTGCCTGGCGGGACATACCCATGGCGGCCAAATTTGCTTTCCGGATGGCCGCCCCCTGATGGGGCATGATTCCTTGCCGGCGGATTTCTGTACCGGCGTACACCGCATTAAAAATACCTGGCTGGTAGTCAACCGCGGCATCGGCAAGGCTGGAGTGCGGCTGCGGTTGTTCTGCCCGGCCCAGGCTATTTTGCTCACGCTGCGACGCGGCATACCGCCTGCTTAAGCCCCCCATCCAACACCTGCCGGACCACGCGCACGGTGCTGCCGCCGCCCCTGGCGCACCACGTCCTGCTGTTGATAAAGCAGGGCATGTTGGCTTTGGTGAAATGCGGATATTTTAAGTCTGGTTTGACAATTTGGTTACCCACGGGAATTGACAGGCAGCCCGTGTTGGGCGAAAATGGTTGGTCGCTTCGGGGCGAACCGCCAGCCGTTGCCTATGCTTCTGGCCGTGGGCAACAGGCATGAATTCCCACGAGCGAAGGTCGGGCTCGTAGCTCAGTTGGTTAGAGCGCGTCACTGATAATGACGAGGTCCCAAGTTCGAATCTTGGCGAGCCCAATATTTCATCATGCAAGCACTCGCAGGTCTCGGTATTCCGCGTAAAATACGGCTTTTTCGCCGCAGCCGGTCTTTAGATGTAATCGAGCGGCCACACCATAAAGTTAAATGGACTTCCATGGGCGGTGCCAAACAAAGCTTCCGCCTGCTGCGTTTCCGTCATGGCCTGCAGTTTGTGTAGCGGTGGAATAATCGCCCCTGGTGCCTGCGGCGCAAAGCAGGAGATGGTCTTTTCCAGATCCAGAATTTTGATTGGCCCGATTGGCTCAATTTTCCAGTTCCAGGCGACCGCACGAAAGCTTTCTGGAACAGCATCCCAGTGAGAAAAACGAAAGTCCATCGTCCATCGACCCAACCGGCTTATCAGTTGCGCCGTCAGCCCTAAGACGCTCTGCATATCACCACCATATTCCACCGGCGAACCGTTCATGATGCCCAGATAGGCGAATGGGGCTTTAGCGTCTGTACAAAACAGCAGAAGCTCCGGATGGCGGCAAAGCAGGCGGAACTCGTCGGCCGTACGTCGGCGATGAAAAGCATGCGCGTGGTAAGCCTGCATCATTTGCGAAAAAAGCTCTGGCTGCCCCTGAAATCGCACGGCTTCCAACGGAGCGACGTGCATTCTATCCAGCCCCCGCTTATTGACTGCCATCGTAACAACCTTGCCCGCCGTCTGATAGCCAAAGGATTGATACCGGTGTTGATCGCCCCATAAAATAGAGATGGGCATTTGCTCTGCTTTCATCTGGCTGGTGGCGTGGTTCAAAAGTTGGCTCATGTAGCCTTTGCCGCGGCATGTGGGCTTGGTGGATACCGCCCCGATCCCACCGACCCGTATTTGCACACCACCCAGCGATAAATCCAGGGGAAACATCCGGACTAAACTGACGATTTGGGCACCTTCGCGTATCAGGTAAATATGGCCATAGTCGGTGTTTTCTTCCCGCCAACACCACGGATAGTGCAATGGGAAAAAATCGGTTGCGTGGTTATACGCATCTTCCAAAAATTTTTGGATGGCGGCATAGTCCGCCCTGGTGGCGCTGACGACGGTAGACATGAAAAATCCCCTTTCGCCCGTATTTCACCGGACGTGGCGGACCATGTCAACTTTTACTGTAAACAAGATGGCCACAGGGCCGGATGGTGTGTTATACTTCACTTGGGTATGAATTGTTTTCTGGGTATGTTTAGAGGTGCTTGCGGCAATGAAAAGATCTGCTTTTTTCAGCCATGTTAAAATCAGCCACGTGCCGGGCATGGTGGCAATTGCCTTGGCCATGGTCGCGGCGATAGCCACCCAACCTCTGTGCGCGACGGCGGTACCGCCAAAGCTTCCGGCAAAATCCGCTATTGCCCACAAGCCGCGTGTGGTGGAAATTCGTCTTTCCGGCGCGCTGGCGGATCGTCCGCATAGTTTTAATTTTTCACTTTTGTCGCTGGCCGCCAATCGACGACCGGCTCTTACGCATCTGATTGACCGATGCAATGCGCTGGCGAAGAACCCAGCCATTGCGGGCGTATTTTTTAATATGCAGGGGTTCGATCTGACGCTTACCCAGGCCCAGGAAGTATCCGAACTGATCCACCGTTTGCGCCAAGCCGGCAAGAAAGTCGCCATTTATGCCACCAATTTCGACACCAACACGTATCTGATGGCCACCGCATGCAATGATATTATCATGGCTCCGCATGGGGACATGTTTTTGCCCGGCGTACAACTGCAATTGATGTTTTTCCAGGGCGTGCTGCAAAAGCTGCATCTGCAGGCGGATATGGTCCAGATCGGCAAATACAAAGGAGCCGAGGAACCTCTCACGCGCACCAGCGCCAGCCCGGCGTTTGCGGGCGAAATTCACACCGTGGTCAATACGTGGTTTGGTGAAATTATTCACACCATCGCCCGTAACCAACCCATGTTGACGAGGGCGGATGTGCATGCGGACATTAACCGCGGCTGGTTTGATGGTCATGCGGCACTCAAGGCTCATCTGGTGGATGCGCTGGCTGACCGACTGACCGTGGACCATTACATACGCAAGCACTTTCTGGGAGGTTGCCGGATTTCATTTCGCAGCGCGGTCATTGCACCACCGCGGACGAACGTGACCAGCCCTTTTTCGATTTTTGAACTCTTCCGGCCAAAGTCGCCGGCCAATGTCAGCAACCGTCCGGCGGTGGCCGTTATTTTCGCCGATGGCATGATCGTGGATAACTCACCCGCGGCCGACGAGAACGACTCTCTTGTAACACCCTGGCGGATGCATCGGGAAATTCGGGCAGCCCTGGCTAATCGCATGGTCAAGGCCATTGTGCTGCGAATCGATTCGCCGGGCGGATCAGCCGCGGCCAGCGAAGAAATCTGGCAAATCCTGCATCGTGCCGGGGCTAAAAAACCATTGACCGTGTCCATGGGCGCAGAAGCCGCCAGCGGCGGTTATTACATCGCCACGGCGGGTAAGTCGATCACCCTGGATCCGGGAACCATTGCCGGATCCATCGGCGTGGTCGGCGGAAAAATTGTATTGTCCGGACTGTTCAAAACCATCGGCCTGCATGTGGAAACATTTTCGCGGGGGAAAAATGTGGGCCTGTTTGATTCCACGACGGCCTTCAGCCCCGCGGAACGGCTTTTTGTCACCAGGTTAATGCGCAAAACCTACGGGCTGTTTACACACCGGGTGATGCAGGCCAGGGGCAAGCACATCGCCAACATCAGCAAAGTCGCCCGCGGGCGTTTATTTGTAGGACGCGCCGCCATTCAAGCCGGCCTGGCCGACCGTATCGGATCGCTGGAGGATGTGGTACTGGCCGCAGCCACCAAGGCCCATATTCAAAAGAATTATCAACTGATAATTTACCCGCGGCCCAAGAACTTCGCCGATATTCTGCGGGAAAAACTGGGACTTAAAACCAGTCTGCCCATTGGGTTAAGCGCGGTGCTGGAAACCATGCCCATGAAGTTTCGGGCCGCGGCGATGCAGATGTTTGAGATGGTGCAGACTATTCAACAGGATGGCGTGGTGCTGTGCGGCCCGATCGGGCTGGTGCAGAATTAAGGTTCAGGTTGCGGCCTGATGTTTTTCCGTCGTTCCCGGCTTGGCGGTTGGATTACTGCTTTCCTCGGGGTGCTGCACCTGTGCCAGGCAGGCCTTTGACACTCCCATAAAGCCTACGCGTAAACCTGCCGCCCGCAGCTCTTTGGCGGTTGATTCGCTGAGCACCAACAACACGATAAATCCCAGAGGTGGCCCCAACAAAAATAATGACGGAAATATCCATGCGACAGTCCGCCCATGGGCATAGCTCAACCGGCGGACCGCGACGATTCCCCAGACGACCACCGCCAGAAAGAACAGCCCACCGATGACCGCCGAAGGCTGCCAGAAAACGCAGGCCACCAGCGTGGCGGTCACCACTATCGCATACACAATGATGACTCGGCGCAGCCCCCTGTGCCTTTGCGCAACCTCCACCAGCCGCTGCCGGGGTGTGGTGTTCCCACCGCCACTCAACCGCTCTGATAAAATCTGCTTGCCTTCCGCGCTGACAAGATGGCCCTGGAAGACAACCAAATCGTCACGGGCGCAAAGCTTGCCTGTCACCTGGCATTTCCGCGTAGGTGGAGATGGTTCCGGAAATAAGTTCAAACCAGACATGCGCAAATCCCTGACCGCCATGCGCTCAGGCGCGGAGCCTAACACCGCCGGTGCCGCAAGTCAATCTTCAGGTTGCGGATCATGTTGTACCGAAGTAGAATTGTCACCCCTTAGCCGAAATAGAAGTGTCACCTTCGAGTCTGGGGTATACCAGACAGAATGGAAAACTTACTTATGTCGGCTAACGAACGGGTTCGTCTGGATGCGAT
>JAJZCR010000062.1 GCA_021851715.1 Planctomycetota bacterium
TCGATCACATAACGCCCGCAGGGCCTGAAGGTATCCGGGATTGGGCATATTAATGCCGCCTTCGCCTTGCACCGGCTCCACCAGAATTGCCGCCGTCTGTGCATCGATGGCCCGTTCCACAGCCGCCACATCATTAAAGGGTACGTGCGTAAAGCCCGGCACCAGCGGCGCAAAGCCCTGCTGCGCCGGACCGGCGGTCGCGGAAAGCGCCCCCATCGTGCGCCCATGAAAGCCCTTGTTCATGGAGATAATTTTGAAGCGATCGGGTCCGGCCGAAATCCGGGCCAGCTTGATCGCCGCCTCCGCCGCTTCCGCCCCGCTGTGACAAAAAAATGCCTGGCCCTCAAACGCCTTGCTCCGCAACTGTTCCGCCAGGCGTATCTGCGGCTCCGTATAAAACTGATTGCCCACCTGCCACAGCGTATTGGCCTGCCGCGTCACCGCCTCCACCAGGGCCGGATGACAGTGGCCTAAAATGGTTCCGCCGAATCCCGCAAACATATCCAGGTATTCTTTGCCATCCGCGTCCCACAGGTGCGAACCTGCCCCGCGATGAAACACCACCGGTAATTTTCCATAATTACCAATGAGCGCCGCCTGATGCCGTAAAATAAGTTCTTCCTGTTTTTGCATAATAAACCCCAGGTCATGCACCCATCAATCCGGGTGACACCAATAAATCGCCCAAACCCACGCCGGCGCACACTGCGCCGCGGGCCTTTATTATTTATGATGAATCGTTGCGCCGCAACCGATGACCGCCGCCACCGCCATCGCCGCAATTTCTATCCGCAGGATGTTCAGCCCCAGCCGCACGCCCACCGCTCCTCCATCCCGAAACATTTGCGATTCCGTATCGGTCCACCCGCCCTCCGGGCCGATGAACACGGTCAAGCCCGGCGCGGATGGAGAATTTTCACTCCCTTTCGTTTTCTTCCAGTCAGCCCATGCGCCGGCCAGGGTGACTTCAGCCCGCGTATCCGCCCACATCGCATTGGACCGGTCCAGTGACTTCAACACCGTCGCCACCGGCAACATCGGCTCAATGCGTAAAAGATGATGCCGCCCGCACTGCTTGGCTGATTCAATCGCCAGGCGCCGCCACTTTTCCATTTTCTTCCCCTGCCCTTCGGGCCGCACCACGCTCCGCTGACATTCCACCCATTGAATGGCATCCACATTGAGCTGGCTGGCCGCTTCCACTAAAAAATCAGCGCGGTCCAATTTGGGCACGGCGGTGGCCAGCGTCAACCGCGGCCCCAGGCGCTCGCTTTTCTGCACCGCGCTGCAATGCACACGTACTGCCGATCCACCGGCCAGCTCAATTTCCGCGGCGGCCCAGTGCCCCCGGCCGTCAAAAATAGTTACCGTGTCACCGGTTTTCAGCCGCAAAACATGCCGGGCATGGTGGGCCTCATCCACCGGCAATTCACAACCACCCGCCTGAATGTGCGGCACAAAGAAACGCTCAGGTTCCATGATCTTGGGCACCACCCTCAAAACTTCAGCTTCGCATGCCGCAGGATGTACAACGTCCCATTCTGCATCAACCCCTGCTCACAACGCTCCAATGGCATTGCCGTACACGCAAATCCCGCAGCCACCGCCGCCAATGGAAAATCCTGGGCGGAATTGCGCAGCGGATCGCTGATCCATGCGCAGCCGCCGGCAGCCAGCAGTTGCCCCAGTGCATCCAGCAGCCACGGATGCAGGCGGCGTTCATATAACACATCGGCCGCGATGATCCAGGGAAACTTTTTCGCCAGAGGTTTGCGCCAGTCCATTTCCAGGGCATCCATCCGATCGGGGGGAATGCCGTTGAGCAGCGCATTGCGCTTCGCAAAGGCAATGGCCCCGGCATCGTAGTCGGTAAACGTAACATGCCACCCACGGCCGCCGGCGGCAATGCCGGCCGCCCCCAAACCGCAGCCAAGCTCCAGCACGGCACCACCCTGGGACGGCGGTACCGGAGGCGAACCGGTACCGGTGAGAATGGCCTGGGCCAGCATCAGCCCGGCCGGCCAGACCACCGGCCAGTACGGCATATAATTGTCCAGCCGGTACCGCTGCTCCACCACCGGATCATCCAGCAGCGCATCAGGCTGGTCCGGCGCAATAAGCTCCATGCGCTGCCCGCCTATCTCCAGCACGTGCCGGCGCGTCGCAGGCTCCTTAACCGCCGATGGGGACCCATTCATCCGTAACTCCATGGCACACATGCCTGTCAGGGTGCCGGCCGTGTGGCAGCCGGTTGTGTTGTTGCCGGCTGGCCATCCGGCGGAGCATGCCGGGTCGTCAACACCACCGTGGCGACCACGCCAATGATCAACACGATGGTGGCGGCCACCACGAACCTGCTCCATGGCGAAAGATTCAGGCCATCCGAAAGGTCATCGCCCGGCGGCGACTTTTTTTTCGGCACCAGCAGTGGATCATACGCCAGCAGAGCCGCATCCCCTTCTTCCGTCGCACCATGAATTTTGACCGATTCAATTTGAATGGCTGCGGCCAGTCTCGCCCAAATATCGGCCGGCATCGCGTCCGTGGCTGGTGCCGCCGGCGTGTTGGCTCCGGCGAATGCACCCATCGATGCCATGGCCGTTATCTGCTCTTCCAGATGACGCTGCACCCACGCCGGAAAATCCCGCGGCGGCTGGCCTTGTACGAATTCCCGAAAGGCCCCGCGCACTGCGCGCTGAATACAGGTTTCCGCGCTACTTGCTGAACCCGTGGCCGACAACGCCCGCGTGTACAGTCCGTCACGTTGCGGATCCAACAGCCCAATAAATCTTCGACCGGAAGAATCAATCATGTTTTCTGCCCATCGGGCCAACCCCGGTACCCATCAATCCGCCGCCGCATCGCCATGGATCCCGCCTCCCTGCCCAGCCCGCGGCCATGTCGAGTCTACTGCGGCATCAAGGTCGGATTCGCAGGTGCGCCGGGCTTGCCGGCCGGCCTGGTTGTGGGTGCCGGCGCAGCCGCTGGATTGGGTGCCATCAATGCAGCAGAAATGGTTACCCCGTCATTCTCCAGCAAATCCACCAGTCCCGGGGTGTTGGGTGCCACACGATACGCCTGCTCGTAAGCCAGCACCGCATTGGATTTTTCTCCAATGCGATCATAAAACTTGCCAACCTCTATGAGTGCCGCTGGGTCCTGAGCACCGATCTTCGCCGCCAGGGCAAAATTCGTCTTGGCATCATCCCAATCACCGAGCCGCTCGTAAAACCGGGCCACCCGCAGCCGTCCGGACACCCGCCCGGTCAGCGAGGCATCACGCCCCAGAAAATTCATCGCTTCATTATGTTTGCCCTGGCGAATCAGCGCCTCGGCCAGCGCAGATTTCACATGCGGCAAATTCGGATCCACCCGCCAGGCAAGCTTGTAATGATACGCGGCCCGCTCATAGCGACCCAGCATATAATCCGCCGCACCGGCATAATAATTGGCCCGCGGTTCCGATTGATCGCGACTTAACGCCTGGTCAAATTTTTGCAGGGCCGCATGATAATTGCCCTGGTGATACAGCCGCAACCCCTCATTTCGCAGCTCATGATTGGACGCCACACATCCGCCCAGCAATGTCATTGCCGCCAGGATACCCGCGCCCGCCATGCACCTGATTCTTAACTTTGCCCGATTTTTCACATTCATCCGTGGACTCCAGAGAAAATACTACTTGATGATGGTATCATTGAACCATGGTTTCGCAAGACTCTGCACATCAAAAGCCCGAGTCCCGCCCGCTGTCTCACGAGGCGATCTCTCCTTCACCCGCCACGCAATTCGCCATCTTACAGCATCGACAAAATCATTATACGCACTGGGATCTACTTCTGGAATTGCCCGCCAAAGAGCTGCTCGCCACCTTTCGCGTCGACCAGCCACCGCACACCTGGGCCGCAGCCGAAGTCCTATCCATTCAGGCACTGCCTGATCACCGCCGCATTTACCTGGATTACCAGGGTCCTGTCTCCGGCGACCGGGGAACCGTCACTCGCTGCGACCGGGGAACCTTGCGCCTGGTGCAATATACCGCCACCCATATTGCCGTCGAAATCACCGGGACGTTACTTCAAGGCCGCCTGGATTTGCACGCTGCCGATCCGGGAAGCAACCTCTGGACTCTCCACCTGGCCTGAGCACAGCCATTCCATACCATCCCGGCATGGGCTGGTACCGCAGCCATCCCAGACAACTTCTCCGAAACCGGCCGTGCCGGTATACCAACATCGCGACAACCTCCGTCAAAGGCTTAGCGTTTGCCGCGATTCCTGATACAAAAGTGGTAGCGCGGTTCCAACCCAACCTGGCGTCAAAAAAGAGGTTGCCAACCGAACACCATGTTCAGGGAAGAAGTTATTTCTTTTTGTTCTTCTTGGGTTTCTTGACTTCTTTACGACGAGCATTATTTCCTTTGCCCATGACAGGCTCCTTATAAAAGGGTAACACTTTCACCATCACCACAAGGTCATGCGTGCCGGGAATACAATCACCCGGTTAACACCCCATAATACTTGATGCGCCGGCATTTGCCAGCACAAAATCACCACTTCCCAACCGGATCAGGATCCGCCACCTCAGGCAGCCGGATGCCGGTTTTGCGGCTGACGCCATGAAGGGACTGCACAAATATGTTTAGACATCCATACCCCAATGATTGAATTCACCGCAACCTCAGGAGGCATGAGCCAGGAGACGGTGTCCCGGGCGTTTTTGTTTTTCTGTAGCCGGCGATGTCCCCAT
The DNA here is from genome assembly GCA_021851715.1 of Planctomycetota bacterium. Lineage (GTDB taxonomy): Bacteria > Planctomycetota > Phycisphaerae > WQYP01 > WQYP01 > JABEVA01. The sequence continues at coordinate 4,750 of JAJZCR010000062.1, forward strand.
CGCCGCGGCGAATACCAACGGTGTAATCGATCACAGGTTAAACCGCCGATTATCAGAAATGCCACAGATCGCATTCTCCGGCACGGCTCTATCCTGCATGACACGCTGGCAATAGCGCCCACCATCCTTCACTTCTTCTGCGCCGGCGCGGGAGCTACAGCCCGCCAGTTCGCCAGCGTCTTCTTCGCCCGCGGATCACCCGCGTTAGCAGCTTTTTTAAACCAAGCCTTCGCCTTTGCCACATTCTTCGGGACGCCCAAACCCCGCGTATGCATCAAGCCGATCCTCCCCATAGCGATGGCGTCACCCGCTGCCCGCCTTGCCGACGTAAAACCGGTGCGCACCTAGACACCGAAAAAAAGACAAAGCAGGTCGCGACCAAAATAGATTTGTCCGACTGGCTCGCCGACGCTACTGTGTGTCAAGTCCTGATCTAACGTTGGCGCGCCGAGTATCGGTCTTCTGTATAGCCGAAGGGGTGGTGGTCAAGGCCAAGTGGCGGAAGAGATGGGGGGGAAGGGGAGCGTACTGCCCTTAAACGGTGAGCTTCCCCAAGAATGTGTTGCTTCAATCGGAACTGGAGAAGCGGGCGATCGGCGTAAGGTATGATAGGGTGCCGCTATGGAGACCGTTATGTCCAACGCACGACGTCGCAGCGATGCCGACAACTTCCGAGCCGCGCCTCGAGGCTTGCGAGCTTTCAGCGCGGGGTGCATAATCAAGCTGGCCGGTGAAACACACGCGAGATATGGAGGCGTCCAACTCGCCAGGCATAGCCGGCCGGATTTGCCACGCATCAGCCATCCCGGAGACGGCAGGACGCGGCCCTCTCGCTCGCTGATGCAGCGCACTTTCCCCATGCCGCAGAAAACGCAGTTGTCCGATGCCCACAGTCCCTTAGGCACCGGGACTGATTCTCTATTTCACGCTGAACCAACACACACTCTCCATCGCACCAGCCCGGCCAAACAATGGCCGGGCTGAGAAGGGAGCGCAGCGGCCTTAACGGTTCTCACGTGACATCAGCTTCATCACTTCCAGAGCTACTCGCTCGCTGGCGGGTTTGGCCTGGGAATACGCCGCCAGGGGATTTACCAGGCGTGCCAAATCCGCAGTCATCTGCGCCCGTCGATCGGCGTCTTGCGCCAGATCAATGGCTTGGCGCGCAATTTTTTCCGGCGAGCCGTAAAAAGGCATGAATTCCGGAACCAGCAGTCGATCCGCCAGAATGTTCACCAGGCACATGTACTTGGTGTTAATCAAAAACCGCCCAGCCAAATGCCATTTCCACCGGGCCAGTGCATAAACAATGATCATGGGCTTGTGGTACTTGGCTATCTGCAGGGAGACGGTTCCACTGACCGCCAGAACCATATCGGCCCAGCGCAGCACTTCATCCGCCCGATGAGTGCGCACATCCACCCGCAGATGCGTGCGCTGCAGGCATCGCTGCATTTGCAGCGCCCGATTGTCATCGGCGGCGGCGGCGGCGAAAACGCACGTATTCAGTCGGCCCTTGAGCGTGGCCGCCACATCCAGCAGTACCGGCATGTTCATTTGAATTTCCGCCCGGCGCGAGCCGGGCAACAGTGCCACGCGCATGCTCCCCGTCGGCAGAGGTGGCGTCAGCCTCGCCGGATCGGTCTCTGGAGCATCCACCGCCGTATCAAAAAGCGGATGTCCTACAAAAACCGCGTGCAGTCCCTGGTGGGCAAAATAATCCGGCTCAAACGGCAAAATGCAGCACAGCGTATCCACCACTCGGGCCAGCTCGCGCGTACGCCATGGTGCCCACGCCCAGTGTTGAGGCGCAACATAATAACAGACCGGCAAACGCAAAGTGCGGGCTATTCGCGAAATGCGCACATTCAGGGCTGGCGAATCGACAGGAATTACCACTGCGGGGCGGGTGGCCCCGAGTTCGCTTTTCACGATCCGTAAAAGCTTCATCCAATAGTGGATCTGCCCCAGCGATCCAAAAAGCATCGTGGCATGATGGGTGGGGTTCGCCAGCAGGCGACAACCGGCCGCCGCCATTTTATCACCGCCGATGCCAAAGAAACGAGCTTCCGGAATTTTCCGGCGCAGCTGGTTGATCAAACCCGCACCTAAAATATCGCCGCTGTGTTCCGCAGCGGAAAGAAAAAAAGTGGGGGCAGTAATAGCAAGCTCCTAACCCGACCGACCAGAAAAACCGGCCGGCGCAACAGAAATTTTAATCACTAATGTGCCATAAGTCGCGTCAACCCCGGGCAGCCTGCAATTATGAAGGCATCGGTTGGCCATGGCTCGCCAGGCGGGTCCTGATCGCCGGCGCGGCAAATGCCCCGCAGCAGCGACCACCGGGCCTTGTTGCCGTCGGCTGCGGCCAAAAGAAGCCCTTTTATTCGGCTGAAGCCCGGATTGTGGCAGGCTCAAGTGGATACCCCGTTATGGCCGATAAATAGGATTAGCGAGACCTTATTGGTTCGAACTGGCAATAACGATTGTATTATTGGACGTTCGACTAAGCGGTAAAACGGCATGGCGGACCCTTGCGAAATATTATCGTATTTTTGTAAACTTTTGCCCCTGCCAAGCTCGATAAACCTGTGTGCGGTAATTTCATGATCCTTGGAGTAGCGCGGTGAGCACAACAACGTTAACCCAAGCCGAACGAAAGCAAATCGTCTCCATCCTCAGTGAGCTCAAGGATGACGGGGCGACTTTCGGGCGGCGACATCGCCGGCGGCCGGTTCGTCAATACATGTGGATCAAACGGCTGCCACGGCCCGACTATTCCAAGGCGGCCGCGTTTAAGATTCGCAGTGAAGATGTTTCGCTCAAAGGCTTGGGTTTTGTCACCCGTCGACAGTTGGCCCAGGGGGAACTGGTGGTCGCCCCGTTGCAGTTTCGCGAAGGCGGTGGCATGTTGGTGCTGTGCAGGATTTGCTTCTGCCGCAACATCGGCGACGACGGCTTCCGTGCCGGAGCGGAATTTGTTGAGACCCTCCCGGACCCCAATTGCAAAGAGCGCATCCCCCAGAAATGGCTCAAACTCGCTTGGACCGCCCTGCCCAATAATTAAGCTCCCAGATAGCGCCCAGGTAGCTCTCAGGTCAGTTGACGTTGGTATCCCGCCGCCGAGTCCAGCACCTTGGATCATAAACGCGGCCATGTAAAATTTATATGTTTACTTGGAATGGGTCGGTAAGCCTGGTCTGAGCACACTGCCGACCATCATCAGGCGGCACCGGCTCCGATATCCCGCCGGTACTGCATACCCGGAAAATGAATCTGTTGAATGGCGGAATACACGGTCTTACGCGCCGCGGCAAGGTTCTCGCCAAGCGCACACACCCCCAGAACACGGCCACCGCTGGTAACCAGTTGTCCTTCCTTCATGGCCGTTCCACTGTGGAATATCCGCACATCCGGCATTCGGTCGGCCTCGCTTAGTCCGCTGATAGCCACACCCTTGACCACTTGGTCATCGGGTTTCCAGCCGTAACCTTCGCTGGCCAGCACCACGCAAACCGCGGGCCGTGGATCCCAATCTATGGTGATGGTATCGAGCTTGCGATCCAGGCAGGCCAGCATCACTTCCACCAAGTCGCTGCGCAGGCGCATCAGCAGCGGCTGGGTTTCAGGATCGCCGAAGCGACAATTAAATTCCAGCGTTTTGGGGCCGCCGGCGGTGAGCATCAAGCCGGTGTACAGCACACCGCGGTAATCAATTTCGTGGCGATGGAGAATATCCAGCAGCGGCACCAAAATTTCGCGTTGAACTTTGGCCAGCACATCATCAGTCAGCAGCGGTGCCGGACTGAATGCACCCATGCCGCCGGTATTAGGGCCGGTATCGCCGTCGCCGATGCGTTTATGATCCTGCGCCGCTTCCATGATATAGGCATGGTGGCCGTCAATAAACGCCAGCAACGACACTTCCGGACCTTCCAGGCGTTCTTCAATAACCACCGTATTACCCGCGGCACCGAAGACTTTTTTCTCCATGATATTGCGCACGGCATCCAGAGCTTCCACCGGATCCCGGCACACCACCACGCCCTTGCCGCGGGCCAAGCCGGCCGCCTTGACCACCAGCGGCTCGTTGCGGCTTTCAACAAAGGCCATGGCGTCCTGCAGGCGACTGAATGATTTTCCTTCCGGAGCGGGAATACCGGCCTCGCGCATTATTTTTTTAGAGAACGCTTTATCCGCCTCCAGCGTGGCTCCGGCTTTGGATGGCCCAAACGCCCGAATCTTCTTTTCCGCCAAAGCGTCCACCAGGCCCAGCGCCAGCGGATCTTCCGGACCCACGGCCACCAGATCAATTTGATTGTCGCGGGCAAACGCCGTGATTGCGGAAATATCATCCGATTTGATCGGCACCAGCGCGCCCAGCTCGGCCATGCCGGGATTGCCGGGAGCAATAAACAATCGGCTGCACAGGGGACTGGATTTTATTTTCCAGGCCATGGCGTGTTCGCGACCGCCGGAACCTACAAGCAAAATTTTCATAATATCCTGGCGTGTTGTTGGGCCGCGGTGCGGCGGTTATTTTTTTACCATTCCGGCCGCGCGCGCGTATTCAAACACGCCGCCCGCTTCAATGATGGGGGCTACATCGCCGAGTGGTTTAAGCGAATGGGTGCGATGACGGGTAACGTTGGTAAGCAAAGATTTCGCGAGATCCACGATCATTTCATCGCCGGTGTGGATTTGGTCCACGAGACGTTCAGTGGCTTCGCAGGGGACCAGGTAGCCGCCGTTGACGCAGTTGCGGAAAAAAATGCGGGCATAAAATTCCGCCACCACCACGCGGACACCGGCTTCGGCAATGGCCAGCGGAGCATGTTCCCGCGAACTGCCGCAGCCAAAATTTTTTCCCCCGATGACAATATTGTATTCGCTTTTAAATGCGTTGGGCTTTACAAAGCGCAGATTGCCATCGGGCAAACCGCTTTGCCCCGCCGGTACGCCATCCATGGCATACATGCCAAAATATTTGCGTTCCGCCGGATCCGATGGATTGTAGCTTAAGAATTTGGCCGGGATGATCTGATCGGTATCGATATTATCGCCAAGCACGAAAGCCTTTCCACGAATAATATTGTTCATTGCAAGATTCCTTGAAGAAAGCGGTGCTTAAAATTGCCGTTCCGCAACGGTGCCCGAAGGCCCGGCCGATCGCCGCCGTCAGCGGGTCGCCGGCCATCGTACCCTCCTGGCGGACGGGGCACCGTGAATTCTAGGCCAATCGCAGCCGGGCGACAAGCGGCTGGCGCGATGAACCGGGTAGCGCTATCGTCGGCGGCCTTGTCTTGCGGAGTTGTCGGCCGGCCTGAAATTGTATTCTCGCGGCCGTGGTTCCCGCAGATGACGGAACCGGCCCGTGCGTATAAGATGGCCCGGCTTAGAAATGGGGCTGCATGACCGCACGACACGCAAAAACAGATTCCGCATGGCTTGATATCGGCTATGGCGATTCCTATTTCGACCGTACCCATCGTCCCCTGCAATGTTTGTTGGTGATATTGCCGTTGCTGGCCATTTACCAGATCGGCATCATGTTGCATCCGTGGACGCCCGGCCATGGCGATACCCCCAATGTAATCGCCTTTGCCAAGATGCTGGAATTAGCCCAGCGACTTTTTGGCCATATCGGCCATTACATGCCCCTGGCCCTGGTGATTGCGTGCCTGCTGGGCGCACACTTTTTTCGCAAGGACAAATGGACGCTGGAACCCAAGCTCTGGCTGGCCATGTATGCCGAAAGCATCCTCTGGGCCATGCCCATCTTGATCTTCGGACTGCTGGCTTCCTCCGGCGCGCCGCTGACCGGACTGCAAGCCCGGGCTGTAACGATGTCCTCTTTTCCCTGGCAGACACAGTTGGTGCTGGCGGTGGGAGCGGGCGTTTATGAGGAACTGGTTTTTCGCCTGATCCTGATTGCCGCCCTCGATTTTCTCCTGCTGGATTTATTGGGTTGGTCAAAAGCCGTGGCTATTCCCGTGATTATCATCACCAGCGCGGTGCTGTTTTCGCTTTACCATTACCTTGGAACCGAGCAACCCAGTTGGGGCACTTTTACCTTCCGTACCCTGGCGGGCGTTTACCTGGCCGCTATTTATATCTTCCGTGGCTTTGGCATTGATGTGTGCACCCACACGGCTTACGACTTAATGGCGGTGGGTCTGGGCTTTTTAAGCGGGCACCATTAGCAGCCTGCCGGCAAAACCGGGCCGTGCATCAGCGTAATTGCCCCGACCAACCACACACCGACCGGCATGAGTCCGCCGTTAACGCCGACGCAGATAAAGGACCTGGCAAAACGTCGGGCCCTGCTGGATGGGGAGGACTTGCACATGCCAGGTTTTCTGGCCGGTAATTTGCCAGGGACCATCTTTGGCCACCTTGGCCAACAGCAATGACGGGGCAAGGAGGGGGTTAAAATTCAGCACCACGCGGCGATTGCCGGAGCGGCCCGCCCAACTCGTCGCCTCCTGGCCATTCCAATGGACAGATTGGCCGCCATACCAGCGCAAATATAACTGAAAATTCACCTGCACCGTTTTCTTCGGCTGCAGCACCACCAGACCGCCGGAATCTCCGGCTTGCCGGAGAACATGAACCACAATGCTGCGGGTTTTTTCGTCGGCGACGGTTTTGTACGGGTGCAAAACGTCCCGCAGCGCTCCAATAATGGCCACGGTCAGAAGCAAACCTCCGGCAATGTGCGTTGCCAGACGATGTTGGGCTTCAATGCGCAGAAATTTTTCCACCAGCCAGGCAATTCCGGCACCCGCCAGCAGACAAATAACTGGGGCCAGATGCTGGGCCACACGCGCACTACCCCCATAAGGATAGCGCCGCATCAGGGCCGCGATAAAGGTCAGCACAAAAGGAGTCAGCAGCAACATAAGCAACTTTCGGCGATAACGGATAAACACCGCCAGCCCGACCAGAAACACCAGGAACGTAGCCGTACTCCCCCCCCGCTTGCCTCCCACCGGATAGGCAAAGAGGTTGCCGGTATGAATGCGAATCAGCCAGATCAAAAAATGCAGTGGATTGCCGGGTGGAAATGAATGATGCCAATAGGCACGCATGTGCGCGCCGGTACGCTGGTATTGACCCGCGCCGGCCAGCTTCAACACCAGCAGGAAGCCCCCCACCGTAGCCGCGGCCAGCAGAAAGCCGGCCGCAAAGTTGGCCCAGCGGCGATTTTTTATCAATTCCACCGCAACTGCCGCGCACAAGCCGCCCGCCACAAACACGCTCGGATAGGAGAATCCCAGAAGTAAGGGGGTGACGATTGCGGCAATCCAGAGGTATCGTGTGCGCTGCGGTTGTAATATCCATGCGGTGCCCAAAAAATACAGGGCCAGGGCCGCCAGTTCATCAAATGCGTAGGGTTTCACTTCAACACAATGCCGGACGGGGTAATAGCCCAGCGCAAAAAAACCCACCGCAACAAGGGTGCCCAGCGGACTCAAAAGCATCCGGCTCCAGCGCCAGAAAATAAAGCACGAGGCCATGCCCGCCAGCAGCGGCCCAATCCGCAATACGTACTCAGAATTCCCCAGGCCATGCTGCATCAGCCATTCGCCGATCAAAAACAGAGGCGGAGCCACCTGACCGAAACCCAGCGGGCGCAGCATGCCGCCCAGACTCCGATGCATGATATTCAGATCCAGCATGGCCTCATCACCCCACATGGGCATCTTGAGGGCAAAACGGATGAGCCGCCACGACACCGCCGCCACCAGCAGCACCATGGTCCAGCGGTCAATAATTTGATACGTATGGTCACTCCAGGGCACCGACGGAGGTGTCGGTCCGGTGTTGACCACCCGGTTGGTTTTAGTTTCACAGGTCATGCGACATCCCCTTTGCGGGCAGCTTCGGATTCGGATCCGGGTTCAAAGATGCCGCCGGCGCCGGCTCGCGCAACACCGCGGCGGCCCATTCCACCCCCCCCAAAGCCAGCACTAACCAGAACGCAATAAAAATCCAGCGGGTTAAAAGATCGTCCACCTGCCGATCGTCAAAATAAAGGGTGCGCGCCGCAACACCCACCAGGACCGCGACGATCAAGGTCGCAAAGCACCAGTTGGTCCAGCGGCGCAAAGGGTGGGCTTCACCCCGCCGCCATTCATCGGTCATGGCCGTGCCCGCAATTGCCAGAATTGCGGCGGCAGCCACCAGCGAGGCAATCAGCAGAATTCTCAGGCCGATGAGGCCGTGGTAACTGCTGGCAAACAGGTGCGGCAGCCGCCAGGTATTGAGTAACCCTTCCGCCCGGATGACCAGCGCGGGAGCCGCATGGGCCAGGGCCATGCCGACGGCCAGGGCTCTCAGCAGGCCAAATTGGCGGGCCGGGCCAGGCCAGGGCCGGTATTGATTCAATATCCACAGCAGCGTCGGAGGAAGAAAGACCACCAGCCGCTTTAGCACGTACCACGGCAAAAAGAAATCCACCACCAGGTGGCGCAGAGCGACGCACAAAACCATCCCGCACAAGCCAATGACCGTCAGCGCCACCCCCCTTCTTTTACCCGCCGCACTGACGGATACGGCCATCACCGCCAGGCCGGTCACGGCAAACAGCAGCGCCAGAATATGAATCAGAAACAAGCCGGCCCGGTAAAAGACCCGATCTGGCGAAGCCTGCGGCACCACCGCAAACCGGCCATTGCCCCACCACATCGCCGCCGCACAAAGCACCACCATCACGGCTCCGATGGCGATTCCGCCAATGCGCACCCGGCGTGGCAACCATCGCACCGGCGACAACGCTGGTAAAGATACAGCCGATTCACCGGCAGCGGGCGGGGGGGCCGTGTTATCTAACATTCAACGGTCTCCATGATCCGCTATTTTAACCCCGTGGTGGCAATACCGCGAACAAATGTTTTTTGCGCCAAAAAAAACAGGATCAGGATCGGCATGATGACGATCACCGATGCCGCCATCAGCAGATTATACGTCGTTCCTCCGGACCGACTTTGATAAAATTGCAGGGCCAGCGGCAACGTGAAGGTGCTTTGATGGGTAAGATACACCAGCGGCCCGAGAAAATTATTCCACGACCCCATAAAGGAGAATAAACCCACCACCGCCAGTGCCGGACGCGTCAGCGGCAGCATAATCCGCCACCAGATGCCAAAGTGCGTGCAGCCATCCATAATCGCCGCTTCGGAAAGCTCCTTGGGGATGGTGAGGTAAAACTGGCGCAGCAGAAAGATGAAAAACGGCGCCCCGAAAAAGGCCGGAACCCACAACGGCAGGTTGGTGCCGATCCAGCCTACTTCGCGAAAAATCCGGTACAGTGGCACCATCAGCACCGGAAAGGGAACCATCATTGACGCCAGGGCGATGCCGAAAACCACATTCCGCCCGCGCCACTCCATTTTCGCCAGGCTATACGCCACCAGCGAAGATGAGAGCACGGTCCCCAGCGTGGCCAGCAGCGCAATAATGAGCGTGTTGCGGGCATAGAGCGACATATCGAGCGCCGGTGGATTAACCGCGATTTTTGCCGTCCGGTGGGCACCGTCCGCGGCTACAAGCTGCTGGCTTTGGCCGGAATTCCCGGTAAACGCCTTGACGTAGTTGTTCCATTGCACGGGATGCGGAATCCACTGCGGGGGCATTTGCACCGCCTGGGTCTCTTTCTTGAGACTGGTGCTGACCATCCACACAAACGGCCCCAGATAAGCCACTCCAGCCAAAAGCAGTAAAGCGTGAACCAACAATCTTTGCGGTAGTTTCATGCGTAATGCACCCATTTTTTCGCGGTTAAAAAGGCGATGGCGGTAAAGAACAAAATAATCAGCAGTTGAATCCAGGCCATGGCGCTGGCTGGTCCCATCCGCAGGTAGTTAAACGCATTATCAAAAAGATACATGGTGTAAAAAGTGGTGCTGTGCCCCGGTCCGCCGCCGGTCATCACATACGGCACATCGAAAATCTGCCAAGTGCCGATGATGCCCATGATCAAGTTGAAAAAAATCACCGGCGAAAGCAGCGGCAGTGTAACGTGTACGAACCGTCCGATCGCGCCAATCCCATCCATCTGCGCCGCTTCATAGAGGTCCTTGGGTATATCCTGCAATCCCGCCAGAAATATCACCACCGTCTGCCCCACCCCCCAGAAACTCATCAGAATAATCGCGGCCATCGCCCAATGCGGATCGCCCAGCCATACCGGCGGTTGCAGATTCCGGAGTGTAGCCACGGTTGATGGGGCCGCACCGAAGAGCTGCGTCAACCACGCCAATGCCCCCCCCGCCAGATGCAGCGGCCCGCGCAGGAGGTAATCAATTAAACCCACATCGGAATTAAACAACCACTGCCAGATCAGGGCCGAGGCCACCATCGGCACCAGGCACGGGAGAAAAATAATCGTGCGATAGAGCGCCTGACTCTTGAGCGGTTGATTGAGCAACACCGCCAGCAGCACGCTAAGCGAGAGCGTAAACGGCAGCGAAATGGCGGCGTAAATAAGCGTATTTTCCAGGGACCGCCAAAACACGTGGTCGTGGAGCAAATGGCGGTAGTTCATCCAGCCCACCCACAGCGGCGGCTGGAGCATATTGTAATGGCAGAAACTGTAATACAGGCTCATCCCCAAGGGCAAGACCAGGAACGCCGCCACGCCCACCAGATACGGCCCGGCAAGCAGCACGCCCATGCATTGGGCCTGCCAGGTAATCTTAGCTTTGTTTCGCTTCATCGCGTCTCCTGTGCCCGCAGGGCAGCCATTTTTTTATTGGTGCGCACCCAGCGGTTCACCAACCGCTGGGCATGAGAGAGACTTTTTTTCACCGGTGCCCCCATCCAGATGCGCTGGGCCATGGTCTGAAGCTCATTGTTCACCCGCTTCCAGATCGGGCTCGGTGGTAAAACCTCAACATGATGGTGCAGCATCAGGCCTTCAAACACCATAATATACGGGTTGGGATTATCGCGAATAAACGAACGGCTAAAATGTGACAGTGGCGACGGCTTGCAGTGCAGTTCGTCGAGTTCTTCGATGTTCGACCGGCGGATAAAAAAGGCCAATGCCGTCATGGCGGCCTTTACATGGCGGGCATGACGTGGAATCAACAGCAAATCGAAGTCCCCCATGGTTTGTGTTCCCGGCGGCCCGTTGAGACATGGGAATGGGGCCACACCAAAATGGCCGGCCATCGAAGGTTTGTTGCGCTGGATAAAGTTGGCAAAGTACGGGCCGGAAAATTCCATCGCCACCTTTCCGGCCAAAAACGGATTCAGGGGCGAGTTAAACTGCCCAAAACCGCTTTTGAAGATAGTAACCGCCCGATATCCGAGCCGTCGCGAAAAGCCTTGAAACCACCGGTACGCCGCAATTTGTTGTGGTGTATCAATAAAGAAATTTCCCGTGCGGTAATTGTAGAGGTGATTGCCGAAATATATTCCCCACAAGCACTGTTGGGGCGGCAAAAAGCCCGCCTGTATCAGCCGACCATGTTTCCCGATTATCGTCAACTTTTGAGCGTCCGCGTCAAACGCGGCGAGAGTTTTAGGGGGGAGGTTGGGGTTCAGGCCGGCCTGCCGGAAAAGCCTCTTGTTCCAATACAGGGCAAAAGGGTTCGCCGCGACGGCTACGGCATAGAGCGTGCCGAATGGCGCGCACGCCTTCCAAACATCCGGAGCGAACGTGTCGGGCGTGATGATGCCGGCGCCGACCATTGGCTCCAGCGACGTGAGTGCGTCATGCCCGATGAAGGCCCCGACGTCCGCCGTGCCAAGCTCCGTGATATCCGGCGGATCCCCACCCGCCACGGAAATGACCGTTTTTGTGTCCACCTGACTGACCGAGACCATATGCACGAAAATCTGTTTCTGTGACAGGTTAAACTTGTTTACAATGCTCCGCATGGCCGCCGCCTCGAAGCTCGTCCAACCGACCCAAAGCGTCACAACGGTGCGGCCGCGCACCTTTTGGCCATTGGGCAGTCGATAGGTGGTGGGCTTGTGGCCGAAAATAAGGAGCGACAACGCCGCCGCCGCGAGCAGCGCCACGACCACACGGGAAGCTAATTTGGCAAACATCGCCAACCCCTGTCTCAGGCTGCAATTACCACTCTTGAACATCCTGACTTTGGCCGGGCGCTCGTGCCGGAGGCAGGTCTGTCAAATACCAGCACGGAACCTTTCGACCTGCTACGTAGCGGGCAAACCTATCACCGCAGTCTGTGGCGATCAGAAAATCCATAAGGCCATCAAGCACATGAATCCGCAACACCATTCCTTGAAACACCGGCGTGATTATGCCGGGAGCTCAGCAAGGATGCAAGCAAAATACATTGAAGCGTCTGTTAACATTACCACTCAATAAACATGAACGCCTTTGTTTGTTGTTTTTATTAAAATTAATTGAAATTAAAAAATCAATGAACATGACCACTGTTTTCTGTAAAACCAGCCTGGCGTGAATTTACCGCGTAAGCTGCGGGACTGGTTGGCCCAAGCCACCGGAGTGCCTCTGACGGCCCTTGATTCTTGAAATGGTGAGCTGTTGGTCCGCATTTTTTGGTGCGCCTATGGCGGTGGGCGCATGATGGAATAACGTTCTGGCGTAAGTGATTGGGGTTGGAGCGGGCTTACGGAAACTCCGGCGGCTATTTTGGTCCTTATTCGTGCTCTATTGGTTCGGTTAAACTACCTTTTATAGGGAATCAATGGTCATGTTATATCATTTTATTTTGTGGCATTTTATCAATAAAAAGTCCAGAAATTTCGCTTTTCCATATCTTTAGTGGTAATGTAAGTATGACCAAATTAATTCTTCTCTTGCATCGGGTTTCGAGTTAACACATAATTTGCTCAAGGCACAGGTCATCTGCTGGCCAGTAGACTGGATGGAATCGGGCCCAGACTATGCTGGACCATCGGTTGCCACAGGCCTTCGGTACACGGTCGGAAACGTGGTTGGCAGAAGGGGATGCTTTTCAGAGGCGAGTATCGTGCATGGGGCGCGTGACGTAAGACAAAGGAACAAGGGACGATAAATATGCAAAAAGTTACAATTCATCTCATTGCCAACGCGCATCTCGATCCGGTTTGGCTTTGGGATTGGCGCGAGGGGCTGAACGAGAGTATGGCCACCTGTCGGGCGGTTCTTAACTTGATGGACGAGGTTCCGGAATTAACCTTCATTCGTGGCGAAGCGGTGATTTATCAACATCTGGAACGGCATGATCCGCAGACCTTTGATCGTATCCGCAAATATGTCGCGCAAGGTCGCTGGGATGTGGTTGGCGGAACCTGGCTGCAACCAGATACCAATATGCCCGCAACGGAGACTTTTGCCCGGCACTTTTGCCATGGCCAAAGATATTTCCGGGAAAAATTCGGCAAACCTGTGCGCGTCGCGTGGGCGGCGGACTCGTTTGGGCACAGCGCCGGCCTGCCGGCAATTCTGACTGGAGCCGATATTCGCGGGTTTGCGTTTACGCGTCCACAATCATTTATTCTGCCGATTCCAAAATCGGCTTTCTGGTGGGAATCCATGGGCGGTGCTAGGGTACTGGCGTACCGTCCATCGATTGGCTGGTACGGCGCGGAGCGCGATGAGATGGAACGGCGTTTGGATGAGATCCTCGTGGCGGGGCAGAAAGACGGTCTTGAAAATGTGGGCTGTTTTTTCGGCTTGGGTAACCACGGCGGTGGACCGTCGCGACGCCAGTTGGAGGACATCACGCGGTGGTCGCAAAAGCACCCCGAAGTACGGATGATTTATTCAGGACTGCACCGATTGTTTGATGCGCTTTATGCCGAGATCAGGCACAAAGGAGAGCAGTTTCTGCCGACCCATCGCGGCGAACTGAATTTTTGCCAACGCGGCTGCTATGCGTCGGTGGCGAAATTCAAATACGCCTACCGGCGGACCGAGGCGATGTTGGCCAGCGCCGAGCGCACCGACGTTGTGATCAGTGCCGGCTTGCGGCGCGAATCCGGAGATTTACGGGCCGCGTGGGATTCGGTGTTGTTTAATTCCTTCCACGATATTTTGCCCGGCTCGAGCATTGAGCGGGCCTATGACGAACAGTTGGCGTGGCTGGGTTTAGCGCAGCACCAGGCCCAGAGCGTAAGGTTTGACGCACTCAACGCATTGGCCGGGCAGTTGGACACGAGCGTCCCCCAGAGCGTCGGCGATTTTCCCACCGCAGTGCCGCTGCTGGTATGGAATCCACACCCACATGCGTTTGTGGGCCACGTCGAACTTGAGGCCTGCCTCGATTACCGACCCATCTGGCGCTATTCGGACCGCGTGGACCAATTACCGGTTGAAGTGCGCGGCCCACAAGGGCAACTGGTGCCCTTTCAACTGGTGGCCACCGAACATCACGCGATGGTCAATTTGGCGTGGCGCAAGCGGGCCATTGTGCCGGTTAAGCTACCGCCGTTGGGTTGGAGCGTGTTCACCATGGGCTGGGTGGAGGGGGCCAGGCCAGTGGAGCGTAGGTCGGTACCGCTATCCGTGGAAGCCGTTGTCGGTGCCGGATACCTGAGACTCTGGGACAGAATCACCTTATCAGCCATCACGGTGGAAGATCCATGGGGATCATGGGGCGGTATGGACGACCCACTGGAATCGCGAAACCTTTCTGTGGTGCGCCACCACTGGAAGGTCAGCCGTGTGGAGACCCTGGAGCGTGGCCCGGAGCGTTCAAGCGTGTGGGTGGAAATGCTGGGGGGGAATTCGCGCCTTGAACTAAGAATATCGCAAACCCGCGGACAGAGTATTATTGATTTTGCCGCGCGCGTCTTGTGGAACCAGCGCGGTGCGCGGTTGAAGCTGGTATTTTCCGGTGCTGGAGAGCGTGCTGATTTTGATGTTCCCGGGGGTAGCGTCACGCGCGGACCGCTCGGTGAGGTGCCGGGTGGACGGTGGGTGAGAACCGCGGGCTTCGGTTTTGCCAGCGATTCGTTGTATGGCTTTGACCTCACCGACGGCGCATTACGCGCAACTGTGGTGCGTGCGAGCCGGTATTGCGACGATGCCAAGGCTGGTCCGGACACGGCAGCGTGGTTGCCGGCAGGCGATGCCGGCGAATTGCAATTTCGTTTTGCCTTCACGCCTTCAGATGCCGATTTGCCGCGACTTTCGAGCGAACTCGAACAGCCACCCTTGGTTGTACTGGTACCCGCGAAGAAGGGGAAGCTGGCACGGACAGGGTCATTTCTGGACCTGGCTCCGGGGGCATTGCAACTGCTGGCCTTGAAGCGAGCTGAAGATGGCCGCGGGCTTATTGTGCGGGTGCGGGAGACAGCAGGACGCAAGGTACGTGGGCATCTAACGTGGTTGGGACGGCGGGTTGAATTAGGCCCTGTGGCGGCCTTTGAGGTAGCCACTTGGCGGCTGGTTGGTCGTAAGGCCACGCGCACGAACATTTTGGAACGGCCCATTTGAAGGAGGTCCCTGATGGCGAAGTCGATAACACTGGGCGTGGTTGGAGCTGGAACCATCGCCGACTTTCATTTCAAAGCGTGGGCTCAATCCAAGACTCACATTGCCGTGGTCTCGGACGTGAATCGGGAGCGTGCGGAACCGTACCTGCGGGCCTTCGGTGCCGCCTACGTCGCGGATTATCACGGGGTGATCGCATCGGCCGATGTCAACGTGGTGGTGTGTCTGACGCCGTCCAAGTTCCATTATGAAATCGTCAAGGGCGCGCTGGATGCGGGCAAGCATGTTATTTGTGAGAAGACATTGACGCTTTCGGCGGCGGAATCCCTCGAACTGGCGCGCCTGGCCAAAAAGAAGGGATTGCTGTTGTTTACGAGTTACATGAAACGGTTTTTTCCCGCAGTGAAAAAGGCCAAAGAACTGATGCCGGCTTTGGGCCATATCACGAGCGTATATGCCTGGACCTATCAAGGCATGGGCATGGACATTCAAACGGGCGAGATTCCGGAATCGTGTCGACGGATCGGTGGCGGCGATTCGGCGGTGAAGCAGCTTATAGGCGGCGGGATTCTGGTGGCGGGCGGCAGCCATATTCTGGATCTGCTGCTGTATCTGGTGGGCAGGCCGCAGCGCACCGTGGGAATGGTTCACCGGCGGCCTGGCTTGGACGTCGATTTTCTGGCCCATGCCATGATGCAACTTCCGACGGGTGGAGTGGTTCATTTGGAAGCCAACTGGCATCCGTTAAGAAAAATCGGTTACGAGCAGCGCGGTTGGGATGAGGGGCTGGAAGTCAGCGGCGTCAATGGTCGCTTAATTGTGCGTACTCCCGTGTGGAACCAGCCGGAACACAATGCGGCGCAGTTGAGTTTTTATGATAATCAGGCTCAGACTTGGACGGATTTTCGTTTTGATATCGTCAATCCGTTTGTCGAAGCGGAGGCGTATTTTCTTTCGTGCATTGCGGCGGGTCGGCAGGATGATTACGATCCATACGTTGGCTACAGGGTGGATCACCTGCTGGAATTGATACAGATGTCATCCGATCATGGCGGATTAGTCGATGTGCGTTGGGAGGATGAAGGCGGATAACAGCAAGCGGGGTGCGGCGCTTCATGGAATTGTCCGCCGGCGATGGCTACGGACGGTAGTGCGGCAGTGTCGCTTCTATGGATGCAAATATGGTGGCATTCTTTGGTGGTTGCGGCGATCATGTTGTTGTCGGTGCCTTTTCCTGCGGGTAGAAAAGGCCCGTGGAGTTTGATATGCGAACCGCCAGAAAAACCAATGTCGTTTATTCGTACCTCCTGCACGGGATTGAATCTGGAACATTTCGCATCGGGGAGCGGATACCGGCGGAGCGCGATCTGGCAGCACAATTTAAGCTTTCAAGACCGACAGTTATGGCGGCGATTCAACGCTTGGTCAAGGAAAATATGATTCGCCGTGGCCGCCGGACGGGGTCGGTCGTGATCAACCTGCCACCACGAAAATCGCGGACCTTCGGAGCCATCATTATGGGCCTGGTTCGCCAGCCCCAGGAGCAATCCATTTTCAATGCCGTGGGGAATGCCATATCTTATTGTGCGGCGAGCGACCATTCCGTGGTGCTGATGCAGGATCCCTCCTGGGGGGACGACCCGGTTATACCTGGCCTGGCGGAGCGGTATCGCTCGATAGCGGACCAATTTATAGCGCGCAAGGTGGATGGCGTATTCTTGATGCCGCAATGGATCATGCCCGACCAGCAGATTTCCGGATCAGCCGAAATTGTTGAAAAGTTCGAACGCAGCTCAATTCCCGTGGTGCTGATTGATGCCGATATTGTTCGATATCCGGCCCGCAGCAATTTCGATCTCGTCGGCATTGACAACTTTCATTCCGGTTATATTTTAGCCACTCATTTCCTTAAGCTCGGCTGCCGGAAAATTGACTTTTTCGCATTGGCTACACGCCATCCCACTCAGGAGGCGCGCATCGCGGGATATTTAAAAGCCATGGAGGCCTATGGCGTGCGTCCTGATGCGGAGTGTATTCACCACGGCAATCTGCTTGATGGTGGATTTGTGCTGTCCATTCTTCGCCAGCGCCGCCCGGAAGCCATCCTGGTGGCCAACGACCTTCGGGCGGCGGCGATCATGCGGCTGGCGTTTGAGGCGGGAATGAAGATTCCGGGGGAGCTACGTATCGGCGGATTTGACGACATGCCCTTGGCCGCACATTTATCCGTTCCCCTGACCACCATCAGGCAACCTGCGATGGGCATCGGTTCGATCGCGTATCATACGCTGCTCAAGCGGATCAATGATCCCGGCCTCCCGCCGATGCACACAGATTTAAATAGTGAGCTGGTGGTTCGGGCTTCTTCCGGCACGCCCGTGGCGGCACCAGCTCGAATGAGCAAAATTCCCCGGTAGATGCTTGTGACAGGCCCCGCTTATGCGGATTCCGGCGGATGTTTGCACTCTCTCAGCGCTCCGCAGTTCCGATAAACAACATTTTTCCGTCACTCAATGGCAATATTATATCATTTCTTTTTCATCATATTTTATAGTAAAATTAATGATATGTCCGGATTAGATATCTCCGGTGGATAGGTAACGGAAAATTAGAACCTTTTTGCTCTTGCGTCGCTGTCCGCGGCACGGGATAATTCATCTTGTGATTCAGATGTCCACAACCATGTTGGTGTGTGGATCCGTCGCCCGCCCGGTTCGGCAGGTAAAAGAGAGGCTCCCGACGGGAGCAAAGGAGTTTTTATGTTGTTCGGTACACCATCTCGTTCGTCCGGTCGTTCGGTCCAGCTTGGCGCGGCAACGGCGCTTAGTGTGTTGGCTGCCGGCGCGGGAACACTCATAAGTAACGGAGTTGCCCCGGCATCAGTCATCCCTGTGGTAAACTATAACTTCTCCAGTGGCTCCGGCGCGTCGGTCGGCTCTAACCCGCCGCAGTACCCCGGCTCCGATAGCTTTATTACAGGCTGGGGGGTTTCAAAGGGATACACTGCCTCGGGATCCGCAACATACACCCCGATAGGTCTGACTGGCCATGATGCCCTTTACAGCGAGTCCGGCTATTACAATCCAATTTACCAGGACGTCGGCGCGTTATTGCCAAACACCACCTACACCCTAAGCGTTGATGTTAGCAACGCCAGTTACGGTGCTGGTGGCACGGCGGTGATTTCGCTGTATAACACTGCCGCCGATTCTAACACCCTTACGCAGGTGGCCACAGGCACGCAACTGGCCGCAACCACGATCAGCGATATCGGCTATGGCAGCAATGCTGTCTACACTGCTGTTTACACCAGCCCGGCCACGGTTTCGGGTGATCTGACGATCGAACTGGTGCTGTCGGCCCGTAATCCGGCAAATACGGGAAACACCCAGGTCCTCTTCAGCGACGTGGGGTTGACGACACCGGAACCAGCGGCGTTGGGCCTGCTGGGGTTCGGCGGAGCAGGACTGCTGCTTCTAAGCCGCAGGCGCAGACAGGCATAGCGCTCCCGGGAGTGCTGTGGCATCGCCGCCCCAGGCTCCAGGCGGGGGTGAAGGGCGGACTTGCGGGGGCTTGGCCGGAAAATATCCGGTGGCCCTTGCGTAGGCCCACCGGCGGGCAGCCAAATTGGCTCGAATAAGGAATATTGCCGTGGATACCGATTTGCGATGCTGCAAAATGCAGGAGAGCGTGTGTATTTCGCATTCTCATAAACGTAGCCTCCGGGCGGACGCTCAAGCCCAGCGTGTCACCGGGGAGATGGTGAAGCGGTCCACATCTCTCGTCGTTGGCTTGTCTGGGCGTGGTGCCATGTGCCAGAGGCCATTGGATGGGAACCTATCCATGTTGCCACCCTGGCCCCGCCGTGGCGGTTTTATCTCTGTAGGGGCCTTATGTCAAGCGTCCGAAAATGGCATTATGGAGGTCTCATATCTACAGTCCTTGTCAGAATCTTATTTTCCGTCCGGGTCCGTCCGCCGAGGCGGGCAGGCCGCG
>JAJZCR010000007.1 GCA_021851715.1 Planctomycetota bacterium
TGTTAAAGAGTAAATCCACCAGTTCAGTGATGGCGGCTTTTTTGTCGACTGCCACCAGAGGAACCTTTACCAGGTCCAGAGTGAGTATATCCGCAAGTCGCATGGACGCTCCGATCATTCATAAACATCCGCTCTCCATAGGGTACGGGATTAATGTACGGCCATTTTGCTAAGGATTCAAGCCTGCGGCAACTTAGGGGTTGTCAGGAAATAAGCTGTACCATACTGGCTGGTCCTTTGGCGGCGGGGCATCGCTTGTCGCTCCTTACAGACCCATTGCCAAGGTATGCGCGTCGCTCGCGCCTCGCCAGCCGCCAAAATGCCTGCGCCGTATTAATACACTTTAGTTCCTGACGGCCCCTTCAGTTTTACCAGCGGAGTGGGTACGTCGTAACGCAGGTCCGCCAGCGTGTCGGGGTTGATCTCCTGGACAGTGGGTGCCGGAAACAAGGTTTTGACCACGGCAATTTCATCGCATTGGTCGCGTTTGGGGCATTTGAGGCAGTCGCTCCAGACTTTCAGGGGCAGGGCGTTTTTTTCGACCACGGAAAAACCGAGCTTTTCAAAAAAGATACGCTCATAAGTGAGTGCAAAGAGACGCTGAATTTTTAATTCAATGGCTTCGGCGATAACGGCATTGACCAGGTTTCGGCCAATGCCGCGACCTTGGACGGTGCTATCCACGGCCAGACTTTTAACCTCGGCCAGATCCGCCCAGACAATTTCCAGGGCGCATACGCCAAGGATCCGGGGCGAAGCGGGCGAGTCCTGTTCGTAGATGAAAAAATCCCGCAAGGTTTCATAAAGCTCGGCGTGGGAACGAAAGAGCATCTTGCCGGCGCGGGCGTATTGGCTGATGAGGTCGGCGATGGCGGGAACATCGGTAATGCGGGCTTTGCGAATCATGGCGGTTTCCTTGCAATAAAACCTATGGACCGTTGCCACGCTGGCCATTATCGCGGCGGGCCATATAATCACGGCCTATGTTAGCCAAACGTATCATACCCTGTTTAGATGTCGATCGTGGCCGCGTGGTCAAAGGGGTGAAGTTTTTTGATCATGTGGATGCCGGCGATCCGGTGGAGCAGGCCCTGTTTTATGATGCCGGCGGCGCTGATGAACTGGTATTTTATGACATTACCGCCAGCCACGAGGGCCGCGGCATTATGGCGGAAGTGGTGCGCCGAGTTGCGGACAGCGTGTTTATGCCGATCACGGTGGGGGGTGGTATTGGCAGTGTGGACGATGCGGCGAAGCTGATTCAGGCGGGGGCGGAAAAGGTAAGCATCAATTCGTCGGCGGTGCGTGATCCGGAATTGCTTTCACAAATTGCCCGCCGGTTCGGGCGATGTGCCACTGTGCTGGGGCTGGATGCCAATCGAGTGAAGCGTGCCGATGGCAGCGAGTTTTGGGAAGTGTTTATCAATGGCGGACGCGTGGGCACAGGGCGAGAGGTGCTGGCCTGGGCGAAAGAGGCTGAAGATCGCGGGGCCGGAGAGGTGGTTTTGAATGTGATGAACAGCGACGGCACGCTGGAAGGTTACGATCTGGAAATGACGCGGGCGGTAAGTGCAGCGGTACGCATTCCGGTGGTGGCCAGCGGTGGCGCGGGCCAGCCAGAGGATTTGCTCAAGGTGCTTACGGATGGCGGGGCGGATGCGGCACTGGCGGCATCCATCTTTCATTTTCGGCAATGGTCGATCGGGCAGGTGAAGCAATACCTGGCGGATCACGGCGTGTGTGTGCGGCCTGTGCCGGAGGGGACGGCCATTTTTCCGGCCAGCGGTCGAGATCCGTCAATCTGGGCATAAATTCAGCGCCGGAGCGTGGTCGCCAAGACGAGAAACGGCCTGGAGACAGCCGCGATTCCAGGGCCGCACGGAAAAATTGCCACGCCCGTCGGCACGCGGGTGTCGCGCGGCGGTGGAGATAAGCCGTCAAGCTGCTATACTCGTATGATTGAGTGAATAATAGGGTTCCAAGCAGGACCGGAATCATGGACGATCTAGACGAGACACAACTGGTCGATGCCAGGAATGGTTTTGGTCCGAAACGGGTGGTGCCTCCGCCAATCAGCCAGCTTGAAGGGAAGCGAAAGCTCATCGCTTTCGGGTGGTACGGCGGCAAGTTCTCGCACCTCGATTGGCTCCTTCCGCTCCTGCCAAAGTGCCATCACTACTGCGAGCCATTCGCGGGTTCTGGGGCCGTGCTCATCAACCGGAATCCATCGCCAATCGAAACCTACAACGATCTGGACGGTGAAGTCTGCAATTTCTTCCGCGTTCTACGGGATCAAAAAGATAAACTTGTTGAGGCGATTGGCCTCACACCGTTCTCGCGCGAGGAATTCTCCATCGCGTGCGAGCTCGACGTTGCGCAACCACCACTGGAGCGGGCTCGCCGATTTTACGTGCGTGCGCGGCAGGTTCGCACGGGCCTGGCGCAGACGGCCAGTGTCGGGCGCTGGGCGAACTGCAAAGATACAAGCCGCGCCGGCATGAGCGGTGTGGTGAGCAGGTGGCTGGGTGCGGTCGACGCCCTGCCGCGGATAGGGGAACGGCTTATCCGCGTACAGATCGAAAACCGCCCTGCCATAGACGTCGTGGAGTTGTACGATTCTAAACAAACGCTGTTCTATTGCGATCCACCGTACGTGCATGACACCCGGGGAGATTCCAAGGCCTATGGCCATGAAATGACCGACGAACACCATCGTGCATTGGCCGACGCCCTGAACCGAGCCAAAGGCATGGTCGCATTTTCCAACTATGACTGCGACCTGATCAACACTCTCTATCCATCCAGGCGTTGGCGCAAGATCGTCGGGCCTGAAAGGACGATCCATTCCACCAAAGACACCCGGAGGGAAGTGCTGTGGGTCAACTATGGCCCGGACAAAAAGCACGCCAGTGAGATGCTCTGGAGAGGGGACTGATGCCAACGCCGCGCGATATTCTCGACGCTTTCATCACGACCGATGGAATAGATGACCAGGTACGCGAGCATGCGGCCGGAATGTACGATCAGGCCAATGGCACGGAAATCGCCATTCTCGATTGTATTGGCTTTGTCCGACACTTCCTCCATCTCTTCCACCGGCATCGCACCAAATTTCTTGTCGCGTACCAAGCGCTGGTGTTGGCCGAGCCGGATAGCGCCGTCAACCAACTCCTCAAGGAAGCATTTTTGACCCTTCGGCAAGCTGCCGAATCGGATGAATAGTTGGTGTCTGGGAAGCGAGGGGCGTCAGGTCGGAGATGGTGTCGTCCATGATTTGACTCGCGGCGATGAGGTTATTATGATGCCCAAACTTCGTGCAAAGTTTCACAACCTCGGTGTGAGGTCTGGAATTTGCATGTGGTCAACAGTGACCGAGGGAACGGGGAGGGCACGCTGCGGCAGCGGCGTCTTGGAAAGAGGGCAACTGAAGACTAGGGCGGTGGGCACGCTACGAGAAAGTGGCTATGCTTTTGGAGATGCGGCTTAAATTATGAGTGACAGCGAAAAGCCTTACTTTCACTTCCCCAAATGGTCCAACAAGGTTCCGATGATTGTTGCTGCCGTTGGCGGATTGTTGACGGTGTACGTAATTGTTTTGCTTGGTTATGGGGCCAATGCCCGTACTCTCAATGTGGGTTATGCACCGGTGCAGCCTGTGCCATTCAGCCATGAGTTGCACGCGGGTTTGTTAGGTATTAATTGCGAGTATTGTCATACGGATGTGAAGCGGGCGGCGTATGCCGCGCTGCCACCCACCCAGACCTGCATGAATTGCCATGCGGAAATCGCCCCCAAAAGTAAAAAGTTGGCGTGGATTCACAAAAGTTATGCCACGGGTCTGCCGGTGCCGTGGATCAAAGTGAATGATGAACCGGATTACGTGTATTTCAACCATGCGGCGCACGTGAATGCGGGCATAAGTTGCCTTACCTGCCATGGGCACATCAACGAAATGACGCGGGTGTATCAGGCGAAGCCCATGAATATGGCGTGGTGTCTGGCGTGCCATCGTGATCCGGCACCACATTTGCGGCCCCGCAATGAAGTGACCAATTTGCAGTGGACGCCAAACAATAAGGCGCAACTGGCCCATGATCTGAATTTGACGGTAGCAACACTGCCCAAGAACCTGGGCAAGTACTTGATGAAACGCTACAAGATTCCCTCGACGAAGCTTTTGACGGATTGTGAAACATGTCACAGATAGAAAAGAACGTGAAATTAGATGGCAAAAGCTACTGGCGCAGCCTGGATGATCTGGCCGATACGCCGGAATTTCGGCAAATGCTGCATCGGGAATTTCCATCGATGGCGGGGGAATGGCTGGATGGCTCGCGCCGGACTTTTCTCAAAATTATGGGGGCGTCGCTGGCGCTGGCCGGCTTGGGCGGTTGCAAAAGTTGGCCGCGGATGCCCAAAGACACGCTGGCGCCTTATGCCCACCGACCGGCTAATCGCGATCCCGGCGTGCCGGTATATTACACCAGCGGCATGGATTTCGGCGGTATCGGGCAGGGGATGCTTGTTACCAGCATGGATGGTCGGCCCATTGAGGTGAACGGCAACCCCGGCCATCCGCTCAACCGCGGTTCCACCGATTTTATTGGGCAGGCCAGCGTGCTTAACGTGTACGATCCGGACCGGAGCCGCAGCGTGCTGATGCGCAGCGGCGGTGCGGATGGCGCACTGGCCGATTCCAGTTGGGAGGCGTTTGATGCCTTCTGGAAAAAACATGCTGGTTATCTGCACGCCACCAAAGGGCGGCATTTTGCGGTGCTGGCCGGCGAAAATTCTTCCCCCAGTGTTCATGACATGCGCGAGCGGCTGCTCAAGATGTATCCGGAAGCGTCCTGGTATGAATGGGAACCGATTTCCCGTGACAACGTGCGGCTGGGCACGGCCATGGCATTTGGCCAGCCGTACCGCGTGGTGCCGAACCTGCAAAATGCCGACGTGGTGCTTTCGCTGGATATGGATTTGTTTGTGGGAGATCCGCTTTCGATCAAGCTGGCACGCGATTTTGTATCGCGGCGACGCCTGACCGATCCGGAAACCGGCGCAATGGCCAAGTCGATGAACCGGTTGTATGTGGTGGAGTCGCAGTTCACCAAAACCGGGGCACAGGCTGAAAATGTGCGTCATCGGATACCGGTGGCGGCTCGGGATGTAGCAGCGGTGGCGTGCGCAGTGGCTGCGGAACTGGTGCGACAGGGGTTGTCGCTCCCGGCGGCGATTCCGGCAGTGCCAACCGGCATCGCCAAGGCGGATACGGAAGTGATTCGCGCTATTGCCGCCGATCTGCTTGGGAATAGGGGACGATCCGTGATTGTGGTTGGCAGTCAGCAGCCGCCCGCTGTGCATGCTTTAGCAGCAGCTCTCAATGACGCATTGGGCAATCACGGCCGTACCGTGACCTACTATGATGAGCCGATTCCGGAACGCCCGACGCATCTTGCAGATATCCAGGCCTTGGCCGCGGCCATCCGCAAGAAGGAAGTTTCCACGCTGCTGATTTTAGACGGTAATCCGGCGTACGATGCCCCGGTGGATCTGGACTTTGCCGCATTGCTGAAGACCGTTCCGTTAAGCGTACGGCTGGGCAATTACGTGGATGAAACCTCGCAACTTTGTACGTGGCATCTGCCCGAGGCGCACTACCTGGAAAACTGGGGCGATGTGCGCACGTTTGACGGCACCGTGAGCCTGGTGCAGCCGATGATAGCCCCGATTTTTGGGGGTAAGAGCATCATTGAGGTTTTGGCCATTGTGATGCAGGATTCCACCCGCGGCGGTTATGAGATTGTGCAAAGGGCCCTGGGCATAAAGTCCAGTGAATGGCGGTGGAAAAAGGCGCTTTTTGACGGCTATGTGGAAAAAACGGCATGGTCGCCGGCCACACCATCGCTGACGGTGGGGGGGCTCCATGGCGGTCTAAACAAGTTACTCGCGGTGGCAAGTACGCCGCTTAGCCCGGATAATCTGGAACTCGTTTATATTGCCGACACCAAGGTTTATGACGGTCGATTTGCCAACAACGGCTGGCTGCAGGAATTGCCCGGCCCGATGACCCGCTTGACCTGGGACAACGTAGCGATGGTGAATCCGGTAACGGCGGAAAAGCTGGGTATTAACCCGCACAAAACCAAGATGCTTAAAGTGAGCGTCGGCGGCCGAACGTTGAAGATTCCGGCGTATATCATGCCGGGGCAGCCGGAAAATTCCATTGCGATGGCCCTGGGCTATGGCCGCACCAAAGCCGGCAATGTGGGCGATGGGGTGGGATTTGATGTGTACAAAATGCGCACTGCTGCGGCCTTGAATTTTGAATCCAGTGCCAAAGTGGAAGTGCTGGATGAAGATTATACGCTGGCCACAACGCAGGATCATTTTGTAATGTCCGTGGTCGGCCAGGAAGCGATTGGTACCCGTGCGCCGGAATTGATCCGGGAAGCCACGTTTGACCAGTGGCAGAAAGATCCGTCCCTGGGCCATAAGAAAAAGACGGTGGTGCCGTTGTGGGAAGCTCATCGCTTTGACACGGGGTACCAGTGGGGCATGGCGGTGGATTTAACCGCATGCACAGGCTGTTCGGCGTGTGTGATTGCCTGCCAGGCGGAAAACAATATTCCGGTGGTGGGTAAGCATCAGGTTTTCATGGGCCGGGAAATGCAGTGGATTCGCATTGACCGGTATTTCCGCGGCACCGATAGCGGGCAGCCGGCATCCGTGAATCAACCGGTGATGTGCATGCAGTGCGAGAATGCTCCATGTGAAGCAGTATGCCCGGTGGGTGCCACTTCCACCGCTCCTGACGGACTCAATACCATGACCTACAACCGGTGCATCGGTACCCGTTATTGCATGAACAACTGCCCGTACAAAGTGCGGCGGTTTAACTACTTTGACTACAATGCCGGCACTCTGAAAAATCAGTATGAGCCGAATCTGTTACGCGCCCCCATGAACGATTTGGAGGCTTTGCAGAAAAATCCGCAGGTTTCCATCCGCATGCGCGGCGTGATGGAAAAATGCACGTATTGCGTGCAGCGAATCGAAATTGGCCGCGTCACGGCGGAACGGGATGGCAACCGGCGGATTCGCGATGGAGAAATAACCCCGGCATGTGCCCAGGCGTGTCCGACGCAGGCGCTGGTATTTGGAAATATCCGGGACCCCAGGAGTAGGGTGTCAATTTTATATGGTCAGCGGCGCTGCTATGGCCTTCTGGATGAAGAACTTGGAACCCTGCCGCGGACGCGATATCTGCCGAAGATATCCAATCCCAATCCGGCCCTGGCGGAAGTGACTTATACGTCCCTGGGATCGGAGTAAAGCAAAGGGCGAGGGTCGGTTGTTTGAGGTGCCGTGTGGCCGGGCGAAATTGTGGAATGTGAATTATGACCAGTATACCGGTAGATCAGGATATCAGTCGCGAGTTCGATAATTCGTTCGACCGCATTGAGGGAGAAACGCCGCTGGTGGGTGGCGATTCGAGTTTTCACCGCATTACGGAAACCATTTGCGGTGTGGCCGAGGCCCGGCGTGCGCCCAAGACGTGGTACGTGGCACTGGCGATATCGCTGTCGCTGGTGGGGCTGCTGGGCGTCATGGTTCTTTATGAGCTGTTTACGGGCGTCGGCTTGTGGGGCAATAACAACACGGTGGGGTGGGGCTTCCCGATCATCAACTTTGTGTTCTGGGTGGGTATCGCGCACGCGGGAACCATGATTTCCGCCATTTTGCTGGTGTTCCGGCAGAAGTGGCGCACGGGTATCAATCGTTTTGCCGAGGCCACAACGGTTTTTGCCGTGGCCTGTGCGGGTTTGTTCCCGGCGATTCACGTGGGGCGGCCCTGGCTGGCCTACTGGTTGATACCGTATCCCAATGTCATGGGTGATTGGCCTAATTTTTTCAGTCCGCTGCTGTGGGATGCCTGTGCAGTCGGTACGTACGCGACGGTATCAGGCCTGTTTTGGCATACCGGCATGATTCCGGACCTGGCGGCGTTTCGTGATCGGTCCACTTCGCGCATCCGCCATACTATTTACGGAATTTTGTCTCTGGGTTGGCGTGGTTCCGCCCGCCATTGGCATATTTATGAGCGGGCGAACATGTTGCTCGCGGTTTTGTGTACGGGGCTGGTGCTGGGTGTAAGCTCCACGGTGAGCACGGATTTTGCGGTGGGGCAGATACCCGGCTGGCACGAGGCGATTTTTCCGCCTTACTTTACCGCCGGAGCCTTATTCAGCGGGTTTTGTACCGTGCTGGGCCTGGCGATTCCGGCGCGCTATCTCTTTGGCCTGAAAGATTTCATCACCAATCGACATATTGATAACCTGGCGAAAATTGCATTGTTGTTCAGTTCGATCATGCTGTACATTTATGTGATCGAATTTTTCATCGCCTATTACAGCGGCAGCGGGTACGAGCAATTGCCCTATTTAAACCGGCTGTTCGGCCCGTATTGGTGGCTGGGCTGGGGCATCCTGTTTTTTAACGGGGTATTTCCCCAAGTGTTCTGGTTCCAATGGGCCAGAACCAATCCGTGGATTTGCGTAGCGATCGGCATCTTCTGCAATCTGGGGATGTGGATGGAGCGCTTTGTCATCATCATCATATCGCTGCAGCGAGATTTTTTACCGTCATCGTGGCACATGTTCTTCCCAACCTGGGTGGATTTTTGTACGCTGGCGGGTAGTTTCGGCCTGTTTTTCACGCTGTTCCTGCTGTTTTGCCGGTTCTTGCCCATGGTGGCCATGTCCGAAGTAAAGGCGGTCGTGCCCCAAGGCATACCGAAACATGATGTTGATGGCACAAGGCCGCAGATGGAGGGCCATTGATCCGCGGTTGCGGACGGGTGAACATATATGAGTGACGACGTGATGATGGTAAGCAACACAACTGGCCCCGAACTTTTCGGTTTAATGGCCGAATACCCGAATGTGGATTCGCTGCTGGCGGCGGCCAAGAGGGTGCAGGCGGAAGGTTATACGTGCTGGGATTGCCATACGCCGTTTCCCGTGCATGGCCTGGATAAGGTGATGAAGATCAAGCCCACCATTCTGCCCTGGCTCTCGCTGGGCGGGGCCTTGATCGGTGTTTTCATTGGCCTGGTGTTACCGCTGCTGATCAACGGGATTGCCTACCCGTTGAATTTCTCGGGTAAGCCATATTGGGGTTTGCCCGCCAATGTGCCGGTGGCGTTTCCGCTGTTTATTCTGCTGGGGGTGCTTTCCACGGTGGTCGGCTTTTCCCTGCTCTGCGGACTGCCTAAATTCTATCATCCGCTTTTTACCGTCAAGCGATTCAAGCGGGCCACCGATGACGGATTGTTTTTAGTCATTGAGGCGGCGGATCCGCGTTTTGATGTCATTCGCACGCGGCAACTTTTGGAAAGCCTTGGTGCGGTCGCGTTGGACGAGGTTAAGGACTGAACCATGGTGAACCGGGTTTTAATTATTGGAAGCCTGATACTGGCCGCGCTGATTCCGCTGGCGGTCATTGCACTGCGGCGCAACGAGCATTCCCCCACTCCGCGGTTTCATATCATGCTGGGGATGGACAAAATGGCCTATCGCAAACCGCAGCGTCCGAGCAAATTTTTTGCGGATGGCCGGGCCATGCGTCCGCATATTCCCGGCACCCTGGCCCGGCAGGATTTTATCTACAACAATGAAGCCCAGATGCGAGTTACGCCGAACAACTGGAAACTTGATCATGAGGTGTTAAACACGCAAGCCCGGTATGAACGCGTATTGCTTGGCCAGGTGCTTAGCGGAGGGCAGGGCCGGTTTATCAACCACATTCCGATTCCTGTTACCAGGGCTTTGCTCCATCGCGGGCGGCAGCAGTTTGATATTTTTTGCATGCCGTGTCATGGGGCCAACGGTCGCGGTAATGGGCTGGTCAATCAATGGGTGCACAAGTTGCGACAGGCAGGCTCTCCGGATGCAGGTACGTGGGTCCGGCCGACCGACTTGACCAGTCCGGCTGTAACCTTTCTTCCGGATGGCGGAATTTACAGCATTATCGTCAACGGTGTCGCCGGGATGCCGGCCTATAAGGACCAGATCCCTGTTGTGGATCGCTGGGCGATTGTGGCTTATGTGCGGGCGCTGGGCCTTGGCAGCAAAGCGATAGCGGCAGCCCGGCTGCCGGTGCAGGTGCGGGCATCCCTGGCCGCCGGTAAAAAGCATTAATGGAGAAGAACGTGTCGCAGGAATCCAGCAGTTTTTCGGATCGGCAGGTACACCTGGAACAGTTTGGTTCGCGGGCGTTTTCCGTGTCGCTGATCGTGGGATTGGCGGCGCTGGCGGTGGCGGTGTTTCTGGGCGTGTCCGTGCATGACAACATGCAGACCTTTTTAATTGGTTATCTGATTGCCTGGTGCTGTCTTTTCAGTGTGGCCGCGGGCAGCCTGTATTTTCTGATGATTCACCATGCGTTCAGGGTTTATTGGAGTGTGGTGATCCGCAAACTGGTGGAAGCGCTGGCGTGTAACATGGTGACTGTGGCCCTGTTATCCGTGCCGATTCTGCTTGGATTGCACGAGCTTTATGTCTGGAGCCACTCGGCTTATATGCATTCCGATCCGCTGCTGACCCGGAAGCTATCCTTCCTCAACGAGCCGTTTTTTCTGGTGCGGGTGTTCATTTACTTTGTGGCGCTGGCGGGAATGGCTTTTTATCTGCGCAGCAAAAGCATTGAACAGGATCAGACCGGTTCCATCCAGCCCCTGCAGGCGATGTATAAAAACAGCCGCTGGGGCATGGTGATGATGTTCTGGATCATCAACTTTGTCGGGATTGACTTTATCATGTCGCTGGATCCTAAGTGGTACAGCTACTTGGCGGGCGGGTACTTTTTCGCGGCGGTGATGGTGATGGCCATGGCGGCCATCCCACTTTTTGCGATCTGGCTGCAGGATAACGGCCGTTTGGAACAGGCCATCACCGTGGAACATTATCACGATATGGGTAAGTGGGTTTATGCCTGGAATCTTATCTGGGCGTATCTGGCTTTTTGCCAATATCTGCTTACCTGGTACGGCAATATTCCGTGGGAAACGTCATTTTATGTGGCCCGAATGCTGGGTCCGTGGTGGATTATCACGCTGGTTTTGCTTTTTGTGCATCTGATTATCCCGGGTTTTGCCATGATGTCCCGGCGGGTGAAGCGGAACCGGTCGTTGCTGGCCTTCTGGTGCGTGTGGCTGCTGGCTGCCGAGTGGCTGGATTTTTACTGGCTGATTGCCCCGACGCTGTGGATTAACAATCGCGAGGCGAAAACCGGATACATCAGCCCGCACGATCCGTATAAACTCATGGGGCCGGCGCATAGCATTGTGTGGCTGCCATTGCGGGCCACAGCCATTGAAATTGATGTTTTATGCGTGGTGGGCCTAGGCGGAATTTTTGTGGCTTCCGCGCTATACTTCCTGCGTGACAGGGCTCTGATGCCGATGAAAGATCCAAAACTGGCGGCATCGCTGGCGTTTGAAAATTATTGATCGTTAGAATAAGGGGTTCCGAAAAATGTCTGATGAAGCAAAAAAATATGCCGGATCCGATCATCCGCTGCCGGAAGGCGTTCGGGATGATACCAACATCGCCACCATTCTTCTGACCATGCTGTTTTCGTCTTTGCTGGTGGTTGTGTTTGTCATCGGCGTGATGGCCTACTTTCATCGTGAAAAAAATGCGCTGACTCTGAAAAAGGCCGCATTGGCCGTCAACCAGAGCCAGGCGATTATTCAACGTCAGACGGCGGACCTTGCTCCCCACTGGGTGAACCAGAAGCGGGGCACGGCCACCATGGGCATAGAGCTGGCGATGGATGAAGTGGTGCATCAGGCGAATCCGGGCAGTCCGTCGCCGCTGTTGGTGGTGAAGCACAAGGCCACCAAGGTGGCAACCGCTCCCGGCAAGGCCAAAGCGGAACCGCTGAGTGTCATGGGCAAGAAGCTGTACGCCACTTTGGGCTGCATCGGATGCCATACCGTGGATGGCAAGCCGGGTGTCGGTCCGACCTGGAAAAATCTGGCCGGCTATCCGGAGCATTTAACCAACGGCAAAACAGTGATCGTGGATTATAAGTTTCTCCGGACCATGATCTTGCATCCTGGAAAATTTTTGGTGAAAGGGGCTCCCGCAGGCGTGATGCCCGACGTTTACTATGCCCAACTGGCCGGAAAAAAACATCCACATGAGACGAAGCTTAACGCCTTGATTTGGTACATCAACACGCTAAGCAACAAGAGTTCCAAGGCCACGCAGCCGCCAGTTCCCAATAAATAGGCTGGGTAAGCGGTGATCAACCGGCCGGGGTAAGGGCCAGGATTGGTTTGGGTTTGTTGGGTAATTTTAGTAGAGTACAGGGCGTAGCGGTGTGGTTTGCCGCACATGGCGGGGCAACGGTGGGAGGTTACGATGAGGGTTGTTAGGAAATAAGCCATGGGTAGCAGGCATCATTCAATAGCCCGGCTGAATCGGGGTCCGATGGGGCAAATTCCCTATCGCCGGGTTCTGCTGCTTATGCTTGTGATCGGCTTATTTGGCGGAGTGCCGGTGTATGCCCAGAATTACCTCGGCGGCTTTCAAAGGGCGGCGCATGACCAGCATGAGGCCCAGGTGGCGGGCATTACCCAGCACATTGGGGCGAAAGTGCCGTTAAACCTGGCCTTTCGCAACTCCCGCGGAAAACTGGTGACATTGCAGCGCTATTTCAAGCCTGGCCGCCCCGTCATCCTGAATTTCATCTATTTTGGATGTCCGGGGGTATGCCCGTTTGTCATGGATGGCCTCGCAAAAGCCGTGAACAAAATGCCGCTGGTGGCAGGGTCTGATTATGATGTGGTCACGATCAGCTTCAATCCTCATGATACCCCTAAGGTGGCCGCGGAGAAAAAAATTGAGTATGGCAGCATGTTGCACAGTGCTGCGGCGATTAAGCATTGGCATTTTCTCACCGGTCAGGAGCCGGCCATCAAGGCCATTACCGCGGCCGTGGGTTTTCACTATGTGTGGCTCAAGCAGTTGCAGCGCTATGACCATCCGGCCGCCATATTTGTGCTCACGCCGGGTGGCCGGGTTTCTCAGTATTTGTATGGCGTCCTCTATCATCCCACGACGCTGAAATTAAGCCTGGTGCAGGCCGGAGATCACACGCTTGGCACGGCTTTTGATCAGGTCTTGCTGTTGTGCTGCTCGTTTAATCCTGCGACCGGGCGCTATTCGGCGATTGCGGTGCGGGTGATGACGCTGTCCGGCGTACTGGTGGTGGTGGCGCTGGGAGCGATGTTTGGCTCTTTGTATTATTGGGAACGCAAACACCGCCGAAAGAATAGTTCACCGGGAGCTTCCACTTGAGTTTCAATCTTTTGCATGGCGCACCAAACCTGATTCAGATGATGTCCCTGAAGTTGCCGGGAGTGCTGGCCGCATGGGGTTTGCCGCATTCCGATGCGGTCACCGGGTTGGACGTACAGTTTTTGTGGGATTTCATTTTGGGAGTGGCGGTGTTTTTCACCGTGCTGATTGTGGTGCTGATGGTCTATTTCAGTATTCGCTATCATGCCAAAACCAAAAATCAGGTGGGCGATCATGGTCACACCCACAATACTCCACTGGAACTTACATGGTCGATTATTCCCTTGATTTTGCTGATGATCATGTTTGTACTGGGGTTCAAATACTATCTGAATATGGATACGGTTCCGTCCGGCGCGTATAAAATTGACGTGCAGGCGAAGCAATGGAGCTGGACGTTCGTCTATCCCAATGGCGGCATCAGCGACAAATTATATTTGCCCGCCGGACGGCCCGTGCGATTGGATATGACTTCTTCGGATGTTCTCCATGGATTCTGGATACCGCGGCTCAGCATTCAAAAAGATGTGGTGCCGGGGCGGGTGATGAGCGTGTGGATTGAGGCAAAAAAGCCTGCACGAATGTGGCTGCAATGTGCAGAGTATTGCGGCTCCGGCCATTCCGAGATGCGTGCGCCGGTGATTGTGGAACCCTACGCGCAATTTCGTAAGAGCGTTCATACCATTGCGGATATATGGGAACAAAATAGCAAGCCCCTGTCCTTGACGGAGGTGGGGCGAAAGCTGCATGTGACGCTGGGGTGCGTCGCCTGTCACAACATGACGGGTGCTCCCGGCGGCGTCGGGCCGACCTGGAAAAATCTGGCTGGTTCCAAGGTGCATGACACCAACGGTCAAGTTGTGGTGGCGGACTATGCATACCTGAAAAACGCAATTATCCATCCTGGTCATTTGAAAGTGAAGGGTTATCCCCGTGGCATTATGCCCAATACCTTTGCTGCCCAGCTTCAGAAAATATCACCCAACGGCAGAGCATTGGACGCGTTGATTGCCTATATCAACTCCAAGAGCAAATATGCGAATCAGCAGTCCCTGCCTCCGGAATTGAGAAAATCATCCACCCCGGTTCCAAAGCCGGTGAAGGTGAAATCCGCACCGGCCAAGCCCCCTGGTCTGCCGGCGGCGGCGCTGCCACTGGCGGCCAAAGGCAAGGTGCTGGTGCAGACCTTCGGTTGCACTGGCTGCCATTCCACCACCGGAGCCCTGGGGGTTGGACCGACTTGGAAAGATCTGGCCGGGTCGCCGGTCACGCTGACCAGCGGCAAGGTGGTGACGGCTGATTACAGCTACCTGCGGGACATGATTCTGCACCCCGGTAAACTGTTGGTAAAGGGGGCCACCGCCGGTGTGATGCCGGGAACCTACGAGGCCATGCTTTCCGGCCCGAAGCATCCAGCCGAGAAAAAACTGCAGGCTATAATATGGTACCTGAATTCGCTAAGTGACCATGCGAATAAAGCGAGTTGGCCGCCGGGCGGCGGGGGGAATTAAAAAGTAGCGGGTGTGTTTCAATGGATGGGACGGCTTGTATGATGAGGACCGTGATATGACAACAACCACAGCGGAAATCGGCGAACACGCTCGGGAAGAAATTCCGGTTGGTGGCAATTATCTCAATCAAGGCAAGGGCATTAAGTCCTGGCTCTTTACACTGGACCATAAGCGCATCGGCTTGATGTATTTGATTTCCGGTCTGACGATGTTTTTCATCGGCGGAATGCTGGCCATAGTCATCCGTACCCAACTGCTGGTGCCCAACGGGTTGATTTTTCATGGTAGTTATGAGGCGTATAAACACTACAACCAGGTATTTACCCTGCATGGCATCATCATGGTATTTATGGTCCTGGTTCCCATTCCGCCGGGGGCGCTGGGAAATTTTGTTCTGCCTCTGATGATCGGGGCTAAGGATGTAGCCTTCCCGCGCCTGAATCTCTTGAGTTATTACTTGTATGTAACCGGCGCGATTATGGCGGTGGTTTCCACCCTGCTGGGCGCGGTGGATACTGGCTGGACTTTTTATACTCCTTTCAGCATTCAGACTGAAACGTATGTGGTATGGATGCTGCTGGGGATTTTTCTGCTGGGCTTCAGTTCCATTCTCACGGGGCTTAACTTCATCGTGACCATCCACAAACTGCGGGCTCCCGGAATGAAGTGGTTTCGGATGCCGGTTTTCGTTTGGGCCTCGTATGCCACATCCATTATCCAGGTGGCGGCCACGCCGGTGCTGGGCGTTACCCTGCTGCTGCTGGTTGCGGAACGGGTCATGGGAGTGGGAATTTTTAATTCGGCACTGGGTGGAGATCCGGTGCTGTTTCAGGACTTTTTCTGGTTTTATTCACATCCGGCCGTGTACATTATGATTTTGCCGGCGATGGGTATCGTCGGGGAAATTATCACGGTCTTCAGCCGCAAACCCATCTTCGGCTATAAATTTATTGTCATGAGTTCACTGGCCATTGCCCTGATTGGTTTTGTGGTATGGGGCCACCATCTGTTTGTCAATGGACAATCGGCGGAATGGGATGCCATTTTCAGCTTTATGACCTTTTTTGTGGCAGTGCCTTCGGCCGTAAAGGTGTTCAATTGGCTGGCAACCATGTACAAGGGTGCGATTTCGCTTTCCACCCCGATGCTCTACGCCCTGTCCTTTATTGTGTTGTTCACCATCGGCGGGTTTACCGGCGTTATTCTGGGAGCTTTGGCCACCAACGTGGTGCTCCATGATACCTACTTTGTGGTGGCCCACTTTCATTATGTGATGATGGGTGGAACGATCATTGCATTCATCGGCGGGCTGCATTACTGGTGGCCTAAAATTTTTGGGAAGATGTATAACGAAACCCTGGGCAGAATCACATGCGTGATGTTGTTTATCGGCATCAATCTGACGTTTTTCCCCCAGTTTATTGTGGGTGCCGAAGGGATGCCGCGGCGCTATGCCACGTATTTGCCCCAGTACCAGCCGTACATGATCGCCTCCACTGTTGGCGCTTACATTCAACTGGCGGCATTTTTGCTGATGGCGGGCTATTTGGTTCATTCGCTGGTTCGAGGTAAAAAAGCCCCGGCTAATCCATGGGGTGCTTCCACGTTGGATTGGTCGATGGCCTCGCCGCCAACCACCGGCAATTTTGACGAAATGCCCGTGGTGACCAGGGGGCCATACCATTATGATGACATGGAATACGATGGCCGGTTGGGTGGATTTGTCCATGTCGAGCCGGTGCCGGCGCTGGCTGGTGCGGGTGTTGGGCATTGATCGGGCAGAGTAGTTGGAAAATGGGTTTGGGGTTAACTTAAGCAGTCTTTTGATGCTGTCAAAACGACCCGTGGTGAAGATCAGACAGATAAGTGAGAAAAGATGAGTGAAAACGCCGGCGCGACCTTGACTCTTTCCAGCCCGGAAGAAATGGCAGGCCGACATTTGGCCCATCATTTTGACACGCCGCAGCAGCAATTTGACTCCGGCAAACTCGGGATGTGGCTGTTTTTGGGGACGGAATTTCTTCTTTTCAGCGGCTTGTTCTGCGCCTACGCAGTTTACCGCATGCTGCATCCGGAAATATTTCTTTATGCCTCTCGCTACCTGGATCCGGTTTCGGGTGCTCTTTGCACCCTGGTGCTGGTAACCAGCGGTTTTACCATGGCTTGGGCTATTCGCTGTGCCCAATTGGGCAAGCGGACTGGTTTGATTATTGCGTTGCTTTTAACCATTGCCGGCGGTTTCGGATTTTTGGCTATTCACGGCTATGAATATTTTGAAGAATATCAGCAGCACCTGATGTGGGGCACCAATTATCACCCGGCTGTGACCGCTCCTCAACAACAGGTGGTGGTGGCAAAAGCCATGGCGACTGCCGGCAACTGGCATCAGCTTGATCAACTGGGCAAGCAGGGGTACCTCGTAGCTCATTCTAATATTGCCCCGGCGGCGATCGGTCCGGCCGGTCCGGCGTTGGTGCAGCGGCCGGCCGCGTCTGTCACGGCAGCGCCCGTCGCAGCGGTGGCCGATCAGCCCCACAATGTACAGATATTTTTTGGCATCTATTTTTTAATGACCGGGCTGCACAGCATTCACGTGATTGTCGGCATAATCCTGCTGACCTACTTGTTGGTGCGGGCCATTCGCAAGGATTTTGGCCCCGGCTATTACGCTCCGGTCGATTTCATCGGGTTGTATTGGGGGGTGGTGGATATGATTTGGATGTTTTTGTTCCCCTTGCTGTATTTGATACGCTAAGCGGGCCGTACGGTTGGAACGACAAGGAGAATTGATTTTGTCAGATCACGCAGAACATGCTCATGGCCCCGTGGCCCCGTCCCACGCGAAAATTGTACCAATACGGAATTTGGTGGCGGTGTGGGTTGCCCTGTGCGCCCTGACGGTGCTGAATTTGCTGTTGGACAAGGTGCATCTGCACGGATTCAGTGTGGTCGTATCTTTGGCCATCGCGTCGGTCATGGCTATTATTGCCGCGATGTATTTCATGCATCTGCGCTATGACCACCCTTTTTACCTTTCATCGCTGATTCTGGTGGTTATTTTCATCACGATTTTCATCGTCTTTTCCGCCCATGATACCCTCCAATATAAATCGCAACTCATAAAAGGGCAGGCCCCGGCAATGGTTCAGGCCGCACAGGGGCAGGCTAAAACCGCGGCGTTGCCCGCGACCACGCCGTAATTGGCCCTGTCCTGCTCCACCATGCCTGCATTGGGGAGGGAGCGGGCCACTGTTGTCGGATCCATTGGTTGTCGGAGCACAACATGACAGACGACATCGACTCGCCGCTACGTGCTTTCAACGCTGCAACCGGGCCTGTGCGCCAGCCGATGTTATTTGTGCCGGGAGCCGGAGCGATGGGGGTGGGTCTGCTGGTCTTTTCACTCTCGGTTCTTTTTGCCTCCAGCTTAATAGGTTATTTGTATATTCGCGCCCAGGCACCCATGGTTGCGCACCTGCGTCTTCCCAAACTGCTCTGGGTAAGCACGGCCGTTTTGTTGCTGAGTTCCATCACTATCCACGCGGGGATGCGGGCGATACAACGGGGGCGGGAATCGCAATTGTCGCGGAATCTCGCAGTCACGTTTGGACTTGGGCTGCTTTTTTTAATTTTACAGGCCATCAGCGCAGTGGACATCTTCCACGCCTTGCAACTTTCCGACATGGCCATGGCGCGGGTGGGCATACGCAACACCGGTGGAC
This sequence comes from Planctomycetota bacterium, assembly GCA_021851715.1. Classification (GTDB taxonomy): domain Bacteria; phylum Planctomycetota; class Phycisphaerae; order WQYP01; family WQYP01; genus JABEVA01. The sequence goes on from JAJZCR010000007.1 coordinate 18,601, forward strand.
TGGCCCGCAGCCTGACCCCGGTGGTTCAGGCCCATGTGTTAATTGCGGTTTTTTACGTATTTACCGCCTTGCATGCGCTGCACGTCATCGGTGGCCTGATTCCGCTGGGTGTGGTGCTGCGGCGGGCGATCAAGGGTGGTTATTCGCGCAATTATTATCCCGGTGTAAGATATTGCAGCATTTACTGGCATTTTTTGGATGCTGTCTGGCTGGTGATTTTTGTGGTCCTGTTGGCCACGTTTTAGAATACAACCATGACCGCAGCCATGACGTTGAATCCACAGCAGCGGCTTTTCGTGCCGGTCCGGCGGCTCAGGCTTCATCAGGCTGCGCGGCCGGAATTAGCTTCATAGGCCGTCTTCCCGTTGCCGCAGGCCAGCGTGTGGAAAACCAGCGGTGGCGGATATATCGAAACATTCTGGCGCTGGTGAATAACACTGCGCCCAGGGAGCCGACAAAAAATCCAATCGGCCAGTTGCTCCAGAACGACAAGGCAATGGCAAGCCATATCATGCCCACGGAAAATATCACCGCCAGCAGCAGGGCCTGTAACGGACGGGCCGAGAGGCTCTGCGCCGCCGCGGCCGGCGCGATGAGCAAACTGAACACCAGCAGAGCACCCACCACCGGCATGGCCATGGCCGTAACCAGCCCCAGCAAACCCAGAAAAAGAATATCAATAACTTCCGCGCTGATGCCACGCGATATGGCCAGTTCCGGGAATGCCGATTGCAGCAGCAAGGGACGGTACAGACACAGCGCCCCAACCAGCACCAATGAGGCAATGGTGGCCACCGGCCATAAATCCGCCGCGGAAACGCCCAGCACCTGCCCGAACAGCAGGGAAAACACCGCCGGTGCGTAGCTGTTGGTCATGCTTAACAGCAGCGATCCCACCGCCAGGAGCGTAACCAGCACCAACCCGGCCGCCACATCCTTCCGCCCCAGTTTCTGGAGCTGGTGCAGCAGCGCCACGGCGATGGCGACGAAGCCCAGCAGTCCCCACAACGCCTTAATTCCCAGAAGCTGCGCCGCTGCCGCGCCCGGAAAAGTTGCCAGTGGCAAGGCATGAGCCGCAAAGGCCGATCGCCGCAACACCACGAAAAATCCCAGGATGCCCGCCGTCACCGCGATGATGGTGGAGGCGATCCAGGTATGAATCATAAAGGCTTCGAACATATTTGTTTTAACCTCCGGCATGGGCCGCCATCTGGCTGGGCTTGGCGGCGCGCCGACCGAGCACGTACTGCAAGGGAACGCTGGTCAGGTAGCTTAAAAAGATAATCGTTACCACAAAAAAACTGACGGGCCATGCGTGCCCGGCAAACCAGTAATAGCTTTCATACGCCATCCAGATGCCGCCCCATACCGCCGCAAGTCCCAGAAGGATCGCCAAAAAGATAGCCACGCCTGGCCGCCGACTGATACGCACAACTGCGCCAGCCGGCCCGATGACCAGCGCCGAGGCCAGTACCGCACCTACCGAAAGGGCGGCCAAAGCTACTGCCGCAGATAGCGTCAGCAGATGCAGCAAGCCCACCCACCTGGTGGAAATGCCCCGTGTGGTGGCCAGTTCCGGATCTACCATGCACAGCAGGAGCGGCCTGTACAGGATGGCCATCATGGCCAGAGCCGCGGCGGCCACCATGATGGCCGGCCATCGCAGACTGGCGGGGAAGGTAAACATGGATCCAAACATTACCATGACCGCCGCTCCTGTGGTGCTGGTGGTGGTCATATCCAGATACAGAAAAAGTGCCGAAAGCCCGATGCCGGCTCCCAGTACAATGCCGGTTGCCACGTCCTGCTCGCGTGCCCGGCGCACCCCCAGAAATTCCAGGCTCACCGCCGCAATCCCGGCAATTCCAAGAAACCCCACCAGCGGGCTGATGCCCAGAAAAAATGAGGCCGAACCACCGGCGCTGCTGACATCTCCCAATGCGTGACCGGCAAAGGCGTAGCCACGCAAAATGGTGAACACGCCGATCACGGCACATACCACCGCAGCACTGCTGCCCACCAGCAAGGCTGTCTGCACGGAACCGCTGCGGAGAAAACTCCAGTGTAAAATGTGGGCCAGCCAGGTCAACATCTACGCCTGACCCCCGCTGGTGGAGCCGCCGGGCATCAGATAGCAGCCGTCTTCTCCTACTTGCGCATTGGCGTGCGGCAGCACCAGCACACGTCCGCCATGCTCGATAACTGCGACGGGATAACCATAAAGTTTGCTCAATGTTACCGATTGCACGACCTCGCGCACACTGCCGCTGGCCGCCCGGCCCTTGGCCAGGTAAACAATATGATCCATCACCGGCAGCAGTGGGTTCATATCATGGGCGGTAACCAGGACCGCAATGCCATGCACCCGGGTTACATGGCCCAGCAATCCCGCCAGTTCATTGGCGGAACGAAAGTCGAGATTGGCCAGAGGTTCATCCAGCAAAAGTAAGCGCGGCCGCCGGGCCAGGGCGTGGGCAATGACCGCCCGTTGCTGCTGTCCGCCGGAAAGTTCGCCGATACGCTGGTATGCAAACTCCCCGGCTCCCACCGCGTCCAGTGCGGCCTGAACCTGCTGGTGAAGCCGGCGGGAGAACCACCGTGGCCCGAGCCGATGACCATCACAGCCCAATTGGACCAGGTCATACACGCGCAAGGGCAGGTCCGGGGCAAAATGGATCTTCTGCGGCACATAGCCTACCAAATCTCGGGATTTCCGCGGCGAAAGACCGCTGATACTTACCTGGCCGTGCGGCGACGGTTGAACTCCAATCAGGCTGCGCAGCAGGGTGGTTTTTCCCGCACCGTTTTCGCCGATCAGGCCGCAGAGTTGCCCGGGTTGCAGAGCAAATGTAACCCCCTGCAGCAGCATCCGGCCGCCGATGCTTACCGTCAGATCCTCCACGGAGAGCACTGACGCACAACTCGGATCAGCATGATTGCCTGGCGTGGTGACTGGAGCCGTCGGAGTGTTGTTTTCGTGCATGGTTATCATTGCTCCGTACGTTTGGGCCAATCGTCAACGCTCCGCATCTTTACGATCGGGATGGTTCACGGGATCGACCGCGGCCATTATTTCAGGACGGTGGTGGAAATTCCATGGGCTACAGCCAGTTGCAGAGCCTTTACTTCCGCCATCATCCAGTGCTGGTAACTGTAACCGGTGGGCAGGATTTCGTACACACCGACCACCGGAATATGCGATTTTTCCGCCAGGTGCAGAAATGAGGCGGTAAGAGGGCTTGTCACCTGTTGATTATAGATAAACACCTTGACCAGGTGCCGCCGCAAAAGCCGCTTTTGAATGCTGACATCCTGCGGAGCTGCGTCGGTACCATTCATGATGGCCGCTTGAAGCGTCCAGGGGGTTTTGATTTGGCAACCCGCCGCCTGGAGCATGTAATTGCCCACCGGCTCGGAGACGGCCACAGGCGTGCCACCGCAATTTTTTTTGAAGCCGGCAATTGCCGTGTACCATGGTTTGAGCGAGGCGTCAAACGCTTTGACATTGGAGTCGAAATATCGTGCATGAGCGGGGTCCAGCCTGCCCAGCGCCGCGGCAATGGCCACCGCCACTTTCGGCATCGTCGCAGGCTTGTACCACAGGTGCGGGTTGGGTGTATTTTCCGGCAATCTCAACAGCCGTTGCACCACAATCACCTGGCGCCGGGCTTTGGAACCCGCCGCCAGAATTTTTTTTACCCAGGTGTCATAGCCGAGTCCATTGCGCACGATGAGCTGCGCCCTGGCTACTTCAATGGCCACGGCGGGACTGGCTTCAAATACGTGGGGATCGGTATTGGGGTTGCTGACAATGGCGCTGACGTTTACATATTTTCCGCCGATTTGTTCAATGACATTGGCATACTGATTTTCCACGCCCACCGCACGAACTGCGGCCTGTGTGGCCTGAACCATGCCGAAACCCGCAATCGCCGCGGCAATCGCGGTTAACCGTACCGTGGTCCGCAAAAGAAAACGGGCTGAGCCGATACGATAAATGGATTCACCCATGGTGTATTCTCCTTTTATTATTGGATCGCAGGGCGGATTCGCAGTACCGGCGTGTTCGCGGGCATGCTTACCAGGTCGGCCGCCCGCGGACCAAACGGATATTATTTATACAAGGTATAACATTTTCCGTCAAGCCAGCGCCATACAATATCAAACGTTATACGGCGTATAGTTCCTTCGGTTCGATATGCGGATGCTGCAACCAAATTGTAATTCCTTACTGCAATCTCGCTGGTTTTCAGCGATGGGGCTGCGCTTTGGTCAAAATAATGCCGATCCGAAGGCACCTTCTGGCCCTGACGGAGGGACAAACTGCGCCGGCGACGATTGAGAGCTGAATCATGTGATGCATGAACTACTCTTCCGGCACCTGGAAATATCCTCGTTTCGGTCATACTGCTGCCCATGGCAGTGTAATATAGTTCCTTTTGTTGCAAGGAAATTTCACGCCCTTTCACCAGGCTTAGCTTTCGGATAGGCTTAGCGGCGTGTGGCGGACGTGGCACCAAACACATCGGTCTGCACATCCAGGCTGCGGCCACAGGAGACAGGCGAGACGATCATGGGGCTATGGACAAGATTATTTTCTCGCCGGGGAACCAGGTCATCCCGGCTCGGCATCCGCGGGGAATCGCGGGTGGTGGCGTATGTGAAGCGGGAGCTTAAAATGAAGATTCTGGCCCGCAATGTCCGGTGCCCGGGCGGGGAAATTGATATTGTAGGCCTGCATGACGGGGATTTGGTTTTTGTGGAAGTGCGCACCCGCAGCAGTGATCATAACGGGCCGCCGGAAAAAACAGTGGATCATCAAAAACAAAGATTTCTGCTGCGATCCGCGCGCTGGTATATGGCCCGCCGACGGCTCATGCATTTCAATCCGCGCTTTGATATGGCGGCGGTGATCTGGCCGGCTGGAGCCAGGCCCGTGGTGCGCTACCACCGGAATTATTTTTCCGGCTGACGGAAGATATCCGCGGACGCTGCCTGGAGGCATAGTGATGACGGGATAGAAGGATTTGACGCAATGTTCGGATCGGATAAGCGTTAAGATTTAAGCCGACCTTTGCTCGCATGTAGAAGGCCGCCATCTCCATGAGGTTTGTTGCTCCTGGTGATGCCAGGAGCGCCCCCGTCGCCGAGGTAAGTTTTTGACCAGGAATTTGCTGTCATTGTCAGACGCGCCAACGCCCGGTTCAACTGCCGCCGCTGGTCCAGGCATTCCCAGGCCGAAATCAGACCGGTTGCGTGGCGCGATTCTGCTCGTTTTAGCTATCGTCTTTATCGGTGGGGGGGTATGGTCCGGCCTGAAGATTCGATCATGGACGTGGAACTTTTCGGTGCAACAGCGGTTGTATTTCTGGCCCGATGTGCTCAATGCATGGTATTGGGGATCCTATACGGTCAATGGTGCGCGTGACCGTTGGGGAGCGGCTATACGGGAGCGCGGCGCGCCGGGCGTCAACTGGCCGACTTTTTGGCGGCGCTTGAGATCCGTCTACTGGCGAGCCGAAATGGACGCAGGTTTCCGCCATCGTTACGTGCTGGATTATGTGCCTGGAAAAATGACCATTGTTGCTTTGTGGAACTGGCATGAGCGAGCGATGAATCCGACCGTCCGGCACTGGCGGCCTAGGCTGATGCAGCCGATGTTATGGGTGAATACGATCATCGAACTGTTCGGCTGCGTGGCGATATTCCTGCTGGTGCGACATTGGATTAACCGACGCCGCGAACCTCCCCTGACCGGGCGCTCCTGGACCAAGGTGTTTTTGCCGTGGCGAGGTAAGAGGGGGGGATTGGCTCCCCAGGCTGCGGATGCCGGGCCACCAGCGAAGTACCAGCCGCTGACGCGGGCGTGGATCCTGGGCTTAATTGCCGCGGCTATTTTCTGGTTTAATCCGGCGGCCATCCAATCCGCCCATAATTGGGTTCAGTATGATATCTGGATCGTGCCGTTTTACATCATGGCGGTTTACCTGGCCTCACGCGATTGGCTGTTTGTCGCCGGGGTGGTCATTGGTGTGGGGGGATGGCTCAAGGGGCAGCAGTTTTTTGTGGCGGCCATTTTTGTATTCTGGCCGCTGTTTGAATTGCGTTGGCGCAAAGCGATTGAATTTTTATCCGGTCTTACCTTGACCTTTGGTCTGCTGGTTTCGCCGTGGATGCTGCAAAGCCGGATTGACTGGATATTTTTGGGCGGCGTCCTGGCGGCAACGATTCTGGCGGGAGCTTGGATTTTCTATAAAGCCAGGCTCCCTTCGTTTTATGGCGTGCTGTTCATGGCACCGGCACTGGTATTGGCGTTGTGGCCGTGGATAAGCGGCCGCATGACCGCATACTGGTGGGCAGGCGTCATTCTGGCAGTCTGGCTATGTACGGGACCGTGGATTATGGCACGCCGGCGGGCCTGGTTTTACGTGGCGGTGTCGCTGGCGGCTGGTTTGGCGGTTACCGCATTGGCTTTACCGGCTGAATTTGGCTGCCTGCGGGTCAGCTACGACTACGGTACACACCATTACCTGATTCTTTCATTTCCTGATACGTGCGGTTTGGCCAATATCCTGGAACGCAGTTTTGGCTGGCGGCTTCTCGATCCGGTGTTTACGTTGCATGTGCCCTGGACCGCCTGGCACTGGACGGTGAACATGCGATACTTTTTATTCGGATTATACGTGATAACGCTGGTCATGGCGGCCCTGGGTGCCGCAATTCAACGCCGGCGCAACGATCCGCGGTTTGTTATCGCAATGATCACGCCCTGGCTTACCTTTTTTGCATTAGGGCCGCAGATGCACGAACGTTATTTGCTGTGGGGTGCCACCATGCTGGCGTCTGTGGGAATGGTGGTGGATGTGGGCGGCTTTGGCTTGACGCTGCTGGGGCTATTGTTGTCTTTGATTACGGTGATGATGGTGCTGGCAGTGGAGCTGACCACCAATCACAGGTATATGTATTGGTTTTGGCGCATTCGACATCTTGAACCGGGGCCGGCGTACGCTGTGCTATTGGCGTGTGCGATTTGTATGTATCTAAGTTTGGCTCCGCGAAAGAGACCTCCGATATTGATAGCCGAGCGTAGGGACGCATAAGCCTCCCTGGTCGGTACTCTTAGGAACAACCGTCATCGACCGGAACAACTCTGGTGCTTTTGACTGCCGCAAGCATGTCTGCAAGATGTCTGCGGGGATATCCAAGCGCCGCCTTGCAAGAGATTGCGTTGTCGATTTGCTTTGCACAGGTTCTCTCTGTGAGCATGTCGATCCGGTGATGATCCAGCTTTATTCTCGGTTTTCTGCGGACATTTGGACGGCCTCCAGAGGTAAATTGACGCAGCCATAAAATTAACCGGATCCCTGCGGCGGACAATGAAGGCTGGTATAATCTTCATGGTGAATTGGAGTTGTGAATGCTCGAAAATCCTCTGTTGCCGTGGCATGAGCAGGCTGCAGCTCTGTTGCTGCCCTTCGGACCGGATATACAAATTGTGGAGAGCTATGGTCCAACGGAACTGGAATACGCCGCCATTCGTAAATCCGCCGCCCTGATGGATTGTCCCCATCGGGCCGTGGTGGAATTGATGGGCCAGGACCGTCTGGCGTTTCTCAACAATCTTGTGACCAATGAGATCAAGGCCTTGGAGCCTGGCCGGGGGTGTTATGCGTACTTGCTTAATACCAAAGGTCGCATTGTTCAAGATATGTATGTTTTGAATCTGGCGGACCGCACACTGCTGGATGTGGATGCCCGCCTGGCGGCAGATCTTTGTCGCACACTGGAAAATTACATCTTCAGCGAAGATGTCAAGGTCATCAACTGCGGAGAGAGCTATGGTCGACTAAGCCTGATAGGCCCGACGGCCACGGCGGTGCTGGAGCGGCTTGGCTCGCGGGACATCGCTGCACTGGCGAACCTGGCGATTGGGCCGGTTCGGATTGCGGGTGTCGAGGCTTTTATTTTCCGCAATGATCTTTGCGGTGCAAGGCAATATGAAATTGTTGCACCGCGGGCCGATCTGGAATCGCTGTGGAGGGCTTTGCAAAATGGCGATGGCCCGGGATCACCAGATCCGGGCAAACCGCGCCAGGTTCGCGCTGTCGGCTGGTCCGCTTTTAACATAGCTCGCATCGAATCTGGTTCGCTGATTTTCGGGATAGACATTACCGAACAAAATTTGCCCATGGAAACAGGCCCCTGGTACTTGCGGGCGGTAAGCCTGAAAAAGGGGTGTTACCTGGGGCAGGAGGTGGTAGCCCGCATGCATGCGCACAACAGTGTGGCTCGGGTGTTCACGGGCATGACCGTAAAAGGCCAGCTACCGCCGGTGGCTGGCGAAGAGCTGCGGGATGAGGCGACCGTTGTCGGCATGGTCACCAGCAGTTGCATTTCGCCAATGCTTGGTCAGGCGGCCATTGCGATGGGTTATGTCAAACGCGGTGTGGCCCAGGATGGCCGGCAATTGAATGCCTATTGCGCTGCGGGGCCAACCACACTGACGCTGCGGCCACTGCCATTTTGGGTTCCACCGGCCTCGCCGGAGCCGTCGCCAATCGTCATGTCATCACAGTAAGTGCTAAGTGCGCGGAGCTAACGTTTCATGTCGATTAACGTTTTAAGTATCGGTCAGTGCGGGTTTGATCATGCGGCCATCGCCCGTTTACTTTCCCGAACGCTGCAGGCCCATACCGATGCCGCCGCCACCGCCGCAGAAGGTCTGGAAAAACTGGCCGCGCATTCATACCATCTCGTGCTGGTGAATCGCATTATTGATGGAGACGCTTCTTCCGGTATTGATTTAATCACTAAGCTATGCGCGCAGCGGGGATGTCCCCCCGTCATGCTGGTGAGTAATTTACCTGAGGCCCAGGCTGCGGCTGTGGCAGTTGGTGCGTTGGTCGGTTTCGGTAAATCTGCCATGGGCGATCCGGATGTTGCCCGGCGGTTAAAGGCCCTGTTAATACCGGAGCAGGAATTGCCGACCAGGAGCCGCCCGTGACCAGACGACAAATTGTTTGGACGGCGGGGCTGCTTTTCGCATTGCTGGCCATGTCACGGCCGCCGGCGACCGCTCGTGATCCGGCAGTCGTAGATCTCAAGCACATCCTGGCCGACTTTCGCGGCGTACACGGTCTTTCCATGCAATTTATTTGTGAAAAAAAACTTGCCGTTTTAAAACAGCCGTTTGTCAGCGGCGGAACTATTGCCATGATGCAGCCTGACCGGGTGCGTTTTACTACCAACTGGCCTTACCGCAGTTGTTTTATCCTGCGCGGTGACCGGGTGTACATGCGTACGGAAAATAATCGTCGCTGGCATGCCGGCAAAGCCTCCAGCCAACAGGTGGTGCGGCGGGTCATGCGACAATTTGCCGGTTGGTCACTGGGTCACGCAGGAGATATTTCCAGGGCGTATGATGTCCTGGAAAGCAACGGGCCCGTGGCCGTTGCGCCGCCGCCCAATAAGCCACGCGCCCGGTCTGCGGCCCTGTGGAAAGAGTTTCCAAAACAACTGCGCCTGTTTACCCTCATCCCCAAAAGCCGGACCGTGCACCAGGCCCTTGGCTCGATTCGTCTGGGTTTTTTGCCCGGCAGGCATCAACTGCGTTTGATTATCATGCATTTTGGCCACGGCAATGAAAGCTCCTATTGGATGGGCCGCATTCGGGTCAATCCACAGTTTTCCAGTGATAAATTCAGCCCGAAGGGGCGGCCATGAGACCAGATGGGCGGTGCTTCGAACAGCTTGAACGGCAGATGAATCAGTGGTACGGCTTTCTGGCTCGCCACCGCCTGCTGTTGACGGTGGTATTACTGCTGATGGCGGGTTTGTTTTCCCTCTTTTCCATCCGCATTGACTGGCAGGCAAGCATCCTGCGTTTTTTTTCCACCGATAGTTCCGCCGTCCGCAATGTGGCCGCAACACTCCATGGGACAGAACTGGTCAATCGTATCCGGCTGGATGTACACCTGGCTGGCACGGCGAACACTGCCCGGCTGGCCGAGGCAGTCAACGCACTTTCAGACCGGTTACGTAAGACGGGTGATTTTCGCCGGGTCTGGGCAGGGGTCAGTTCCAGACAGCTCATTGCGGCGCAAAAACATCTGCTGCAACTGGGCCCGGCACTGCTGACCCGCCGAGAGTTGCGCACCGTGGAACAACGCGCCAATGCGACGTTTATCCAGACCCGCTTCGCTACTGTCGCCCGCCGCCTGGCCCAGCCGGATGGTGAACTGCTTTTGGCGCAACTCGTTGATGATCCGCTGGATATGGAAAACCTGTTGCGCCGGCAACTGCGCACGGTAAATCCTGTCAAGGGGGCACACTTTTCCCACGGGTTGTTGCTCTCCGGCAATCATGCCCACGCCATGATGGTGCTGACTCCCAATTTTCCGCCGGCCAACACGCCGGCCTCCATCCGGATGCTCGGCCAATTGCGCAAGGCCATAGCCACGGTGCGGCACCAATTTCCCGGCCTGCGGGTGTGGACGGTTGGTTCTTATCTGCACTATGCCGAAAATGCCCAATCCATTCGCCGTCAGGTTACCTGGATTTCCCTGCTGGGCACGCTGCTGGTAGGGGGAGCTATCCTGCTATTTTTTCGGCGCTGGAGCACACTTCTCATCTGCATGTTGCCACCGATGGTGGGGCTGGGCACGGCTTTGGGTTTGGCGGGTATATTCCGCGCACAACTGCCGCTGCTGGTGCTGGGGTTTGCCGGGTTGCTTTGCGGGTCCACGACCGACTACGGCATTCAACTGCTGGCGGCCCTGAATCGCCGCGCCACAGAAGCGGGCGGGTGGCATTCCCAGTTGGCCGGTCAAGCCACGCGCGATCTGTTCGGCGCAATTTCCATGAGTGTTTGCACCAGTGTTACCGGCTATGCGGCGCTTTCCATCAGTTCTGCTCCGGGCCTGCGCGAGCTGGGCTTATTTGTTGCCGGAGCTACTGTGTGCATCTGGCTGGTCACATTTTTAGTGCTGCCTGGTTATTTCGGCCCGTGGTTGATTCGCCCCGGCAGGAAAAGCTATTTGACGGCCACAATTGTTGGTTCAATCAGTCGTGGGTCGCGCTGGCTATTTTATCTTGGTTCGGTGGGCTTTCTGGCGGTCTGCCTGTGGATGGGCACCGGCGCGGCAATGGTTACGTACAATCATCAACCCCGGGGGCTTGATGATATCACCCCGCAAACGCGGGCGGCTGAAGCGCACTTTGCCACGGTCTGGGGTGCCGCCAATGCGCAGGGGGTGCTGTTAATTCAGGAAAAATCTGCGGCCCAGGCTTTGCTACGCCTGCGGGATGTCACGCACATGCTGATGAATTTCCAGCGCCAAGGCCTGATGGATCGCTGCTACAGCCCGCTAAGCCTGTTGCCGGATTCCGCCACCATACACCGGCGTCTTGCCGCGTGGCAGGCGTTCTGGACGCCGGCCCGCCAGGAGCAAATTCACCGCGCCATTGCTTACTCCGCTGCCGCCGTCGGCATGCACGCTTTTGCCTGGAATAAATGGCTTACCTCGCTGGCCCGGCCGCCGCACGTGCCGCCGTCGGCGGTGCGAATTGCACAGTCTCCGGTAACTTTGCTGCCCGGGCTGATTCAAGAGCGTCCGAATCGTACCACGATTGGTATTGCGGTTGTGCAAAATATGCAATTGCCGCAGCGACGGCGCGGTCACTGGGTAAGTCTCCTGCGCCGACAATTCAAGCACCTTTCCATCATCGACGGCGAGGTGCTTTTGTTTCGTGCCACCGACCTGGCCGAATCTCAAACTCGACGGCTGTTTCCGTGCGTATTGCTGCTTATTTTTGTGCCACTGTGGATTTACTTTCGCAGGCTTGATTTGGCGGCTCTGGCCTGCCTCTCCATGATTGTCGGTTTTGTATGGCTTTTGGGGGCGGCGGATAAATTCTGCGGCGGATTGAACCTGATGAGCATGGTGCCGATGCTGTTTACCATGGGGGTGGCAGTGGATTATGGTATTTACGCGGCCGGCGATCCTCGGCAGCAGCACCCCGACGGTCGGCCTGATCGCCGCCTGGCAACGATGCTTTGTGCTTTAACTACCATTCTTGGGACCGGTGTGCTGGCTATTTCCAGTCAACCGGTGCTGCGTTGGATCGGTATAACGCTGGTGTTCGGAATCGCCGGAGGATATTTTACCTCGCTGTTTGTTGTCGGCCCGGTCACCGGGTGGATATGTCGCCGGCGATCCGCAACCATCCTCCGGAGAACGCCATAATGTTGCAGCAATGGCTTAAAATGGTGCGCCACAGGAGGTTCGCCGGATTCTTTTGCCCAGCGCTGATCAGCAGTGCTGCAGTGGGGGTGGCGATGCTGGTCGGCTGTACGTCCAGGATGACACCCGCTCTGCCGGCACTGTCAGCCGCTCATCGCCACACGCCTACTTTTGCGGCTGTGGCCCGCACCCTTTCTCATTTCCCTATCCGATGCCGACACACCCTGTTTGCGACGCTTAAATTACATCATCGGCAAATATCCATGATCGGGCGGTTAGATATTATTTCCGCCACTGATTTTAAACTGACTGCGGCGGATGAATTCGGCCGGCTGCTTTTTCTGGTTCGCCGCCGGTCTGCGCATGCAACTAAGGTACAGGCCGGCACCGGCGTGCCAGACCAGCTTGCTGCTGACATTGCGCAGGATGTCGTCATCGCCTTGCTGCCGCCCAGGCATTTATCGCCGCGCTCCGTATGGCGGGTGCTTCCGCATTTTCACGCGGTGCGGCTATCCTACACCGATGAATTGAAAAATATTCACCACGACCTGTTTACCGGCAGGCAAGGTTATTTACGCTACGCCGATATCACGTTGACGAACCATCAGCATCTGCAGGTGCGTTACACCCGTTATAATGCCGCTGGCTGCCCCCGCACGCTGTGGATCCGCCAGCGTCATGAGGAATGGCTACTGATCTTGGATTTCACCGGGAGTCATGGATGATCCGCAAACTTTTCCGCCGAAAACCCCGCCGCTCCACCGTTGTGCCGGGATGTCCTGACGGCGCTTGTCTTTTCTGGCCACCATCGCGCTGGCAGGCCTTGCAGCAGCGTTTGCTGGCGCGGCACATCGCCCATGCCCGTCGCAGCCCGCTTTATGCCGGTCGCATTCATCGGGATGGAAACGGCGGATTAACAAGCTTGGCGGCCCTGCCCACCACCAGCAGGGAGGAATTAATGCAGGCCGGGCAACGCGCGTATGCGTGCAAACACGAAGACGTGCGCGAGTGGGTAACAACTTCCGGCACCACGGGTAAACCGCTGCGTGTGCCGTTGACCGCGGCTGATCTGAAGCGGCTGGCCATCAATGAAGCCGTCGCCTTAAACATTGCCGGTATCAATGCCGGCGACACACTGCTGATAGCAGTGGCCTTTGACCGGATGTTTGTCGCGGGACTTGCCTATTGGCTGGGTGCGCAGCGACTGGGAGCCGGTTGCGTGCGGGCCGGGCCGTTTTACGCTACCGATGCTTCCGCCCTGGCGGCGCTTGCCGCAGACTATCGCCGCCCCTTTCTTCTGACGGTGCCATCGCTTCTGGCCGCTTCACTTGCCGCATCCGCGACGCAGACGCCGGCGCTCGCAGCCATCATCAGCATTGCCGAGCCGGTGCGGCGTGCTGATCTTTCGCCCAATGCCCTGGCTACCCGGCTGGGTGAGCACTTTCATGCGCCTGTTTTGAGCACCTGCGCCGGTACTGAAACCTGCACCACTTTTGCCGAAGGGCCGCACTGCCGGGGAGGGCACTTGAATCCACGGTTGGCGGTGGTGGAAATTCTTGATGAAACTGGGCGGCCGGTGCCCGATGGGGGGACCGGCGAAGTGGTGGTAACGCCATTGGGCGTGGAGGGAATGCCGCTGTTGCGTTTTCATACCGGGGACTTGGCGGCATTGAACACAGAGCCTTGTCCCTGCGGGCGCACCACACCCCGCCTGGGGCCTGTGGTCGGGCGGATGCAGCAGCGGCTGAAAGTTCGAGGCGTAAGCCTGTTCCCCGGTACCATCTCCGAATGGCTGCAAGGTGTGGCCGCCGTCGCCGAGTTTCTTATTGTCGCCGAACAGGATTTTGACTTAAGCGACCGTATCACGCTGCACGTGGCTCTTCATCGCAGCGCGGAAAACATTAGGCATCGCATCCGGCAACAGGCCCGAACCATTCTGCGATCTCCCGTTCACATCGTCTTTACTTCTCCGCAGGCGGTCCGGGATCTCCAACGGCAAGCCAATCCGCGCAAACCCTCGCGTTTTCTGGATTTGCGCCCGCCTCGGGCTTAACGCAACATCAGATACGTGCGACGGGCGATGAGAAATCAAAATGCTTCAGGGCGGTGAGAACCCGCTGGATTATTCATCCAGAATGGCACGCCGGCGAATAACATGGTGTCGCAAAACCGCGCATTTCGGATGTCCGAGTCAGTGGACTTCAGCGATCCAGAGGTTCGAGGTTCGCCATGGCTGTTACCATCGTTTTGAGTCCACAGGACTGAAAATTCACGCGTACCCGTTGGTTTGGCCCCGCAGACATAACTTCTTCAATGCGACCCAGTCCGAATTTGGCGTGGCGCACCAGCAAACCCCGCCGATATCCTGACGCGTGCAGCCTACGCCCGTTGCCCGAAGGCGCTGGCCGTGAGACCGGCGCATTGAAACTTGCGGCGGTGTCGCTGAAACCAGGCGAGCCCGCCGGGGGAGCATGGAAAGTAAGGTCGCGTGTTTCCAGACATTCCGGCGGCAGTTCGCCCAGAAACAGCGATGGCTTCTGCCGCTCTATTTGTCCGCGTACCATGCGTGATTCCACGCAGGTTAAAATTAATTTTCGCATGGCCCGGGTGATGCCTACAAAAGCCAGGCGTCGCTCCTCTTCCATGTCGCGCCGGCTATCGGGGCCGCTGAATGCCCGTTGGTGCGGCAGTAACCCGTCTTCCAGGCCGACCATGACCACCATGGGAAATTCCAGGCCCTTGGCGGCGTGCAGCGTCATCAAGGTGACAGCCCCGGACCCTTCCTTGAGCCGGTCCACATCGGAAACCAGCGCCACCTGTTCCAGATATTCCTGCAGCGAGCCCCCCGTATTGCGGAGATCAAATTCCGCCGCCACGTTGATTAATTCGTCCACGTTGGCGGTAATTTCTTCATCGTCGGAATTGTTCTTGCGTTTCTGGCGAAAGCCGGCCTCATTGACCACTTTTTCCATCAGATCACGGATTTTCATCGATGGTACCAGGACGTTGGTGCCATCGGCTGCGGATGCTTGCTGAGCCACTCCGTCATCAGAATTTTCCTGGGTGGAAGCGCGAACTGACCCCGGCTCACTGGCCTTGAAATCATCCGTTTCTGAATCGTCATCGACAAGCTGATCTTGGGCGAATTGGGCTAACGCCGGATCAAAAAGAGGGTCTGCGGCCTGCCGGGAATCAATTCCTGCATCATCGAATTCCTGGCCGGCAACTGTGCCAGGAGTCTCTGTGCCCAAAGTATCTTTGCGCCAGGAATCAAACAGCCATGCCAATTTGCGACAGGTGTCCGCCACCTTCACGGATATGTCCGGAACTTCCCTGGCCCTGGTGCAGGCTTCCAGCCAGGTCAGTCCGTGGTCGGAGGCAAAAGCGGAAAGCTTCGTTATCGTGCTTTCCCCAATTCCGCGAGGTGGCACATTGATGATGCGTTCAAAGCTTACCGCGTCGCGCGGATTGGCAATGACCTTTAAGTATGCCAGCACATCTTTGACTTCCTTGCGCCCGTAGAACTCTGTGCCGCGGACAATCTGGTAGGGCACGCCCGCCCTCATCAGCGCATCCTCCACCACCCGGGAAAGGGCATTGGTGCGGTAGAAAACTGCCATTTTGTCCCACGTCAGGCCGGTTTCCCGCTGGGCTGCCTGCAACATTTGCACCACTTCCTGAGCTTCATGATGCTGATCGCGGGCGTGAACCACCGTTATTTTTTCGCCCGATTCATTTTCAGTCCAGAGATCCTTCTTTTTACGACCCCGATTGTTTTCTATCAGGGCGGAGGCGGCTTTGAGTATCACCTTTGTACTGCGATAGTTTTGCTCCAGCCGCACCACCTTGGCACCGGGGAAAAACTCTTCAAATTCCAGAATATTTTGAATGTCCGCTCCGCGCCAGCCATAAATGGATTGATCCGGATCTCCGGTCGCACAGATATTTTTATGGTTCATCGCCAGCATGTGCGCAATGACAAACTGCGCCTTGTTGGTGTCCTGGTATTCGTCAATCAGGATGTACCCGTATTTTTCCTGCAATTGACCGCGGGCCTCGGCGTTGTCGCGCAACAGGACCGCCGTCTTCACCAGCAGGTCATCAAAATCCACCATGCTGGCGGCTTTGAGCATTTCTTCGTAGCAAACGTACGCCCGGGCGATGCCCTTGTCGAAAAAACTCACCGCTTTGGCCGTGACCTGGGCCGGATCTTGCAGGTTATTTTTTGCCCGGCTTATCTGCCCCTGTACGGCGTTGGGATTGAAATTTTCCACAGACAATCCGACTTTGGCCAGAACCTGTTTGAACAGTTTCGTCTGATCAGCAGAATCCAATATGCCAAAACCGGGGGGCAAGCCAGCAGCCTCTCCATATTGGCGCAGAATTCTCACACAAAGGCTGTGAAAAGTGCTTACCATCACCCTTGCCCCCGGCCGGCCGGGCATATCCGCCAGTAACGCCATGGTGCGGGTTTTCATTTCTCCCGCGGCCTTGTTGGTGAAGGTAACAGCGACGATGTTCCATGGCGGAAGTCCCTGGGCCACCATGTACGCGATACGCCGTGTAATAACCCGGGTTTTGCCGGAACCGGCACCCGCCAGCACCAGCAAAGGTCCATCAATATGGGTGACCGCCTCAAGCTGGGGTTCTGTGAGGCCCTCAAGTATCTGTTCAAATTTCGCCACCATGCCGCTCCTGCATTGCCCACCTGTGGGCAACTCATTTCCCCGGTCGCACCGCGCCGGGCCAAACCTGCAATTATAACACATTCATCCAAGTTGCTCGCTTGGCGGCACGCAAAGACCAGCGCAGCCAGATAAGTTGTGATGTTTTTTTAAGTTGGGCGCGGTGATCGGTGGGAGATACGGTTAAACCAGCGGCCGACCTGCCAATCCTTCCAGCACGCGCAGCGGGGACTGCTGCGGCCGGGCCATCGCCTCCACCGGCAGAAGATAAGTTTGCTCCAGCAGATATTGGCCGGCATCCACCGCATGCAGAACTTCATCCGTAAAGCAGATCCACGTACTATGTGAGGGGAAACTAAAGCTGTATTGGGTGGCGTGCTTTTGATATTCATCGTCCAGCTTGCCGGCATCATGAAGGGCGAGCATGTAATGGTCGTAATCGGTTCGCCAGGATTTGGTGACGCGCAACAAATACATCAGCTCGCGGCTGCCCACTGCGGGCCGCTTGAGCCGCGGCAGGAATTTAGCCGCGAAGCTGGGAAATGGCTCGCCCATACGCCAATCCCTCCCTTTACCTTCAGGATTGACGTTGCAAAATACACGGATGATGCGTTTGCCGCCCGATGGCCGGGAAGGGAAGGAATCCGGATGCAGCCGGGTATCATCCTTGGTGATCCTGGCTGGCCGTCCCTTAATTTCGACCGGGCGAAAACTGGTGCGGCCACGGATCAGCCCCAGGGCGTAGGTGGGCAGCAAGTTGTGCAAAAGGCTGCGGGTGGCATCGGCATAGCGCTGCAGCAGCGCCGCCAACTCATCACGGAGGACCGAATTGCCCTTCATGCCGCGGATACTCTTGTTGGAAGCGTCGTAACTGATGTTTTTAGCGCTGTCATTACTCCAAACGGGGGTGAGAAATTTTTTCTCCGCTTCACGAAACGTAAAATCAAGCTGCGGTAAAAAGACCACTTTGCCGCTCTCCATCGCGGCCAATGCCGCAGTGCGATCTTCTGGGCCGAGTTCGGCAGTCCAGCTCCGGGTATTGATAGTGACCAGACAATCCATGGTGCAACTCCAATCCAAATCGACGCGTACAGTGTAGCATCGGTTGGCCATGGCTCCAACTGGTCTCAATCCGGCGACGCCGGCGTTGTAACATTGCCATTTGCACCCGAAAGCGGATAGAGTAGTGCATAGGAATGCGGGCGGCCGGAGAATCCGGGCAGGTGCTGCGACGGTTGTGGTGCCGAACTTCCGCGAACCCATTACAGGAGCGAACCATGAAACTCTCAAAAAAAGTTGCGATTATTACCGGCGCTGCCACCGGCATCGGTCAGGCCATGGCGGTGCGTTTTGCGCAGGAAGGCGCGGCGGTGGTCATTGATTATGTCGGTAAGCCGGGAACCGCGGATGAGTCGCTGGCAAAAATCAAGGCCGTGGGCGGCAAGGCCATCGCGGTGAATGCGGACGTTTCCAACCCGGATCAGGCGGCCAACATGATCATGGAAGCGGTCAAGACCTTCGGCGGCCTGGATATTCTGGTGAATAACGCGGGCATTGAATATAAGCATCCATTTCTGGAATTTCCCATTGACCAGGTGCAGAAAATATTTGCCGTGAATTTATTGGGTCCGCTGGTGTGCGCGCAGGCGGCCGCCCGGCAGATGGTAAAGCAGGGGCGTGGTGGGCGCATCATCAACATTTCTTCCATTCACGAAGACCTGCCCATGCAGACCAACGCCCCATATTGCGCCACCAAGGGCGGCATACGTATGTTGATGCGGACCATCGCCGTGGAACTGGCCCCGTATAAAATTACGGTCAACAATATCGGGCCGGGCGCTATTTTCACCCCGATTGATAAGGATGTGGAATCCAATCCGGAGATGGAAAAGGCCTTGATGGCGGAAATTCCATTGGCCCGCTGGGGTAAGCCGGAAGAGGTTGCGGGTCTGGCGACCTATCTGGCTTCCGACGAAGCGGGGTATGTGACTGGATCGACCTATTTTATTGACGGCGGCATGTTGCGTCAGGCGGGCGCTTTGTAAGCTCGCCGGACTGGAAACTTTTCTGACCGGGAGAATGTTTATGCACCGCATTACACTGATGGTTTTACCCAACCACGCTGCTTGCGAGGCTACTTGGAAAATGCTCAGCCTCGTGCTTTCGCCGCGGATTGTATCGGTGATTGAAGAAATTGACATCACCACCGATCCGGAACTGCTGGAAAAGTATCGCGATGCGGTGCCGGTACTGCTGGTGGATGGCAAGGAGCGGTTCCGCAACCCCATTGATCCGGATGCCCTGGCCCGGTCGTTCAACAATGAGTTTGGCGAGAGATTCATCGGATTTACGTGAGGCCGCTGCGGTGGCGTCACGGGGCTGGAGCATGAGGCCACCGCAGTGAAAATGGAAACCAAAACGCCGGTATGATCACCCAGTGTGCCATTTCCATTCGTGTTCGCTACGTGGAATGTGATTCCATGGGCTATCTGCATCATTCCAATTTTCTGCCCTATTTTGAGATGGGACGGACGGAATTGCTGCGGTTGTGCGGCATGCGGTACCGTGATCTGGAGGATCAGGGAATTGCCTTTGTGGTGACCAAGATCGCAGTTTCCTTCAAGCGCCCGGCCCGCTATGACGAGGAACTGGAATTAATCACCCGGATAGTCCGGCAGACACATGTACGTATTGATCATACGTATGAATTATACCACCAGGAGTCACGCGGGCTCCTGTGTACCGCGGATTCCACCATTGCCTGTGTGAACCATCAGGGACAGGTCATCGCCATACCGGAAAATCTGGCGGTGATGCGTGTATCTCTGAAAGAAAAACAGACCTGACCGTGCGGATAGGAGCACTCATGGCTGGATGGGATACAAGTCGTGTCCTGGTGCAGGAAGAATTTGCAGAGTCGAAACAGGAAGGGAGGCCGGCCAAACTGCTGGACGCCCTGCGGCCGGCTTTTGAACAGGCCGGGGATGACGCGGAAAAGCTTGATGCGATTTATTCCGCGTTGACCAGGATATCCATACCGGATTCTTTTCCTTTCAAGGAACCTTCCGATCTGAAGGGTATCCAGGCGCTGCGGCCGCCAAACCGGCCGCAAGTGCGTATCAACCTGGATGAAAAGCAGCTTTTTGACCGCATGTACGGGGCGTGGCTGGGCCGATGCGTTGGATGCGCCCTGGGCAAACCGGTGGAATGTTTTATGGGGCCGCACGCGGGGATGTCATCCAAGGATCGAATTAAAACTTATCTTGCGGCTGTGGGTACCGGAGAATATCCTCTCAAGGACTATTTTCCTGAACATTCTCCGGCCGAAGATCGCACCGGGCGGGTTGGGTGCAAGGCTTCGACCCGGGAACATATTGCCTTTATGGAATCGGACGATGACATCCGCTATACCGTGATCGGGCAGATTATCTTGCGCGAAAAATCCGCTGATTTTACATCGTGGGATGTGGCCTTTGCCTGGATGCAGTATCTTCCCTATCGAGCGGTTTGTACCGCGGAAACACAAGCCTATCGGAATCTGGTGAATCGCTATGATTTTCATGGCGGTATTTCCGCTGCGGAGCCGGATTGGCAGTGGGTCAGCACCCATTACAATCCTTATCGCGAATGGATTGGGGCCCAGATCCGGGCGGATTCCTGGGGTTATGCCGCACCGGGCAACCCACAACTGGCGGCGGAATTTGCCTGGCGCGATGCGCGCATATCGCACGTTAAAAACGGCATTTACGGGGAAATGTTTGTCGCCGCCATGATTGCCGCCGCTTTCACCTGCGATGACGTTCGCGAGATTATCACCGCCGGTTTGGCCCAAATACCGTCAACTTCACGGTTGTTTAAGGCCGTGCAGGAGGTGGTGGAAATTTGCGAAAAATATCGTCTTGATCCAGAACAATTCGAGGCGGTCTTTGACGAAATCTACGCCCTGCTGGGGCACTATCACCCCGTGCACACTATCAACAATGTGGCATTGGTGGTCGCCGGCTTGCTGCTGGGCGGGCGGAATTTTGGCCGCGCCATAACCATTGCGGTGATGGGTGGATGGGATGCCGACTGCAATGGTGCCACGGTTGGGTCCATCATGGGAGCGATGCTTGGGGCAACGCTGCTGCCGGCCCACTGGACTGCACGTCTGCATGACCGGCTGCATAGCGGTATTCTGGATTATCACCCGATTGCCATTTCCGAGTGTGCGAAACGAAGCGTCGCCATGGCCTCGAAAATTGGCCTGCTGTCCTGAAAAAATACCTGTTTCCGCACCGGACCGTGATCCGATCGCTTTAAGCTTGTGGTTTCTCGGCAGCGGATGATACGTGTGTTCTTGATCCAGCCCCGTGGAGATTACTCTCGTGGAACTGATAACGCAGCCGCTTGGCTTGCCATTTGAGCGAAGTATGACGGACCGCTATTGTCAACAGGATTCACCGCCGGTAGGATTTGTGACGGAGGTTCTTGATGGCAAGCGGTGAACGGTCCGGCATTTTGACGATGGAGATTTTCTATGGAGTATGTGTGTCTGAATCGGGGAACGACCGGGGGCAATTTATCGCAGGAAGATTTTGTGAAAGTTGCGGCCGGGGCGGGCTTTGCCGGCGCGGATGTGGATATTAATTACGGTGTGCAGCATGGAACTGCCAAACTTGCGGATCTCTACGCGACGCATCATCTGCGTTTTGGCGGGTGGGGTGCTCCGGATTTCCGGGCGGAAAGTGCCAAATTGCCTGAGGGCCTGGCGCAATTAAAAAAAATGGCCCCGGTGGCGGCCCAACTGAAGGCCGATTCCTGCGCCACCTGGATCATGCCTTCTTCCGACATGCCTTTTCTGGAAAACTGGAACTTTCATGTGTCCCGAATCAAGCCTATTGCCGATATTTTGCGCGATCACGGCCTTCGCTTCGGACTGGAATTTGTGGCTCCGTATCATCTGCGGCGCAAGTTCAAACATGAATTCATTTTTACTCCCGGCCTGATGCTGGAGTTGGCCGATGCCATTGGCTCTAATGTGGGCCTGCTCGTGGACAGTTTTCATTGCCACACCGCGGGTACCACCTGGCGGCATCTGGCGGAAATTCCGGCGGAAAAAATTGTGCTGGCGCACCTCAATGACGCCCCCCGGGTGCCGGTAGGCGAAGTGCTGGACGGCGAGCGAGTATTGCCCGGTGAAGGCGGCATTGACCTGGCGGGATTTTTGAAGGCGATCCGGAGTACCGGCTACAACGGCCCCATGTCGCTGGAAGTATTTAATAAACAGCTTGGTGCAATGCCCGCCCCGCAGGCGGCTGCTCTGGCGTGGCAAGCCACCAACCGTGTTCTGCAAGGGGCCGCCGCGCAGTGAGGGCTTCCCGCCCCGGCTCCTGTGTGCGTGGCTTAATACGTGGCGGCAGGATTTAGCTGCAAATTGCCCCGGCCATGGATTAAAGGCGCGGGCCGGGTGTTTCGCCGGCCACGCCAGACCATTTTCATGCTGTGGTATTCCGGTATCCGCAGGCGTTCTCGTTTGACCTGGCTGGAAGCTTACGCTACCGTAAAAAGGGGGAGCGTCACGGCCCTTGGGCATGCGGATATGCCCCAGATCGTGGCGGACCTGGCATGGGCTATCCAACCGGAGGCGTGGCAGAGCGGTTGATTGCGCCGGTCTTGAAAACCGGTGACGGGGCAACTCGTCCGGGGGTTCGAATCCCTCCGCCTCCGTTGGTCTACGAGGCCAACAATGTGGGACTGAGCCATGACAGGGAGTGAGTCAACAGCCAGGCTCAGGCCGCGGTTGTACGGGCGGCTGGCGTTTACGCCGGCCATTGTTCATTTTCTCCTGTCTATTTTGCGGCCCGCAGGGCCAATGGCATGGGAGTAATCAGAACCCGGAAAGTAGAGATTCAGCTTGGTTGAACTGCCTTATAGAATTGCCGTGCTGGTGTATTTGTTTAATTCCCGCGGACAGATGTTGCTGTTGAAACGGTGCCGCAGTCCCAACTTGAATCTTTATTCGCCGGTTGGCGGCAAGCTTGAACAATCCAGCGGCGAGTCACCTTTCGCCTGTGCACTAAGAGAAATTGCCGAAGAAACAGGCCAGCGCCTGACCCTGGCGGATATCCGGTTGATGGGAATTGTTTCAGAAAAGGCCTTCGAAGGCCGCGGCCATTGGCTGATGTTTTGTTTTGAATCGTTGACTGCGGTTGATTTTTCCGCCCACGAGATCCCGGAAGGAAAACTGGAATGGGTGGACCCCGCAGCGGTGAGCGAGCTTGAGATTCCGCAAACCGACCGCCAAATCATATGGCCCCTGGTGCGGCAACACAGCCTGAACCTCAACCGCGACAGCCTGGGCTCGCGTGCGGAAATTTTCAGCGTGCATATCGACTGTTCGGACGGCCACCAGGGAGTTCAACCTACGCTGGAGCAATCCCGCCGGATTTAATCGTTTGGCGGCAAGGCGACCGGGTTACTCTTCCTCATCTTCATCGTAAAAAATTTCGTCGTCGTCGTCGAGGTCCTCATCATCGAATCCCTCTTCCACGTCATCTTCATCGTCTGCGAAGTCGTCATCATCGTCGTCGTCGACTTCATCATCCTCATCTTCCAGCTCGTCATCCTCATCGCCGACATCTTCATCATCCGCCCGCTTGCGCTTGGCCAGGCCCACCGGCTGTATTTCGCCAAGGCCGGACAGATCCGCGACGATGCTGCCGGACCACACGCCGAACAAGCCTGCAGAGTCTGCCGGCAGCAGGTCCGTGCCGATTGATTCCCGGAGCGAGGCGAGAATCAGAGGTGACACCGGGAAGTAAGGATGATCATGGGCAGGCAATGGAGACAACACAGATACGTTCATGGAACTCTTCTCCAAATGAGAACAGTGACAAACACAACTTTTGGAAACTGCCGTCGGAAACAATCCGCACAGTCCGTTTGTTTTATTTTACCTCTCGCGGCATATCTCTTGGCAAATGCACCACGTTATCTTCCGTCAAACCGTCCGGGTTTTCAACCGGCCGCAAAGCCCGATAGCCGGGAAATTGGTGCAATTTATAAACCTTCGCAAACAATTGTTCAACCCCCCGCGGGGATCGTCCACCGTCTGGATCAATCGGGTTGATCCCGTGGAATTCTCTGGCGTAAATTACCCGCATTTTCCAAACTGTCAATCTACTTCGGCACAATTTCACCATGGGCTGCAGTAAAGGCGTCAAGCAGCCTGTCTGATGTTATGATGGGGGCGTTGTTATGAAAGGGACAAACCGTGGCTAAAGCCAAGAGAATCGCCATTTTCCCCGGGACCTTTGATCCAATCACCCGGGGGCATCTGGATGTTATTCAACGCGGATGCCGACTTTTCGACCAGGTCATTGTTGCCATCGGTAAGAATCCGGACAAGACGCAACTGTTTCCAGTCGAAGAGCGAATAGAAATGATTGGCGGCCTGCTGGCCAAAATTCCCAATACCACGGTGGAAGCCTATAGCGGCCTTACCGTTGAACTGGTGCGCCGCCGGCGGGCCGTGGCCATTCTCCGCGGACTGCGCAACATGACGGACTTGGAATACGAATTCCAACTGGCGCTGACCAACCGGGCCGTCGCCGATGTGGACACGGTTTTTATTATGACCAACGAGCGGTTTGGTTTTACCTCCAGCAGTTTAATCCGGCAGATTGCGGCCTTCGGCGGCGACCTGGAAAGTCTTTCCGGCCTGTTGCCGCACGTGGTGATTAAAAAACTGCGGGTCTACCGGGATTGCAAACTCGGGCCGTTTGCCCAGGCCCCGGTGGAGCCGCTGCGCTAAGCGCCCGATACCTGGTGCTGCGGGCGCTGCGGATGCGGCCAGTCGAGGTGGAAAAACAGGCCGCGCGGGGCGTCGAGGCGCTCGTACGTATGGGCACCGAAATAGTCGCGCTGGGCTTGAATTAGATTGGCCGGTGAAACGGCGGACCGATAACCATCGTAATAGGCCAGGGCGGATAAAAACGCCGGAGCGGCAATGCCCTGCTGTATGGCCAGTGACGCAACTTGACGCCACTGTCGCTGCCCGCTGGTCAGGGCTTTTTTAAAGTACGGATCCAGCATCAGGTTGGTCAGCGCCGGATTGCGGCTATATGCCTGCGTGATTTTTTGCAGGAACCGGGCGCGAATAATGCAGCCGCCGCGCCAGATGCTGGCAATGGTGCCAAAATCAAATGTCCAGTGGTATTCCTCCTGGGCCTGCCGCATCAATTGAAAGCCCTGGGCATAGGCGCAGATTTTGGAACAGTAGAGAGCCTGCCGTACCGCTTCGATGATGGATGTTTTGCCGCTGACACGGGCGGGCTTGCTGCCTTTAAGCTGCCGGGCTGCGGCCACGCGCTCTTCCTTCAGGGCGCTCATGCAGCGGGCAAAGACCGCTTCCGCGATGGAATTAGCAGGCACGCCCATGTCCAGGGCACTGCCCGCAGTCCATTTTCCGGTCCCTTTCTGACCGGCGGCATCAAGCACCATATCCACGAGAAATTTCCGCGGCTTCACCGGGTCGCGCTGCCGCAGGATATCGGCGGTTATTTCAATCAGGTACGAATCCAAATCGCCTTGATTCCACTGGACAAAAATGTCGCCCAGTTCAGTGGGATTAAGTTTCAACAAATGTTTGAGCAGGTAATATGCTTCGCTGATCAGTTGCATATCCACATACTCAATGCCGTTGTGTACCATTTTGACGTAATGGCCCGCACCATTCGGCCCCAGGTACGCTGTGCATGGTACGCCACCGGTGACGGGCTTGCCCGGAGCCGCACCAGGAATTGGTTGGCCAGTTTTCGGATCCACCTTGGCGGCAATGGCCCGCCAAATCGGTTCCAGATGCTTCCAGGCTGCCGGATCGCCGCCAGGCATCAGCGACGGCCCAAAACGCGCACCGAGTTCTCCGCCGGAAACGCCCGATCCAAAAAAATTAAGCTGCGAGGAATATTGCTTCTCCCGTCGGATGGTATCGGTCCAGAGGCTGTTACCGGCATCAATGACCAGGTCATCTTTGTCCAAGCCGGCAGCCAGCAGTTGGCTGACCACGGTATCAATGGCCGGTCCCGCTTTCACCAGAATAATGATCACCCGTGGTTTTTTCAGGGCGGCGAGGAATTGGGGCAAGCTCTCGCAACCGGTGAGTTGGCCCGGAGTGGATGGGTTTTCACGAATAAATTCCTGCATGACCGCGGTGGTACGGTTAAAGACGGCGATATTAAAACCATGATCGGCGATGTTCAGTGCCAGGTTTTTGCCCATGACGGCCAGGCCGATTAAACCGACATCCGCAGGTTTGACGGTGTCATTCATAATGTGCGCTCCAGAAAAAAGAGATTCGCTTATTCATGGCGGATATGCTACTGCGGATGAAGTCGGTCGGCCAGCATGGCAGCTCAACGCGGTGGATCGCTCGGGATTCCTTCAGACCATGCTGGACGGCGCAGCGCTTAGCGGTTAAATATATTCTGCTGCAATCGAGACACCGGCTTGATTGGGTGGGGGTGGTCGGCCCCATGGGTCCAGCCAAGAACTCAAGTGTGCGGTGGTACGTAATAACATAACCGGATGGAAGACCCAGATTGGCCCGGCTTGAACCTATGGAGTTATGTGTTGTGACGCAATTTTTCCGCATGCATCGTGGTATTCGTGGCACGGTGCTGCTTGGCGTGACTGTCTTCATCCTGACTTGCAGCGGCTGCGTTGACCTGACGGGTCTGCCCAACGACCCTGTAGCCCAGACGGTAAAGTCCGGCAATGCACGCCTGTACAAGTATCCCGGTCACCTGTATGCGATGCGCGGATTTTTGGGCATCTTTTCCACGGGAATGGACCTTTTAGTTCACAAGCTTAACAGCCGGCATATTGTGGCCTCTGCGGCGGTCGCGGATGAGGCACGCTATGCGGTGCGAAAATTTTTGATGCGCGAAGCCATCGCGGGCCGCCTTACCGGACCGTTGATCCTGGTGGGGCACTCGTGGGGAGCGGATGACCAGGTTCGCATTGCCCGGGCATTGGGGCGGGCCGGCATTAAAGTGAACCTGCTGCTGCTGATTGACCCGGTAACGCCGCCGCCCGTACCAGCCAATGTCATCCGGTGCGTGGATATTTATAAGAGCCATCCGCTGACGGACTGGCTGCCGGTGTGGCGCGGCATTGCCGATGATGCGCGCAATCCGGTGGCGACGGACTTAACGGTGATCAATTTACGGACCGCCAAGGTTGGCTTTGACACTTCCGTAGTGAATCACGTCAATATCAGCGCGGTGCCGGGTGTGCAAAAAATGATGATGCATTATATTTTGGATACTCTGCAACGCGCAGCGGTCCGCCACGGCGGCACTGCTGCTACCGCATTGCCGGGCTCCATGCATCCGCCGGCCACGCAACCATCGACCGGTGCGGCTGGGGGAGCCAGCCGTGAGCTTATGACCAAATCCGCTTCTGGTGTTACAATCAAGCAGTAAAAGTGGGTCTGTCGGCGTCGATAGAACCGCCTTTTGCGGCTTCTGGTTGAAACGAGATCTCTGTTGCGACTGATTGTGACCATAACCGCTTTCGTGTGTGCCTGCGTACTGGCTGTTTATTGGGGCACCGTGGCGGTAAAAGCCCGGCGGTTGGCCCGTAAAATAGGGAAAGATCCCAATGTAATTCCCCGCGAAACGGTCGGCCGCTGGATGCGGATCCTCTGGGCTCCTACCGTAGTGGCGTGGTGTGTGCAGCCGTGGCTGGCGGGTTTCGGCCTGGGCCGGGAAAATTTTTGGTTGCGCAGGCTGTTAAATCCAACTCAGCCGTCATCGGTGTCGGGCGCGATCATTGGCAGCCTGTTGGCTGTTGTGGCTTTAATTTTAACCATGATCTGCTGGCGGCGCATGGGACTATCCTGGCGTATCGGGATCGATCCCGGCGAACGCACCGAATTGGTTGTCCGGGGGCCCTATCGCCTAGTCCGGCATCCCATTTATGCGCTGTCCATTTTACTGATGCTGGGTGTGGTGCTCGCCATTCCCACGCCTCTGATGCTGGTAACCGCCGGTATTCATATTACTATGCTGCAGATTGAGGCCCGCCGCGAGGAAGCTTACCTGCTGAAAATTCATGGGACGCAGTATAGCCGCTATCGGGATACGGTAGGACGGTTTATCCCCCGATTTCGGGTACAGTAGTGATTGTGATACCGGCCGGCGTCGGGGTGGGGTGCCCCTGGACCTGTTGGTGTGGCAGATGATGGGACAGCGTGTCTGTAAAAAATACAATTGAACCACGGCTTGAACCCGCCGGATTGCTGCCGTTGGCAGGGCCGATTGAGCTTAACGCGTTTCAACTTTTAATGCGCGACTGGACGCGGTTGGGGCCTTACAATGCCGGTCAGGCCCTGTGCGTCGCAGGCTTACCGGATCCGTCGCGCTGGCAGACCGCCGTTCAGGATGTGATGTCGGCCCTGCGGCTGGGGAGGCCGCAGGTTGAAGGCTTGCGGGCTTTTTTCTATCCGGTGGAGGCCATCCACGTTCCGGTCGTCAC
Organism: Planctomycetota bacterium; assembly: GCA_021851715.1. Classification (GTDB taxonomy): domain Bacteria; phylum Planctomycetota; class Phycisphaerae; order WQYP01; family WQYP01; genus JABEVA01. Next base: position 47,048 of record JAJZCR010000007.1, read on the forward strand.
CGATGCTACGCTTGAATCGCTGGTTGGCCAGCAGATGAACCTGCCGTTTGCGGAAGATGATTTCCCGATTCGTTTTTTTATAGTCACCGCGCCGGACCGCCATTGGTTGCTGGCGGTGTATAATCACTGGATCGCGGACAGTTTCGCGATGCGCTCCGTCATACGTAATATTTTTCACCGGTATTGTGATTCCTATGCGCGCCTGGCCCCACTTACGCTGGTGGCACCCAGTTTTCGCAGTCTGTTTGGGCTCTACCTGGGACGATTTCCGCTGCTTACCAGAATACGTATGAGTTCCGCGAATTCTCTGCGGCACCTGCAGGCGTATCGACTTAATATTGCAGACCCGCTGGATTTCCATTCCGTGGTGTCTCTGCATCAATTGCCCGACGGCCTGGTGGATAATTTGCGGTGTCAGGCCCGGATCCTGCACTGCACGGTGCATGATTTATTTCTTGCGGCGCTGGCCTGGGCCTGCGGCCGGCTGACCGTTGCCGATCGCTATCGCTCACGGCGGCGCCACAGCCGTAAGAAAATCGCCCTGGGAACCATTGTGGATATTCGACATAATGCCAGCCGCCCTTTGACTGACGTTTTCGGCCTGTATCTGAGTTGCTGCACGATGCTGGTGGCCAGGCCGGAAACACGCCAGCTCCGGGAACTGGCGCGATCCATCGGCAGCCATTCGCGCTGGATTAAACAGTCCGACCAGGCCGTACGCCGCTTTGGCACGCTTAAAACCGCCCACATCTGGTATCATTTGCTGGGTGATCCTCTGCACCAGGCGGGCTTTTTCCAGAAGGCCAGTCCCACTATCGCCGGCATTTCCAACGTCAACCTGACTGGAGATTGGATGGACCAGAACCAGGCTGACGCGGCCCACGGTCCCCAGGTGCTGGACTATATTCGCATTTCTCCAACCGGACCGCTGTTGCCGATGGTCTTCACTCTCACCACGATTCGCCAGCGGTTGTCATTAAGCGTGACGTATCGGACTACGGCGCTAAAACAGGAGGGGGTGGACACCGTGATTGCCGATTTTCGCGCGGCCCTGGCGGAGTTGGCACAATGAGCCTGCGTGGATCGTTGACGCACACGGCGCTTCGCCGGGTCCATCGCAATGTGTTGCGGCCTGTTGCCGAAATTCTCTTTCCACCCAACTGCTGGCTGACCCGCCGGGCGACCAATTGGAATGAAGGTGGTCTGAGCCTTTCCGTGCGCGAGAGTATCGCCGCTGCCATGGCCCGGCCCTATTGTGGGCGTTGTGGTGCCTCGCAGGGGCCGTGGTCATTGTCCCATGCTGGTTGCCAGCGCTGTTCCCACCGAAACCTGGGCACCGCCGTGATTGCCCGCGCCGGCACCTTTGAGCCGCCTTTTTCACCGCTGCTGTATCGGCTTAAATTCGGCCGGCACTGGCAGATTGCGCCGCTGCTGGCGGTGCCGTTATGGCAGGCAATGCAGCGCCAGGCCGCACAGCGCAACCTGTCGATGGATGCCATTATTCCCATTCCGTTGCACTGGATGCGCAATTTTACACGTGGGTTTAATCAGGCGGAAGAACTGGGCTGGCACCTGAGCCGGCTTTCTGGTGTGCCCATGCACCGCGCCTTGATGCGAATTCGCCAAACCACGCCGCAGGCAAAAACCAGTTCCAGGAGTGCACGGCAGGAGAATTTACGGGGGGCCTTTACGGTCCGCCGGGGTTATGGATTTCATGGGGCCACAGTCTGGCTGATCGACGATATATGTACCACCGGGGCGACGTTGCATGCCGCAGCCACGGCCTTGTCGCGTTTGCCGAGCCATGAGCGCCCGGCTCACATCTGCGCCGCAGTCGTGGCTGTTACCGACCATACGCCGCCGCCGCTGAAACAGTAAAGTGTTTTATGCCGTTGAGAATGCAACCGCTGCCGATTGATCCATATCTACCAGAGATTGTGGCAGCACTGCACGCCTGCGTGTCGCTGGTGCTGGTGGCTGAGCCGGGCGCTGGAAAAACCACCCGTGTGCCGCCAGCCGTTATTCGTTCCGGTTTGCTGCCCGCGGGTTCACCCAGGTTGGTGCTGCTTCAGCCGCGGCGGGTGGCCGCGCGGGCGATTGCGGGTCGGGTGGCACAGGAGAATCAGTGGCAGGTGGGAGAGCAGGTGGGGTACCAGATGCGGCTGGAAAGCAATATCCGTCCACATACGCCTCTACGTGTATTGACCGAAGGAGTGTTGACAAGGCAACTGCTGGAAAATCCCTTTCTGGATGGTATCGGCATGGTGGTGCTCGATGAATTTCATCAGCGCAGTGTGCATGCGGATATGGCATTGGCGATGTTGCGGCAAATTCAGCGGACGGTGCGGCCGGATCTGCGAATTGTGGTGATGTCGGCGACGTTGGCGGCTGAGCCGGTGGCGGCATTTCTGGGAGCCTGCCCCATCATCAATATTCCGGGCCGGACGTTTCCGGTCCAAATAAGCCATCGGCCGCCCGGCGATGTGCCGCTGGAAACTCACCTGGCCACCGTGATTGAACAAACGCTTGAACGGTGCGTTGCCGGACCGGCGGCGATTGGCCCGGATGGCGGGGAAGAACCCGGCGATATTCTGGTGTTTTTGCCGGGCGTGGGAGAAATTCAACGCTGTCAAACCGCATTGGCTCCGGTCGCCAGACGCTGGAACCTGCTGGTGCTGCCGCTGCACGGTTCGATGCCCATGGAAAATCAGATACGTGTACTGGAGCGGGCCGACCGGCGAAAGGTTATTTTGGCCACCAATATCGCCGAGACTTCCCTGACCATTGATGGTGTGCGAACCGTGATTGATTCCGGGCTGATGCGTCAGGCGGAGTACGATCCGGGCCGGGGTATGGACAGGCTGGAAAAAATGCGCATCAGCCGGGCTTCCGCGCAACAGCGGGCCGGCCGGGCCGGTCGCACCGCTGCCGGAACTTGCGTGCGTTTGTGGTCGCTGCAGGAAGACCGCAGCCTGGTGGAGTTTGATGTGCCGGAAATAAAGCGCATCGATTTAAGTTCGACGATGCTGTCCTTGTACGTGTGGGATTCGTCCGATCCGGATAAGTTTGAATGGTTTGAGAGGCCTTCGGAACCGGCGCTGGCCGGGGCGCAGCGGCATCTGGCGATGCTGGGAGCGCTGGCTACCGCACCGGAGCGGGGACTTTCATCTTTGGGCCGCACGCTAGCGCAATTGCCGGTGCATCCGCGGTTGGGCAGGATGCTGGTAGCGGCTGGACCGCCGGGTCTATGGGACGAGGCAAGTCTGCTGGCTGCCCTGATTGCGGAAAAGGATATTCTGATGTGGCAGCGTGGCGGGGCAGTGGCGAAGATCTCTGCGGAATCTGATGTGCTGCACCGCATGGAGATTTTTGAGAAAATCCGGGCTGCTGGATTTGCCGGCGGTGGGCTATCGGCCAGGGTGGATATGGCCGCGGTGGTGCATGTGAACCGGGTGCGTGAAGATATTTTTCGAATCGGACGGGAGGTTGTCTGGAAGGATTTCCCTGCCGGGCGAAAGCCGGCTCTGGCCGGGGCGGATCGTGAGCAGTCGCTGCTGAAATTATTGCTGGCGGCGTATCCGGATCGCGTGTGTCGCAGACGCGGCGATGATCATCAGCGGGCGCTGATGGTGGGTGGCAAAGGCGTGCGGCTGGCGGCGGGCAGCGCAGTGCAGCATCCGGAATTTTTCCTGGCCATTGACATTCAGAATGATTCTCGAAGTTCCCGCGGCGAAGCGGTGGTAGTATGGGCCAGCGGCATTGAATCGGTGTGGCTCATGGAAATGTTTCCACAGGCCGTGGTGCAGAGTCAGACGGTGGAGTGGGATTCCACGGAGCAGCGAGTGGTGGCATTGCGGCGTTGGGCTTATCACGATTTGATCTTGAGGGAGAGTCGGACCGGCTCACCCGATCCAGTGGTCGCCGCGAGCATGCTGGCGGAAAAGGCACTGCCGGAGCTGCCAGAAATTGTGGCTGCCGATGCGGGAGCATGGCAGGTTCTGGCACGCATGGCACTTTTGCGCCAGGCCATGCCGGAATTGGAGATTCCGGAGATTACACCGGAGGTCTTGGCCGAGCTTCTCATTCAGGTGTGTACAGGAAAGCGCAGTATGGCCGAGTTGCGGCAGGAGCACTGGCGGGAGTGGATATGGAATATGCTTGCGTATCCGGTGCGCCGGGCGCTGGATCTTCACGCGCCGCAAACCATCACCTTGCCCAGTGGGCGTCCGGCGACACTGGAGTACTTGGCGGATGGCGTGCCTACGTTGGCGGTGCGGGTGCAGGAAATGTTCGGCTGTGCTCAAACGCCGCGAATTGCGGATGGCCGGGTTGCAGTGCAACTGCAGTTGCTGGGCCCGAATCATCGTCCCGTCCAGATCACCAATGACTTGGCAAGTTTCTGGAAACATGGCTATTTTCTGGTGCGCAAGGACCTTCGTGCCCGCTATCCGAAGCACGCCTGGCCGGAAGATCCGGCCGCCGCCATGCCACCGATGGCGGGGCGGCATCGTGGACCACGGTGAATAAATGCCCATGTAGCGATCTGGTGCATATCATGATTAGCGGCTGTGATTGGATTGTCCATTAGCAGGAGTAACGGATCATGCAGGCGTGGCTTTTGGGAAAACTTGGATCGCTGGACAACATGCATTTGGGTGAAGCGGCGGACCCGGTGGCAGGCCGTCACGATGTGGTAATGGAAGTGGCGCTGGCCGCGCTGAACCCTGCTGATCGGTATTTGGCGCAGGGGCAGTATCCAGCTCGACCGGAGTTGCCGCATATTTTAGGCCGCGACGGTGTGGGGCGCATTGTCAGTGTCGGGGCGGAGGTTAAAACATGGAGGGTGGGTGATCAGGCGTTGATTTTGCGTGGGCCGGTAGGTGTGGAGCGGGCGGGAACGTTTGCCCGCCTGGTGGCGGTGCCGGCGGATTCGCTGGCGAAAATCCCGCATGAGTGGTCGCTGGAGCAGGCCGCGGGAGCCAGCCTGGTATATTTGACTGCCTATCAGGCGCTGACTCAATGGAATGATCTTAAGCCCGGACAGGTGCTGATTACCGGCGCCTCCGGTGGTGTGGGAGTGGCGGCGGTGCAATTGGCCAAGGCTTTGGGCCACACCGTGGTGGTGCTTTCCCGCAGCGCGGAAAAACAGGATCAACTTCGCGCCATTGGGGCGGACATAGCTTTAAGTCCGCACGACTCTCAATGGCGCAGGAAACTTTCCGAGGCATTGGGCCAGCGCCGGGTGGATTTGGCCATCGATAATATCGGCGGTCAGCTTTTTCCGGAGATTATTGATACTCTGGGCATGTTCGGGAGAGTCAGTGTAGTGGGAAGACTGGCCGGGCCGGTACCGCAATTCAATACCGCAAGCCTGTTTTTCCGGCGAAATAAGATCGGCGGCGTGGCCGTGGCCACCTACAGTGCGGAAGAATCCCGCAGGGTCTGGGCGCATGTAACGAACTTGCTCAGTGCCAAAAACGCCCGTCCGCTGGTGGACAGCGTACATCCCTTTGAACAACTGCCGGCGGCGTTCGCCCGGCTTGAAGCAGGCCCTATGGGCAAAGTGTTGCTGCGCGTGGGAGCTGCTTCCTGACCTTCACTGTATGGCCTCATCCGGATGGGCCATGGTTTTGCGGCTGTACGTGCGGCCGGACCAGATATTCCCACCCGTGTAGTAGTCCCGCACGGAAGCTCCCAGTATGACCAGGCAAAAAATAACGGCGGGTGCCAGCATGAACTCGGATCCGGGGGTACCGTTCAGAAAGCGGCGCACCCGGTGCATGTGCATCACCGCCAGCGCATTGATCACCACCGCCAGCGCCAGGTTGACCCACGCCAGGGTGGCCGGCTTCATCAGCACCAGACTGGCTGCGGCCACCGGATAAATCGGCAGCAGGGTGCCCACGAATAAAAATCCCAACGCCAGGGCCATGGCGGAGAGCGGATTGTATTTCAGCCCGGCATAGACATTTTTCTTGCCTCCGCGGAACGTGTCCGCCAAGCCCTCGTACATGCGGCCAAAGAGCAATTCCCGTGTGAGCACGGTAAAAACGCGAAATCCCCGGTTTTTAGCCCGGCTACCCAGGGCCAGGTCTTCAATCAATTGCCCTTTGATGGCTTCATGACCGCCGATGGCTTCATAGGCATGACGGCGAAAAAGCAGGAACGCTCCGGCGGTGAGAATGGCCTTTGATTTGGCATTGTTGCTCCGGTGCGGCGCGGCAAGCGTAAACATGGCGGTCATAGCCACCATTAAGAAGCCCTGCTCCATTACGCCGTTGCCCTGTGGCCGCGGCAAAATGCTCAGCAGGTCCAGATGGCGGTGCATGACCAGCCGCATGGCCTGTCGCAGGCATTGCGGGTGAAAATGCATGTCGGAATCAACAAACAGCAGATATTCCGCATCCGCCCATTCGCGGGCTTGATGGATGGCCCAGTTTTTACCCATCCAGCCGGGCGGCGGCGGCTCTGTATTGTGGAGAATTTTCAGATGCGGGAATTGGGCTGCAAGTTGCCCAGCGATTTTCGCGGTGCTATCGGTGCTTTGGTCATCAATAAATATGACACGAAAATTGGGATAGTCCTGCCGGCAAATGGACCCCAGCGTATCCGAGAGTACGTGACCTTCATTGCGGCCCGGAACAATAATAGTGACGGCTGGGTGGGTAAGTGGGGAAGCTGCCGGCGGCGTTTGATCTGAATGGCGGTCAAAGGTTTCCGGAGGTGTTTGGCTGTCATACATCAGGCGATGCACGCGCCCCAGGCCGCCCAACATGGTGATGGTGATCCAGCACAGGAGCACCACAACCAGAATAATCAACAGGACTATATTCATGCGTGCATTACCCGAGTATCCCGGAAATCATTGGCGGCCTGGCCCATGATGGGCAAAAAGCCTCAGAGGCGGTGAAGCGCTTTCAGGTCTTCGGCATTGGCCCGGCCTTCGATGAAATGACGCAAGTCTTCATTCTCCATGGTTTTGATCTGCTCCGGTGTGCCCTGGACGATGATTTTGCCGTTCAGCAGCATCACAATCTGATCCGCCACCTTGAAAGCGCTGGCCATGTCATGGGTCACCACGATGCCGGTAACCTTGAGCTCTTCCTTGAGTTTTAATATCAATTCATTGATGACATCGGCGCGGATGGGGTCCAGGCCGGTGGTTGGTTCATCATAAAGCACTACTTCCGGATCCATGGCAATGGCCCGGGCCAGGGCCACACGTTTTTTCTGGCCTCCGGAGAGGTCGCCGGGCATTTTTTTTTCACTGCCGCTTAACCCGACCACCGCCAGTTTTTCATGGATGACCTGCTGAATATCTTTCTCGGATTTTATGCCCTGGTGCCGCAGTGGAAAGGCGATGTTTTCACCCACGCTCATGGAATCAAACAGGGCTCCCATTTGAAACAGAAAACCAATGCGTTTACGAATGGGTTCGAGTTGCCGTTCGCTGAGCTCATTAATACGTTGCTGATGAAAATAGACGTTTCCCCGATCGGGCTGCAGCAAGCCCACAATGTGCTTGAGCAAGACGGATTTTCCTGCGCCCGACGGGCCGATGATGACCGTGGTGCGGTCCGCGGGAATGTCCAAGCTCATTCCGTCGAGTACCACCAGCGATCCAAAGCGTTTATGGACATCAGCGAACCGGATGATGGGTTGATCGGAGGTATCGGTGGTGGGGGGGATCATATTATTCCGCAGTCTCCTGCTTGAACGTTTGGGGCTACAAAATTGGCGCTTGATTGGGCCAGAACATGACATAGATATTGGTCAGCAGCAATGCCAGCACCAGGTTCAACATCAGAATGACGATAAAACTGGTAACAAACGCCTCGGTGCAGGCCCGGCCTACACCCTGAGCCCCGTTGCCGCAGCGAAAACCTTTGTAGCAGGCGATGACGCCGATGGCCAGGCCGAAAAACAGGGCTTTGATCAGGCCCGTGTTGATGGTATAAATATCCACCCCAACGCGGGCATAGTGCCAGAATTGGTCATTGTTGATGCCCTGCACATGCACCGCAATCAACCAGCCGCCAAAGATTCCCAGGATATCACTGAACACGGTCAGAATCGGAGTCATCACCACGCAGGCCAGCACCCGCGGCACGGCCAGCGTGCGAACGGGGTCCGCGGCCATGGACCGCAGAGCCTCGATTTGTTCGGTAACGCGCATGGTTCCCAGCTCAGCAGTCATGGCCCCACCGACACGCCCGGCCAGCATGACGCCCGTGAGAACCGGGCCAATTTGTTTCACCACGCTCAGTACTGTAACACTGCCGAGCCGGCTGGCCAGCCCCAGGGCATGAAATTGGGGATAGGCTTCAATGACCAGCACGGCCCCTATAAAAAAACCGGTCAACATGACCACCGGAATGGAAAGCGTGCCCAGGTCAAACATTTGCGAGAACATCTCGCGCAGATCAAAGCGGTCCATGCCACGCAGAGATCCCGTGAGAATGGTCATGAAGAACCGCACAAAATCGCCCAGTGTCAGCACAAAGGAAACACAGATATTCCCCAGGAACTCCAGGGGCATCAGGATACTGGAACGATTAGGGGGTGGTTCTGCGGGTGTCAAAGCGGCTAGCCCTTATCAAGCACCATTTTCCCAATGCAGTGCACCGCACCGGTTCTGTGTATTGTATACGCAGATGAAGACCTTGGGGCAAGTGGCTCCGGGCGCGGTTGGAAGCATAGCTGGCCGGTGCGGACCCGGGACCGGAGGAAGAGGGGCAATTGGCGCAATTTCGCGTATCATAGGTCTTTGAAGTTGGTGCCCCGAGCAACAGGACCGGGGAAAATTCACTATGGATTTCCATTCATGTGCGCTACAATGTCCGTTGCAGAACTTACTCCCGCGAAAATCGTCGCCGAGCTGGATAAGTACATCATCGGCCAGAAGGCCGCCAAGAGAGCCGTCGCCAATGCCGTGCGCAACCGCTGGCGGCGTTTGCAATTAAGCCCGGAAATCGCCCGTGATGTGCTGCCGAAAAATATCATGCTGATCGGCCCGACCGGTGTGGGAAAAACAGAAATCGCCCGCCGCCTGGCTACGCTGGTGGAAGCCCCGTTTATCAAGGTGGAGGCCACCAAGTATACCGAAGTGGGCTATGTCGGCCGCGATGTGGAAAGCATGATCCGTGATTTGTTGGAGTCGGCCATTCGCATGGTGCGCACGGCCCAGATGCAGGCGGTGGCCATTCCCGCGTCCAAATTGGCCGACGATCGGCTCGTGGAACTGCTGTTGCCGCTGAGTACCACGGCGGACGACACAGATCCGGCGGTGCAGGATCGCCGCCAGCGCAGCGCCGCCAAGATCAAATCACAACTGGCCGCAGGTGTGTTTGATGATCACATGGTGGATGTGCCGGTCACCGAAAAATCTCCCACTCCGCCCATGTTCGGCATGATGGGCATGGATTCGGCGGAATCCATGCCGCCGGGACTCAACGACATTTTTGAAAAGCTCGCCTCGAGCCGCAGCACAGTCCACAAGGTAAAAGTAACGGAAGCCCGGAAGATATTGGCGGCGCAGGAAGCCGAAAAGCTCGTCGATCAACAGGGCGTGGTGGAGCAGGCGATCAGTCTGACGGAACAAAGCGGCATCATTTTTCTGGATGAAATAGACAAGGTGGCCACGGGAAGCGAAGGCCGCGGCGGTGCGGATGTATCTCGCCAGGGAGTGCAGCGCGATTTATTGCCCATTGTAGAAGGCAGCGCCGTGACCACGCGCCACGGCACAGTCCATACGGATCATATTTTGTTTATTGCCGCCGGGGCGTTTCACGCGGCCAAGCCGTCGGATCTCATGCCTGAATTACAGGGGCGTTTTCCCATTCGCGTGGAGCTTTCCGACCTGGAGCAGGCGGATTACGTACGAATCCTCCGGGAGCCGAAAAACTCGCTGGTTCGCCAGCAAATCGATCTGCTGGCCGTGGAAGGCGTGCGCGTTTCTTTTACGGATGAGGCCATTCACGCCATGGCCGAGTACGCGTACAACGTCAACCGTAACACCCAGAACATCGGTGCCCGGCGTCTGAACACCATTTTGGATCGCGTGATGGATGATCTTTCATTTATGGCATCGGAAATCCGTGGCGAAAAACATGTAATTGACGCCGCGATGGTGCGGGAAAAGCTGGCCGATATTGCCAGCGATGAAGATTTATCGCGTTATGTTCTGTAGCCGGGAAGGCGGAAAACGGATCATGGAGGCCTGGCCTTCTGCCATGGCTGCAATACACATAGGATCTAGTGAATATGCAACAGCAGGCCATTGAACTTTCCATTATTGCCCCGGCATTTAACGAGGTGGATAACGTTCAGCCGTTGGTGGAGCGCATCCGGGATGTTTTTGTGCCGCTGAACCTCGCCTTTGAAGCTATTATGGTGGATGATGCCGGCACGGATGGTACACGTGAAAAGTTGCTGGAACTGGCCCGGCAATACCCGTGGTTGCGGGTGATTTCCCTTGCCAGTAACAGCGGCCAGACCGCCGCCATGGATGCCGGCTTCCGCGCCGCCCGAGGCCGGATATGGGCCACCGTGGATGCCGACATGCAAAATGACCCCGGCGAAATTCCCCGCCTCATGGCCATGCTTTCCGCAGAGGTGGATATGGTCAACGGCTGGCGGCAAAAACGCAGCGACAACGCTTTGCGCCTTATTCAAACCAAAATAGCCAATGGCATTCGCAACCGGCTTAGCGGGGAAAACATCAAAGATTCCGCCTGTTCGCTGAAAGTCTACAAACGGCAGTGTTTAGAAGGGCTTACTCTGTACAAGGGCATGCACCGCTTTTTTCCGACCCTGGTAAAAATGCGGGGCTTTAAGGTTATTGAGGTGCCGGTGAGCCACCATCCGCGGGCGCACGGTGTTACCAAATATAAATTCGGCAGCCGAGTGATTCGGGCTTTTGTGGACCTTTTGGCCGTGCGCTGGATGAAAAAGCGCCAACTGCATTATCAGGCCCGCGACCTGACCTCGGCGGGAATGGCTGGTGCGGCCATTTCGCGGTCGGATTAGCATGGTAGAGAGGAACTGTCTGCTACATGGAGGCATAAAAATATGATTCATCCCACCGCTATTGTTGATCCTCTGGCCCAGGTGGACCGCAGCGCTTCCATTGGTCCGTATGCCATTGTGGAGGGGGCGGTGCATATTGGTCCGCAGTGCAATATTCAGGCCCATGCCAAGCTGATGGGGCCGCTTACCATGGGGTGCGGCAACATCGTCCATAGCTTCGCCTGCTTGGGCGATGTCCCGCAGGATTTGAAATTTAAGGGAGAGGACAGTTGCCTGACGATCGGTGATGGAAACATTTTTCGCGAACACGTTACCGTGCATCGCGGAACGTCCGGCCAGACCTTGCTTGGCTCCAACAACTACCTGATGGTGGCCAGCCATGTCGGTCATAATTGTCGGCTTGGAAACCATATTACGCTGGTCAACGGGGCTTTGCTGGGGGGCCATGTGGTGGTGGAAGATCGGGCGATTATCGGTGGCAATTGTGCTATTCATCAATTTTGTCGCGTTGGCCGACTGGCCATGATCAGCCTCACGTCGGCTTACAATGTGGATGTCCCGCCGTTTTGCATGGCCGTATCCACCAATCTGATTACCCAGCTCAATTCTGTAGGCTTGCGACGATCCGGCATGAGCGTGGCGAGTCAGAACGGGCTTCGTCGTATGTTCCGTTGGATTTATCGTACGCACGCCGACGTGCCGTTGGCCAAATCGCTCGAGCGTCTATCGGCTGATTTGCGTGCAGTGCCGGAAATTCAGGAATTCACGGCGTTTGTGCGGGCATCCAAGCGAGGAGTGGCTCGCTTTCGGCATTGGTCCACGCGCCATGGCCAGACCTCCACCGAGACTGACGATGCTGACAATGTTTAAAGGCTTGAACGCCGCGCAATTAAATCCCGTATTTTAGTTTCGGTTCCGATGGGAATGGCAACTCAAAAGCTCGCCGCACGGTATTGATTGTGCTTCATGGGCGACGGTCGCGATTTTGCCGCCTTGTTGACTTGCTATTGAGGGCTGTTGAGGCGATAAATAATGGTGCCGGTATGGGCCGGCCGGCAGTTCGGAACTGATCAGGATCCGCTCTGAAGATGCTCGTCCCAACTGATGGATATTGAAAACCCAAGGAGTAACTCCATGGCCAAAACCGTAAAATCAGTGACGAAGGAAAAATTTACATTCGGTCTATGGACCGTAGGCAATATTGGACGTGACCCGTTCGGCGGCCCCGTGCGTGAGGTGCTTACGCCCATGCAAATAGCCAGATTGCTGGGCGAAGTTGGCGCGTATGGCGTGAACTTTCATGACAACGACCTGGTTCCCATTGACGCCACGCCCGCTCAGGAACGGCAAATTAAATCCAGTTTCAAAAAGGCCCTGCGCGATAACGGCCTGGTGGTGCCCATGGCCACCACGAATCTATTTGGCGATCCGATATTTAAGGATGGCGCTTTCACCAGTGCCGATGCCAGGGTGCGGGCATACGCCCTGCAGAAAACCATGCGCGCCATGGATCTGGGAGCCGAGTTTGGCGCGCAGACCTTTGTTTTCTGGGGTGGTCGGGAAGGGGCCGAAAGTGATGCCGCCAAAGATCCCACCGAGGGCATCAAGCGTTTTCGCCAGGCCATCAATTTCCTCTGCCAGTATTCCATCGAAAATAATTATGGTTACCGATTCGCCCTGGAAGCCAAGCCCAATGAACCGCGTGGACACATTTATTTTGCCACCACCGGCAACTACCTGGGATTTATTGAAACCCTCGATTATCCGGAGATGGTGGGCGTCAACCCGGAAGTCGCCCACGAAACCATGGCCGGTCTTAACTTTGTCCATCACGTGGCCCAGGCACTGGAGGCGGGCAAGCTCTTTCACATTGACCTGAACGACCAGGAACCGGGCCGGTACGACCAGGATTACCGGTTTGGCGCCGCCAACATCAAACCCGCGTTTTTTCTGGTCAAATTGCTGGTCGATCATGGCTATGATGGCCCCCTGCACTTTGATGCCCATGCCTACCGCACCGAAGACTACCAGGGCGTGAAGGATTTTGCCCGCGGCTGCATGAAAACTTACATGTTGTTGAAGCAGAAGGTGGCGAGGTTTAATGCGGACAGGGAAATTCAGGCTTTGTTGAAGCAGATTCATGTGCGTGATGAAAAGCTCGAAAATTGGAGCGCTACCTATACTGTTGACGCGGTGCGGCAACTCAAGGCGTACAAGTTCAATCGCACGGGGCTGGGCGCTCGCGGCATACCCTACGAAAAGCTCGACCAGATGACGATGGAAATCATCATGGGTGAGCGGTAAGCAGAGGTTTTGGCTTCCAACCAGGCATGTCAGGCGTTCGACCGCGCCGCAAAGGGCGGCTCAACGCCGGGGGCGACGGCTCATGCCGCTGCCGCCACGGATCAGCCTGTTCTCGCGGAATTCTCATGGACAGCGGTCATTTTTCCGCAACCAGATGATGCACCACGGCGGCATCCCGGGCGGAGAGATCCGGGTAGGCCGGGTTTTGTCCTACATCCGGCCGACGTTTCCAGCAGCGGACGCAACTGGCGTATTGCTCGCGGGTGTCGGTAATGGTAATGGTCCATTGATCACCGGGTTGGATGCGGTGAAAACCCAGTCCCAGTGCATCTTCAATTTCCGGGCCGTAATCAGTCATAAGCGGGGCCAAAACGTCTGCGGCGGGAAAGACAATCAGGGCTTGGGCGTCCAGGGCATTGCCCAGGCCAATGGATCGCTTGAGATCATCAAGCTGCTTAAGTCCATCCTGTATCAGCGGCATCAAGGTCTCCCAATGCCGGGCCAATTCCTGGGCCGGCGGCGGTTGCGGCCTGGAAAAAATGCGCCGATGAATATTGGTGTCGCCCGCAAGCTCTTTCATGCCCGGCAATTGCAGTACGGCCTGCCAGGCTTCATCCGCTGTGAAAACCAGCACCGGAGCCAACAGCTCCACCAGAGTGATCAGCAGGCGATGGCACATCGTCTGCGAAGCCCGGCGGCGCGCGGCGCCGGGCAGTTCGCAATATAGCCGGTCCTTAATGGCTTTGGCATAAATGGATGAAATATCCACATTGCAGAATTCATACAGCAGCTTGAATACGTGATGAAATTCATAGCGTTCATAAGCCTGCTGGACCTGGCTTTGCAACTCCGCAAGCTGATGCTGCATCCACGTATCAATGGAATGGGGCTGCGGATCCACCGCGTCGCGCGTGATGTCAAAGTCAAAAAGGTTGCCCAGCAGGTAGCGAATGGTATTGCGCAGCTTCCGGTAAGCTTCGCCCGTGCGGGCGAAAAGTTCTTTGGAACAGGGCATATCGTGCTGATAGTCAACGCTGCAAACCCACAGCCGCAGCACGTCTGCGCCGTTTTCTTTCAAGGCATCGACCACTTTAATATCGTTGCCCTGGCTTTTGGACATTTTGCGACCCTGGGCATCCACAATAAAACCGTGGGTGAGCACCTGCCGGAACGGCGGCTCCTGGCGGTAACCGGCTGCCTCCAGCAACGAGGCCTGAAACCAGCCGCGATGCTGGTCTGAGCCTTCCAGGTACAGGTTTGCCGGATATCCCAGTTCCGGATGGGTTTCGTTGAGCACCGCGCGATGAGAAGCGCCGGATTCAAACCATACATCCAGGATGTCCGCCCCCTGGCGCAGCTCCGAGGTCTTAAAGGTGAAATTGCTCACTGCCTGGCCATCCGGGGTGATAGCGGAATCGATCCACGTATCGCCGCCGAGAATTTGTTGCGGCGAATGCTGGTACCAGCAGTCGGCACCGTGGGTGCCAAAATAATTGGCGATGTGACGCAGTGATTTTTCAGAAAGCAGAATGTTGCCTCGCGGGTCAAAAAATGCCGGGATTGGCACTCCCCACCAGCGCTGCCGGGAAATGCACCAGTCAGGCCGGCTTTCCAGCATGCCCACAATTCGATTTTTGCCCCAGGCCGGAATCCAGGTGACCTCTTCCACGAAACGGCGGGCGCTTTGCATCAGCGGACCGGTGCCGCCCGCCCGGACGAACCATTGCTCAGTGGCACGGAAAATAGTGGGCTTATGACACCGCCAGCAGTGGGGGTAGCTGTGGTCGATTTCCGCCTGATGGAAGAGCAGATGATGGGCTTGCAAAAACTCCACCAATATCGCATTGGCCTGCCAGATGCTCTGGCCGCGCAAAAACTCCGGCACGGAATCATCATATTTTCCATTGGCCAGCACCGGACAATAAATTTCCAGATTTTCGCGGCGGCCCGTCTGGTAGTCCTCAAGCCCATGGCCGGGTGCTGTATGTACCAGGCCCGTGCCATCTTCCAGGGTGACATAATCGGCCAAAACCACAGGCTGGGTCCGCGTGCTCTCCAGGGGGTGGCGATAGGATGGCCGAAGGGCGCACCAGTCTGCCCCGGTTACCGGCGCGGATATTTGGCAGGCCGTGCGGCCGGCCAACTGAAGTACTGACTCGGCCAGTTTGGCGGCAAGAATCAGCGGCGGTTCTCCGCCATCCGCCTGGCGCACGCATACGTATTCATGCCTGGGGCCCGCGGCCACGGCCCGGTTCGCCGGCAGCGTCCATGGAGTTGTGGTCCAGATGAGCAAATTCGCGGCGGCCGGTACGGGCCCCCAGGCGGCGGGCCAGGTGTCGGCCGTTACGCACAGCGGAAAACGCACATACACGGACGTATCTTTTTTCGGGGCGTATTCCAGTTCCGCCTCGGCCAGTGCGGTCTGATCCGTTGTACACCAGTGCACCGGCTTGCGCTGCCGATAGACCAGATTATTTTTGACCAGCTCCGCCAATACCTCTACCACGCCTGCTTCATAACGCGGATCCAAGGTCAAATAGGGATGCTTAAAATCTCCCTGAATGCCCAGCCGCTGAAAGGAAGCGGACTGAATCCGGACAAACTTCATGGCGTAATCGCGGCAGTGCTGGCGGATCTGCGCCGGAGAAAGCTCCCGCATTTTCGGCCCCAGTTCCTTCTGGACGGCACTTTCAATCGGCAGCCCGTGGCAATCCCAGCCCGGTACATACGGTGAATCCCAGCCCTGCATGTTGCGAAAGCGCACAATAATATCTTTGAGGACTTTGTTAATCAGGTGGCCGGTGTGAATATCGCCATTGGCGTATGGCGGGCCGTCATGGAGCACCCATTTTCCCAGGGGATGAGGGCGTTGACGCAGAGATTCATACTCATGGTGGGTTTCCCAGCGGGCCAGGATGGATGGTTCGCGCTGGGTCAGGTTCGCCTTCATGTCAAAATTAGTCCGTGGCAGATTCAGGGTGTGCTTGTAGTCCCTGGCGGCCGGCTCGGCCGGGAGGCTGGGTTTAGTTTCAGGTGTGGTCATGCTGCTATTGGAACTCCGTTAAGACAGTGCGTTTGGCCCTGCGCCCGCGCCACGCACCGTGACGCCAGATCCAACATGATAAGACACTTTCGCCGGTTATCCCAGTGGCCGGGGAAGTGGGCCAGGTCAAAGTTAAAATCCGATCTTGTGCGGTGCGCCGGGGCCGCTGCTGCCATTCTGCCCCATGGTCCAATCCATCGTGGCTCATTCCAGTGAGTAACGACGCGCCGGGCACAAAATCTCAGGACCCTCGCTCTCTTTGCGCCGCGCGGAAACCTGCTACAATCATTGCCTTGGATCAATGAAACGTCATTGCAGATAAAAAGGACAGAACGTATATGGCGGCCACAGCGGATATTTTCGATTTTACCATTATTGGCGGAGGGCCGGTGGGACTTTTCGCGGCCTATTATGCGGGTCTGCGGCAGATGCGCACCAAAATAATTGATTCGCTGGATCAGCTTGGCGGGCAATTGGCGGCTTTATATCCGGAAAAGTTTATTTACGATGTTGCCGGTTTTCCCAAGGTCATTGCGCGGGATCTGGTGAAAGACCTGATGGAGCAGGGATTGCAACACGGTGCCCAGGTGCATCTTTCCGAAACGCTCAAGGGCCTTAAGCGCGATGAGACCCACGATTGCTGGGTGCTTTCGTCGGATCGGGCCGAGCATTATACCAAGACGCTGCTTATTGCCGCCGGGTCTGGGGCGTTTCAACCGAGAAAAGTGCCCGTGGCATCCGCGGCGGCATGGGAGGGTCGAGGGGTGTATTATTCGGTGAGGTCGAAAGAGGATTTTGCGGGCAAGCGGCTTTTGATCATCGGCGGAGGGGATTCGGCGCTGGATTGGGCTATGAATTTGCACGGCGTGGCGGGGGCCATCACCATCATACACCGCCGCAATCAGTTTCGGGCGCATGAAGACAGTGTCAATAAAGTTTTAGGCGGCGGAACCCCAATTTTAACATTTTGGGAATTAAAAGACCTGGTTTGTGCCGATAATAAGATTACGGGCGCTCTTATAGTCAACAATCAGACGCAGGAAGAGCAAACGCTGCCCGTGGATGCGATCTTGGTGCAGGTGGGCTTTATTAGCTCTCTGGGAGCCATTAAGGACTGGCCCCTCGAAATTAAAGGCAATTCCATTATGGTTAATTCGCAAATGCAAACCAGCCAGAAAGGGATTTTTGCCGCTGGCGATGTTGCCAGCTTTGATGGTAAATTGAAGTTAATTGTCACCGGATTTGGGGAAGCGGCTACTGCGGCAAATTTTGCCAAAGCTTTCATTGATCCCCACTCCCGGGCGTTTCCAGGCCATTCCAGCGAAATGAGCCCGCAGCTTGTTACCACGGTTAATTAGGAGATTTTAGCAACTCTTAATAGCTTGGTGTCTTAGGCTGGGTAGCGGCTGGATTTGACGTACACTAATGTTAAAATAGGATTGCATGGCCCTATGGTTAAGGAGTAAGATAGACGTTTATTCGGAGGCAGCGGCTGGAGTCCCCAGTAATGAATGGTCCAGGCCGAAAGTGATTGGATATAATTGACGTGTGCGGCCGGAACCTTACTGAGCAAGAAGTATCTCAATTCCAGGATGGTCGTTGTGG
Source organism: Planctomycetota bacterium (assembly GCA_021851715.1). Taxonomy (GTDB): domain Bacteria; phylum Planctomycetota; class Phycisphaerae; order WQYP01; family WQYP01; genus JABEVA01. The sequence continues at coordinate 65,028 of JAJZCR010000007.1, forward strand.
TTGCGTGGATCGCATGAAGCGACAGGTGTGTTTTGAAGTTTTCAGGATTAACTACTTTCAAGGTATTTGGCGTGGCGGCTTTGGCTATCTCGCTGGTATCTATTTGGCCGGGCTGTAAAGACAGTTCCGCGGCGACCGGTTCAGCTTCACCCAAAGCCCACGGTGGCTACGTTACCACTATTTATGCGCCGGTGCTTCATGCTAAGTTAATGGTGAATCCCGTGACCAGCCCGGTCTGGCAAGCCATGACGTGGCGAAAGCTTACTCCGGCTCCGGGACATTCCCGGCTTTACGGGGTTACCCGTGTGGCCACGGCGGTGCGGCATGATGCGCTGTATGCCGCATTTATATGCAGTGGGGACGGCTTGTGGTACCAGCCGCACGCCAACCGCGCTGATCTGTGGCGACACGATGCGGCAGAACTGTGGCTGGATACATCCAAAGCTCAAAATGGCACTAATTTTCTGGAAGTTGTCATGGCCCCCAACGGCCGGACTTATGAATGCTGGCATCGCGCCGCGGCTCCACCCCAACCGCGTGCCAACGGCAAAATAGACTTTGCCTATCCGTTCAGCTTGATCCCCTGCAAAATTTCCGGATTGGCTGTTCTGCCGGGCCAGAGCACGTTCCGCGGCCAGACCGTGTGGACGCTGGTGGTAAAAATTCCATTGGCCCATTTGCCCAGGCCTTTGCGGGTGCTCGCGCCACAACCCAAAGTCGGTGCCACATTCCGCATTAATCTCATTCGTTATGACTGGCATGTGGCCGACGGGAAACGCCGGCTGGTACAGTACAATCTTTTCCCGATAGCCTCGGCCTGCCAGGCCTTTGCTCCATATCGCATGGGTGCCGTGGTGATTGGCTCCGGTGAAGCCATGGGCAACGTGGCGCTGCGATCCCGGTAAGTAACCTTCATGCAAATTACAGCATTGGGCGGCTGCGTGAATCGGGCAACATGGTGCGGTTGGCCCAGCGTGCCTGCACCAGCGGGTCCGGCTGCGTTTGCCCCATTACAAAGTTAGTCATTATAATTACTGCAATGGTGGCGCGGTGCAGGTAATGGCAGTTGACAAAAAGGGTGTGAAAAATTCATGGTTTTTGATGTGCAATCCTTGATTCCTCCGCTGGATGGTCCCACGTGCTGCCAGCCCTCGTTTGATATTCACGCCATTGTCGCCGGCGAACAACGCATGACCGATGGCCAGTTTCTGGAACTTTATCATCACGCCGCTCTGCCGGATTTGGGGCGGTGGGCATTTGCTGCAGCATCGCGGCGGCATCCGGAAGATTATCGCACCTATGTCATTGACCGCAACATCAACTATACCAATATTTGTACGGCCCGCTGTACGTTTTGCGCCTTTAAGCGCAACGACCCCGGCGCCGCCGATGCGTATACGTTGGATCGGGAGGTTATTTATCAGAAAATTCGGGAGCTCGTCGCTTTGGGCGGCACGCAGATTCTCATGCAAGGGGGGATGAATCCGGCGTTGCCACTGAGCTATTACCAGGATTTACTCCAGGGTATTAAGCAGCATTTTCCGGCGGTGCATATACATGCCTTCAGTCCGCCGGAGTTTGTGGAATTCTCGCGGTTTTTCAATATGCCCGTGCTGGACCTGCTGGAGAAGTTCAAGGAGTGGGGTTTGGCGACCGTGCCGGGCGGCGGAGGGGAGATATTTTCCGATCGCGTGCGCCGCCGCATTGGGCCGGGAAAATGCTCCGGCGAAGATTGGCTGGATGTGATGAGCGCGGCCCATCGCCTGGGCATGCATACCAGCGCCACCATGCTGATCGGGCATATTGAAACCATTGAAGATCGGCTGGACCATCTGGCCCGGCTGCGGCAGCGGCAGGACTGGGCCTTGGCCAATGCCCCGGCTCATTACACCGCGTTTATTCATTGGACATATCAGCCGGATAACACGCCCTTGGACCGCAAACGCAAATGGACTCCGGATTCCGGCAAGCCGTATGAATTTGACGATGGCCGGACGGTGCGCCTGGCTGACGCCCACGAATATCTGCGGATGTTGGCCCTGGCCCGGCTGTATCTGGATAATTTTACCAACATGCAAAGCAGTTGGGTGACGATGGGACCGAAAATTGGACAGTTGGCCCTGTACTTCGGGGCCAACGACATGGGTTCGGTGATGATGGAAGAAAACGTGGTCAGCAGTGCGGGAACCACGTATTGCCTTGGCGAAGAACAAATATGCCGGTTGATCCGCGATGCCGGCTGGATTCCCGCCCAGCGCAACCAGTACTACCAGGTATTGCGGCGGCAGGATGGGGCGGACGCACCGGATTTGCATCCGCGTAAGCCGGGAAGTTTTCCCAATCGGCAGCATAAAATTACGCCGCAGGAAGCAAGTACGTATAAGACGATACCACTGGGTGATTCGGCTCGCCGCCGGACCGCGCCGGTGTAATGCCAAACAGGAATCTGGCTGGGGTGGACGCGGCGGCTTCAAGGAGATCTCGGTATGGACAGAAATTGCATCCATATTCAAAGTGGCATGGTCACGCGGCTCGCATAGGCGGGTGCCGCGGCGGTGTTTATTGCCGAGCCTGCGGCCAACATTGCCCACCATCCGTTTATCCTGGGCAGCGAGTGTGACGTGCTACACGTGCCCGGCAGCGAAGCAACCCTACAACGGAAAATTGCTGTGATGCTGCACTGTTCCTGTCCATAATTGCGTGCGGCAACATTCAAATAAACCATCGGGTGTTCGGGCGGCACCGAGGGGGCGGAATATCCACTGATCAGGAGACGGTTTCACGCCGTCGAAAATAGCCCGTAGTAGGCCCCAGTCCCAAGGGACCATCGCCGCGGGCCAACCCATTTTTTTTCAATTGCCCCGCCGTTTCCAGCCGGACTGTCAAACAATGATCTGCGCTTCCTTTTCCAAGCGAACCCAAAGATCCCTGATTCCCAGCTTGTCCACCCATTCGCGCAGATAATTTATATCCAAATGATTGAATTGCACTTCATAAACACGCAGCGCATCCACAAACTGCTTTTCACTGCCGCCGGACATCTGCGCCCAGCGGAGCTTCATCAGTATGGTGTCCTCCGCCTGCGATACCGCAATAGCCTCACCATCCAGGTCCCACATTTGCCGTCGGGCGAACCTCGATTGGTCGAAGATCTCGTCGGTAAGCAACCAAAAATCAACTTTATCCCCCTCCCGCAATTCGATGAGGTTGAACATACTTCGCTGGTCAATGGCCGCGAGTACCGCCTCCTGGTCGAGATAGAAATCCGGCGGTGGGAATGCGGCCATCAGGCTTCCAACCGCCGATGGTGTAATCCTCACAACCAAGTCAATGTCGTGAGTCGCTCGCGGCTCGCCCTGCATGCTCGATACCACGGATCCGGTGACCATATAGGCAATCCCGGCCCGCCCCAAAAAAGCGGTTACCCGCTTCAATAACGCCTGTTGTGACATTTTTCCAACCGCTTGAGCATGGTGCCGCGAAGTTGCTGTTCGCTTTGTTCCGGAAACCTCCGCCTAAGTCCGCAGAGGAACAGCGATTTGGTGAATGCCGATAATTCAAAGACCTTTCGCAGTTTGGCCTCCGCCGACATCTGCCGCAGCGCTCGGATGTAAATAGCGTGGTTTGGACGGGGCTTTATTTCCATACGGCGCTAGTTTATCGTAAAAATTGATCTACATCTAGTGCTCTGTCACAGCTACAATTGAGATTTGATGGGTCTGCGAGCGATCAGATGCAGAAGCCAAGGGCCAGAACCGGGTTGGCAAACCCATCGAGCCGCTGCGACGCCGCAGATGGCCGGTCGCAGGCCAACCCTGTGGGCGGGGGCCATGCGGCCCAGGGGTTCTGTCGCTTGTCGTCGGCGTATGTACCCATACGCGGTCCTCCCCACTTCGCGTCCGCGGCCAGTGAGCCTCCCGTCAACTCCCAATGGCCGCTGTGACAGAGCACGAGTTGATCGTTCACGGCAATATCGGAATAAACCAGCGGGTGATCGGATATTGCATCGCCGATTGCAGAGAGTACGTGCCGCCACCGGTGGCCGATGGGGCGTTGTTGAATTCCACCGCGGGAACGCTTTGCACGCTGCCATCAAGGAAACCGATATTGCCTTGGCCATTGTGGCGGGAACTGAGATGATCGCCTCCATTAAAGGCGGGAGGATCCAACACCTCATCGTTAAAATTGGAAAGCAGAGCGGATTCCTCGATAAACACGGCGAACTCGTTGTTTTGAATGGCGGCTGCCCGCAGTGGGTAGGTCCACGGCGTAGAAGGATCGCCGCCCGATGTTGCCGGTGGGTAGATGGTGGCCAGTGTGGCTGACTGCGAGTTGACCAGAGAATTAACCGAATAACTCCAATAACCACCCGTGGCGGCCGGCCCTACGTTGATTTCGCCGCAGCCGGGAAGGGCACTGGGTCCCATGGTTAACGCGGTCGTGGAACTGCGGTTGCCCTTATCCGATGGGCACATAAAGATCTTGGCATAACGCGGATTCAGCGGTGGCGGGCTGCCGGGGGCAGGCGTTGTGGACGTGGGAGAAATGGTATAGGGAGCAGCGGTATTCATCTGGGCCAGCGAGCCATTGAGCTGGTTGTAGAGAATGCCGGCCTGCAGGCGCCAGTCCTGCTGGTTACTCCAGAAAGTTCCGGTGGTTGTGCCCACGTAGGGTGGATAGTTCACTGCATGTGGAAAAATCAAGCCGTCAGGCGGGAAAAATCCCTGGTCTGTGACCAGGTACTCTTGAAGCGCCTGGCCTAGTTCTCGCATATTGCTGGCACAAACAATTTGTTGGGCACTTTGCCGGGCGGATGCCAAAGCCGGCAGCAGCAGGGAAATAAGCAAGGCGATGATGGAGATAACCACTAACATTTCAATGAGCGTAAAACCACGATTCTTCATAAAAAGGTACCTTGTGCTGGTATCGCGTTGGGAGCGCGCAAGCGTCTTCCACCGATTGTATTCACTCCTGGCCAGGCAACCCTCAGGCCGATGGAACAGATCGGCCACTGCTGTAACGCAAGCCTGACGTACTCAAGGATAAACGCGCGTCGGTGGATTTTGATGCGAAATCTGCTTATTTTTTATAAAACAGGTTATCGGGCTGTAGCGGGGGCCGGCAGCACACGCAGGCCGTGCCATGCGGCGAAGCAGGTGGAATCGTTTTAGAGGCGATTTTTAATCGGCTTGTGGCGATGTTGTACGCAATGTGATCTCGGCCGCCGGCGGTGTTCGCCGGTTACAGAATTGCGCGGATATCCATCCCGCTCGCGCTCGAAATCTTCGCGCCATCATGGTGTAACTGGGCGTGAGCGATGTTTAGGCTTCTTCCTCTTCAGTGTCTTCCTCGGACGCATGGGATTCATCTGCTGATGTGATCAGGCCCTGTTCCAGCATCCGTGCATATTCAATGCAGTAGTTGGCCCACGGTTTAGCTTCCAGACGGGCTTTGCCGATGGGTTTGCCGGTGGCCACGCATACGCCATAGGTACCCTGATCAATGCGATTCAACGACTCTTGAATTTCCCGCAGCAGTTGGCGTTCACTTTCGATTAAGCCGAGCGTAAATTCCTGCTCAAAATTATCGGTGCCGACATCCGCCATGTGCATGGGGCTGGAGGAATGATTGTCCTGGCTTTTGAAAGCTTCGTTTTCCATGGAGCCCACATCGCCAAGAATCTCCCGGCGTTTTTCCAGCAGAAGCGTGCGAAAGTGTTCCAGTTCCGCCTTGGAAAGTTTAGGTGCCGGGGTGTTGGTGTTTTTTCCCAGCACCTTGGCTGGAGCGTTAAGGGGCTTGATGACGGAGGCTGCCCGGGCATGGCCTTTGGATTTTGCGGCCAACTTGGTCACCTTCGGGTGCGATGCGGCTTTGCGCACGCTGGACACCCGCTGCCTCGCCGGCTGGCGTTTGGCCTTGGCGGCGGCCCGGGCACCGGACCGGCGGGCCTTTTGGCCAGCAGGAAGTCCCCGGGTTTTGGACGACTTTAGTTTCTTATTTGCCGACATGAAAGCTCCAAATTTGTATCTTTACTCCAGCGCCACAATCATCTCCATCGCCCGTTCCACCGTCGCTGGCGCTATCCAAAGCAGCGGTTGGGTAAAGACCCGTGAGGATATCGGATTTTAGGCGGCATGTCAATTTCCGGCCACTGGGCAGGAGGAGCGGGTTGCGTTGTCCTAAACCGCTTGACTGAAGCTGACTTGTGCATGGGCGACCAAAGGCGTTACCCGCAGATATGAGACAACGGGTCGTTTTATTGCGTTTAAATAAGGGCGGCAGGCCGA